>SOHZ01000322.1 GCA_004377365.1 Anaerolineales bacterium | reverse complement strand
CCCCCGCAGTTGGCGCTACAACTGTCGGCGTCGCTTCCGGGGCGGGGGTGGGCTGTGCTTGCTCACCTGTCTCCCAGCCTCTGATGAACGCAACCAGTCGCTCGATCTCCTCATCGGTCAAGGGACCGCCTTGCTGCTGCGACAAGGCTACCATCCCTGTGCCAGTTACCCCTTCGGCGATGCTGCGATGGATGTCCTCATCGCTAGCCTGGCTCAGGTAGTCCGGTGAGTTCAACGTGGTGACGCTCTCCCTGGGGTTGAAGGGATTGATTCCCCCTTCGCCATTCGATCCGTGGCAGGTGGCGCAGTAGCGGGTGTACAACTCCGCACCTCTGAGCCCGGCTAGAGCCTCCCGCCACCGTCTGAGAAATTCCACGATCTTGTCCACCTCGATCTCGGACAGTAGGAACGCGGGCATGCCCTTCTCCTCCACTCCCTCGATGATGGCTTGACGGATGTGGCTGTCGTCGTGGGTGTCCAAGTACTGGACGGAGTTCAGGGCCGGGATCATCTCGTCTGGGTTGCTAGGGTTCGGCCCGCCCTGGCCCAGCACCCCGTGGCAGAAACCACAATACTGGGCGTACAGTGGGCCTCCCTCCTCCCAGTCCCGCATAAAGATCACCAGATCCTCGATTTGACTGGGAGACAGAACCTTGCCCCAGGTGGGCATCCCCTGCCGGGGCCGGCCGCTCGCTATGGCCTCCTCAAGGTAAGCATCGTCAAACGCGGTCAGGTAGTCCTCGGAGTTCAGGGCACGTCCGATCCCTCCTTGGCCACTCTCGCCGTGACAGACTGCACAGGTGGCTGAATATAGCTCGGCCCCTGCGGCTACCCTCTCACTCCTTCCAGCCTGAGGCCCAGGGGGCAAGACAGGGGCTGTGCTCTCCCAGTTCCGGATGAAAGCGGTCAACTGGTCGACCTGATGCTCCTCCAGAGGGCCGCCGTGCTCCTCGCCAAAGGCCGGCATCGCCGTATTGGGCCGGCCATCACGGGTGACGTCATGTAGAGCGGTGTCATCCATAGCTGCCAGGAGGTTCTTGGAATTCAACGCGCTTCCTATCTGGGGTATTCCCTGTCCTTCGGCTCCATGGCACAAGGCACAGTTTTCGTCGTATAGTTCCCTTCCCTGAGCCACAGTCCGGAGTCGGAACTCTTCGCTGCTTGCCTCCATGCGGTTTGGCTCGTTCAGCCAATAAACGAGGAACCACCCTCCTATGAACAACGTCAAGAACAAAGCCAGGCCTATCTTCTTGTCCATATCACTCATAGCTCTCTACTCCATTCGGGCGAAACTCGGGCACCATCATAACTGGATACTATAGGAATTTTCTTTTTGCTCCCCCCGGATGACAATCCCGGGGGATGGGCTGGATTGTCATCCAGCCCGAGCATAAATGGATAATGGATGGCGAGCTGAGCTTGCCCTGTTATGACACGAGCTGGGATTCCTCGAACTGCTTCCGGAGGATGGGTGTGCTCGTGTCCACCACAATCTCCCCTTCGACGATTTCCAGAGGAAACAGATCCAGTGGTCGAGGCGATGGCCCGGACAGAAGCTCCCCCTTCTCGTTGAAGAGGGCACCGTGGCAGGGACAATTGAACTGTCCTTCGCCCTCTATCCAGGGGGCCAGACACCCCAGGTGGGGACACTTGCTGTACAGAGCTAGGAATCCCCCCTCCAGGTGGGAGATGAAGAATCGCCCTTCTTTGATGGACGTGACCGAGCCCAGGGGGAACTCTTCCATCTTGCCAGCGGTGATCTTACCGCCGAATGCCCCCTCCTGCACTCGCGGCTGAATGAACTTGAAGAGCATCCCCACCGCCTCGCCCATCACGGCCACGACACTCACCGCCCAGGCATAGAGAAAGAATCTGCGCCGTGAAATCGTTTTCCCCTCGATCAACCTATCTTCGCTCATTGCATTTCCTCCAAAAGCTTGACCAATATCTTTCAATGTACCTCTGGCCATCTGCCGGGCCAGTAGATGTGCATGTACGGCCCCCTGAAGATCAGGGCGATGATGGTGAGGATAATGAGCGCCACCGCGAAAACCGTGAAGAAAGCGATCATCATCTCCCGCGTGGTCGCCCGTATCCTTCGCAAAACAAAATACAGTATGCCCAGCAAAATCAGTATAACCCCCACCGGGATGACTATCCCGGCCACCCAGACGGGGGTGGCTTTGGGCAGCCACTGCCGCCAGGCCACCGGCCTATCGCCGATGTGGCTATCCAGGAGCACCAGCGGGGGCACCACAACCAGCGTGACCAGGGCCGCGACCAGGGCGATGCGCTTTCCCCGTTCTGAGCCGAACCAGCGGCCGATCCCCCCCGGGCTGCGGTCAATGTATGGTATGACGATCAGGCCCAGGACAACTACGGCCGGGATCAGGATGGCTCCCACGGTGGGATGCATGTGCAGGATCAGTTCCTGCACGCCAACCAGGTACCAGGCCGCCTTGCCCGGGTTGGGGGAGACATCGGGATTGGCTATCTCCTCCAGCGGGGCATCGCGCACAGCGGAAAGGAACAACAACAGAGCCATCACCGCCAGAGCGGCCAGGACTTCAATGATGACCAGGTGGGGGAAGGTCATCACCGTATCATCGGGCTCTTTGGCCACCAGGGGCGAAGTCCCCCGGGCCAACTCCATCAGGCCATAGGTCTTGTTCGGATCAACGGGGAAGATCTGTGGGTCTCGCTTCTCTTCTGCCATTCTCACCCTCCCTGCTCCTTTTGCTTCCTTTTTCTTGTCACATTCATTGCCTTGTCACCTTGTCACCCCTGCTCCTTGTCCTCACCCGGCGGCGGCCCCGAGATGCCGCCGTCCTTGCGTATCCGCCAGAAGTGGATGCCCAGCACGGCAACTATGGTGAAGGGCAGGATAAAGACGTGGAGGTTGTAGAAGCGGATGAGAGCCGGTTGGCCGACCACGGGGCCTCCCAACAGTATGGTGCGCAGTTGCGCGCCCAGGAAAGGGGTGTAACCGGCGATCTCGCTTCCCACCGTGACGGCCCAGTAGGCCAGTTGGTCCCAGGGCAACAGATAGCCAGTGTAGCTTTCGGCCAGGGTCAAAAGTCCGGCCACAATACCAACGATCCAGTTGAACTCGCGGGGCGGCTTGTACGCTCCCGTGTAGAACACCCGGCACAGGTGCAGAAAGGCGCAAATCACCATCCCCTCGGCCGCCCAGCGGTGCAGGTTGCGAATAAGGCCGCCGAAGGGGATCGCTGACTGGATGGCCACTATGTCGTCGTAGGCCCGCTCCACCGAGGGCACGTAATAGAACATCAAGAGTCCGCCGGTGACGCCCAGCACCAGGAACAGGAAAAAGGTAATCCCTCCCAATCCCCAGGTGTAGGTCAACCTCAAGCCCGAACGGCGGACCCTCACCGGGTGCAGGTGCAAGAAGACGTTGCTGGTGATCGTCAGCGAACGATCGAGGTCGTTATCTGGCAGCCCGTGGCGGAAGAAAGAGCGCCACACCCGTGAGTTAGTGACCCCGTGCACGACGCGGTCGAAAAGTTCCCTTGCCATGGTCATACTCATCTCCTTATTCAGTAGCCAGTTTTCCATCTCCGGCCCGGCATAGCTAGACGTATTCCTCGACAAAGCTCAGCGCTTCCATGGTAATGGCACCTGTTGGGCAGCGTTTGGCACATAGCCCGCAGCGGATACAGCGCATATCGTCCTTGATCATAGCCGTGCCCAGGTCGTGGGGGAACCCGGCCAGGGGACGCCCGAAGCGAGCTACCACCAAGGCTGCCATGTCTGGGTCTTCCGCCAGGCGCTCCAGCGGCACCATCTTGAGGCAGCGCTCCGGGCAGACGTCCACACAGCCGCCGCACAGGATGCACTTGTCACCGTCGAAGACGGTCTGGATGTGGCAGCGCAGGCAGCGGCTAGCCTGCTCGTGAGCCATCCCCTCGTCGTATCCGAGCTCAACCTCAGCGATGCCCACCCGCCGTTCCAAAGGCAAAGCGGGCACTGGGCGGCGAGGGATCTTCTGATAGCCGAGGGGCATAGCGTGGGACTCGATAATGGTCATCGTGCCCCGCTGCCGCACGCGGGCCTGCCTCCCCTGGAGATAGTCGTCTATCGAGCGGGCTGCTCGGAGGCCATCGGCTATGGCCTCGATGACGAAGCGGGCACCAAAGGCCACGTCCCCACCGGCGAAGATGCTGGGCGCCGTTGTGGCCAGGGTCTCCTTGTCCACAACTATCGTCCCCCGCCGGCTGATCTCGATGCCGTCGCTATCCCTGATGAAAGACAGGTCAGAAGCCTGACCGATGCCTATGATCACTGTGTCCGCTTCGAGGACGGTCTCCGTATCTGGGATGAAGGTGGGGTTGAAGCGGCCCGTGCTATCAAAGACCGATTCCACGGCGATGGTCTCTAACCCGATCACCTTGCCCTCTCGGCCCAGGATCCTCTTGGGACCCACACGGGTATGGATTTGGATCCCCTCTTCCAGGGTCTCCTCGATGTCCCTCTCCTCGGCGGGCATCTCCTCACGCGATTCGAGGCAGACCAGGTGTACATCCTTGACCCCCAGGCGCAGGGCCCAGCGGGCCGCGTCGAGGGCGGTGGTTAATTCCTCCACCCGCCGACCATCGAGGCCCACCATCTGCCGCAGGGCCTCTCGGGCAATGGCCAGGATGACCGCCCTCTCCTCTGCGCTCAGCGTCTCGATGTACTCCATCTTGCGGAGGGCCGACCGAGCCGCATCGATGGCCACGCCGCCGCCCCCGATGACCAGGATCTTATTACCCAGCTCGACCCGGTAGCCCAGATTGACGTTCAACAGGAAATCCACGGCCTTCAGAACCCCGTCCAGCTCCACGCCCTCGATGCCCAACTCCCGGCTCCTGTGCGCGCCAACGGCAATGAATATGGCCTCGTACCCCTGCTTCCTGAGGTCGGCCAGGGTCAGGTCGGGACCCAGGGGGGTATTGAGCCGCAACTCCACGTCCAGGTCAAGGACGACCTGGATTTCCGCCTCCAGCAGGTCGCGAGGCAAGCGGTAGGCGGGGATGCCCAGGCGCAGCATCCCGCCGGGGACGTCGGAGGCCTCGAAGACGGTCACTCGATGGCCCATGAGGGCCAGGTCGTGAGCGGCCGCGAGCCCGGCCGGCCCGGCGCCGATGACGGCCACCTTACCTTGCCGCCGGGCTCTTTCCCCTCGTAGCTTCGCCAGGGCCCTGAGGTCGTGGATGGTGCTCGAATCGCCGGCCGCCTGTTCCAGCAGGGAGGCAGTCACCGCCGCTGAGTAGCGCCCCGCTTCCACCCCGTATCGTTCGCTTACGAAGCGTTTCAGGGCGCGGACGGCGATGGCCGCGTCAAAGTCGCCCCGGCGGCACTGTATCTCGCATAGGGCATTGCACACCCGCCCACAGACCGAGGCAAAGGGGTTGCACTGGCGGGCGATGAGGTAGGCCCGCTCGTAGTCTCCCTCGGCAATGGCGATCACGTACTCACGGGCGTTGGTGTCCACTGGACAACCCGCCTGGCACTTGATGATGCGGCGGTAGTAGTCAAGGTCAGGCACCCTCACCCGGTATTTTCCTCGTGCTGTCCACTCGTGGTTCATTCTTGATATTCCCCTAAAGCATATTAACCATTGGTGCTAGTTGCAAAAGCATGAGATTCTCCTATGCTATGGGTACCCAAACCAAAAGCATAGAGGAGAACCTCATGACTACAGAAGATTTTATTATAGAACTCTTTTGCCGTATAGATGACAAGATGATTGATGTGAAAAAGCATTCGCAAGCCTTGCTTTATCCAAGTGAAGTGGTGCCCCTGGCGCTGCTGTTTACGCTCAAAGGAGTTGGCAATCGTGCCTTCTACCGTTGGCTGAAGCGGGACTATTTGCATTTGTTCCCTAAACTGCCCGAGCGCACTCGTCTGTTCCGGTTGTTCAATTCTCACCGCCAGTGGATAGACTGTTTTATGGCGGAACCTTCTTTGATCGGGGTGGTTGACACCTATGGCATTGAACTGATTCATCCCCGACGGGAAGGCCGCAGTCCGAAGCAGATTGGGCGCAAGGGGCTCTCCAACAAACGCTGGATTGTAGGCGGGAAGCTGTGCCTGCTCTTGAACCATCTGGGCCTGATCGTCAACTGGGACTGCGACACGGCCAACGTGTACGATGGTTCGGCTTTTCAACACGTGGTCGAAAGTGTTACTGACCAGATGGTCGTCTTTGCCGACGACGCCTTTGCAAAGGTAGATTGGCATCCACCCCATTTGAGACTTTGTCAGCGGGGTGAATGGAATGACCGCATGATCATCGAAACGGTACTGTCGATGCTGACTCTGGTATGCCGCTTCAAGAAAGTGATGCATCGCGCTTGGGAGTATTTCAAGAACCGCGTAGGTTACACTATGGCCTTGTTTAATCTCTTGGTCCAATGGCATGGACTTGAGCCTGATGAAACCGGCCTTGTCCATCTATCCATCGCTGAGTTCAGTCTGTAAAACTAGCACCAAAGGTTATTATACCTGAATGACCGATTGTGTCAAGTCGACATCCCATGACCTCAGGAGTATCGGTTTTAGCGGCCGAGCAGTCAAAATGGCCCGCCAGGTGTCTAGAACAAGGCGAAAAGCAGCCCCGGATGCCTCGGAAGCAGGTTCACAGCTTTCCATAACCGTAAAACCGATACTCCTGGAGCGGGTCAGCTCTCTTGGGCTATTATGAAGGTTAAAGAATTAAGGTGGCACACCCCACAGGCAAACCCATCGAGGTTGCCCTTTGTACACAGTTACGGTGCGAGTTTATGGCAGAGGGTGCACTGCTCATTGCCACGACCCTCGTGGTCTGCTGGTGCTGGCTTGATCTGTCCGGTCGGATCGTGACACAGCAGACAGTCATCCGGCCCGTCCAGCCAGGGTGACTGAAGAATGCCTTGGGGATATTATACTTGTTTCAAGGCGGGTGTCAACCAGGAAGCGCAGAGCAGAGGTCCCGTCAACTTGGGTAATCCCGGTCGTTCATCAAAAAGAAGGGGAGCGAGTCGGTTGCCAACTCGCTCCCCCTTGCCTAGCTGGATTATCCTCTTATTTCGTCGAGGCCTGTGGCTTGTCGTGATAGCCGTCAGCCTTTTCGAGCAGTTCCTCGTCGGTCTTTGGCGTTGCAGAGCCACCTTTCACGTGGCAGCCTCGGCAGGCAAAGTCCAACGAGACCTGCGACAACGCCTCCGAGCCATCCTCTGTGAACTGGCCGATCTGGTCCGGGTCAATGGCCATTAAGTGGGTGCGAATGTCGCCAGTGAACTTTTCGGCGTCGCCCCAGGCGCTCTTGGTGACGCGCGGCATGTGACAGTCAATGCAATCTGCCACTGTCGGATGTATCTTGGAATCCTGGTACTTGGCGTTCTTGAAGTGGCAGTTTTCGCACTGGGTGCGCGTGGTCTGCTCGTCAGCTTGGCGCAACTGCACCACACCCACGTGCGGATCGTGACATTTCACACAGTCCAGCACGATGTGTTTGCTCTGGAACAGCTCTTCGTACTGCTCGTGGTGCCGGATGAAGCCGCCTTTGGCGTTGACCGCCTCGGGCTCGCCGCGCAGGTGGCACTCGCCGCACAGTTCGGAGTCGCGGTCAACCTTCATGAGCACGCCGTACGGGTTTTCGGCGTGCAGGCTGCCGGGGCCGTGGCACCGTTCGCACTTGACGCCCGGCTCGGCCCAGGTGCCCACGAGACCGGGCAGGTCGTCTTGATTGCCCTCGGGGCTGTAGCCGGTGGTGTGGCAGGGACCGCAGTCGTACGGCTTCTCCTCCCCAGCGTGGTACCCCACCCATCCAGCCTCCTTGCCCACGATGTCGTTGGCAAAGTTGTACTGGGTGGTGGCCTTCTCATCGTCACCTGTGATGATGTAGCCGTCTTTGTCTATGAAGCGGGCCTTCCAGTTGTAGCCGCCGATGACGTAGGTGATGTCGTCCCAGGTGTAACCCTCGGGGGGCTCGGGAACCTCGGTGAAAGGATATTTCGGAGGTTTGCCGTTCACCACCGGGTTTAGCTTCCAGGCATGGCCGGACTTTATGAAGGTTTCGTAGATCTCCTCGTGGCATTGACTGCAAGTGTCCGAACCGACGTACTCAGCGCCGACGGTTGTTGCAGCGGTGGCCTCATCGGTTGGCCCAGCCAGCCCCCAGGCGGCCAACAACAAGGCTACAGCCAGCACAGCAGTCGCCATAAGCAAAAGTTTCAGGGTTCTTTGCATTACACATCCTCCTTCTTTGCTCAGTTAGGGCCCAATTGGATAATAGAGCCAGATTCCAACAAACTGTCAGGCTAGATGGCATCACCTCCTTCCTCTGTTGAGTTCTCTCCTCGGAGGTGAAGGGCAGTAGCCCAATCGAGTCAGACGTTACGCGCCCCATGGCAGCCAAAAGCTACCGCATGCATTACTATTTTATCACATCTTGTCACGCTTGGCAAGTGACAGGTGTCCCTTATTTTGGGGACGCCTGTCAGTTTGAAGAGAGACGGGTTCGGTGGTATAATGGAAACAGGAGTGATGACGCGTGTACAACGTAACCGATTTCTTCCAGCTTAACTGGATTATCCTTTATTTCGTCTACGGGCAGGTCTTTTTCGTCACCGGGCTGGTGTCGGCCCTGCAGAGCCGGCGGCGCAGTGAGCTAGAGTTGGCCCGCAGCCTCCACTGGCTGGCTGCCTTTGGCATCATCCACGGCTTCAACGAGTGGGGCTATATTTTTATCCCCCTGCAAGCCGTCTATCTACCCGCACCTCTGGTGGTCGTTTTGTATAGCCTGCACCTGCTTGTGTTGGGCACCTCATTTTTTTGTCTGTTCCAGTTCGGGATTCAGTTGAGCCGGCCGGTCCTTTCTCGATGGACACGAGCCGTGCCCGGCATGGTGTTCATACTATGGGGTGGGGTGCTTATCTTGTTGGCCGTGCTACGGACTTTGCCCTTTGACGAGTTGCTGAGTCTAGGTAATATCTTCAGCCGCTATGGCATGGCCCTGCCGGGCAGCGCACTGGCCTGCCTGGGCTTCCTGCGCCAGGCACGCCAGGTGGAGACGATGGCCATGCCCCGCATCGCCCGCTTTCTGCGGGGCGCAGCCTACACCTTTGCCGGCTACGCCATCGCCGGTGGGTTGATAGTCCCCGTCGGCCCTTTCCCACCGGCCTCCTGGCTCAACTACTCCACCGTCATCGCCAGCATTGGCATCCCCGTGCCCGTCTTCCGTTCCATCTTGGGCCTGGTCATGGCCTACACCATCACCCGCTCGCTGGAGATCTTTGAGGCCGAAGTCGAGCAGCGGATTGAGGCCGTCGAGCGCCAGCGGCTTCTGGCCGAGGACCGAGAGCGCATCGGGCGAGAGTTGCACGACGGGATCATCCAATCCATCTATGCCACCGGCTTGGCTCTGGAGGATACTTTTCATCTGGTGCAGGAGGATCCAACCCGCGCGAGGGGGCGGATACAAGGTGTCATGGCCAGTCTGGATCGTATCATGGGGGACATCCGGGATTACATCTTTGAACTGCACAAGACCGAGCGTAGTCGGGAGTTGGAGAACGAGCTACAAGCCTTGGTCCGCGACATCCAGGTGGACACGTTGCTAGAGGCAGAATTCCGGGTGGAGGGGCGGCGGTGTTGTATTCTGTCAGCTGACACCGCGATCCAGGTCGCCCAGATTGCCCGCGAGGCGCTGAGCAATGTAGTTCAGCACGCTCAAGCCAAGCACGTAGTGTTGAGTCTGCACTACGGGAGCGATCACCTGCAGTTGGTGGTGGCCGACGATGGGGTGGGGCTTAAGGAGTTCCCGCAGAACATGAATGGTCTCAATGGCCGGGGAATGGCCAATTTGCGAGAGCGGGCGCGGCTGATGGGCGGCAGCTGCGAGTTTGTGTGCCCACGCGAGGGTGGGGTGACAGTGATCGCAACCGTGCCCTGCGCGCTGGAACCGCCTATACAGGAGGAAAGCAGTGGATAAGCTGCGGATCGTGCTGGTGGATGATCACGAAGTGGTGCGGCTGGGGTTGAGGTCGTTGCTGGAGCGCCAGCCCGATCTGATGGTGGTCGGTGAGGCCGCGACGGCCAGCGAGGCCGTCCAGGCCGTGGAGAGCCTGGCACCCGACGTGGTGGTGCTCGACATCCGTCTGCCGGGACGCAGCGGCGTGGAGGCGTGCGCTGAGATCAAGCGCTGCCGGCCGGACACCAAAATCGTCATGCTGACCTCCTACGCCGAGGACGAGGTACTGCTCGATGCTATCGCCGCTGGCGCGGAAGGCTACGTCCTCAAACAGGTCGGCAGCGACGATTTGGTGCAGGCCCTGCGCCGGGTGGGCCGTGGTGAGCGGCTTTTGGACTCCCACCTGACCAACCAGGTGTTCGCCAAGTTGCGTGAGATGCGCGAGCGCGAGCGTGCCGAGGCTTTCGCCGGCCTCAGCGAGCGGGAGCTCCGCGTGCTGGCGCTGGTGGCCGAAGGCAAGACCAACCGCGAGATTGGGGAGGCACTCTACCTGAGCGAGAAAACCGTACGCAACTATGTGAGTGACATCCTCGCCAAGTTGGGGCACACCTCCCGTGCCCAGTCTGCGGCCTACGCCGCCCGGCATCGCATCGAGGACTATCTTTAGGCCTTAGGGCTCGCAAAAGGGCTTCCTGCTCTTGTAAAGTCATTTGAGCATCCTGAGTAGCTGCGCAACGTAGTGAAGCAGCGTATCGAAGCCTGTCCTGAGCTCGTCGAAGGGGATGCGGCTTATCCTGGACTCTTGCTTATTGTCACAACCCGCACCCTTCGATACGGCCTCCACTTCGCCCTTCGACAAGCTCAGGACGCAGTTTCGGCCTACTCAGGATGCTACTCTTGCGGGGCGAGTGGCTTTAGCGCAACGGCGCTTGGGCCCGCGCCAGCAAGCGGGCTGCACGGGGCGTGCGCGGGTCTGTCGCCAGCACCACGGTCAGCAGATCGGCCGCCTCCTGGTAATCGCCTCGATTCAGCGCCTCTTCCGCCGCAGGCACAAATTGATCGAGCGACCAGTTCAGCCATTTCATTAGCTCGTCAGCCATCTCGACCAACCATTGCTTCTCCGACCAGTTGACCAAGCCCGGACTCGATAGCGGATGCCGCTTGCCCCCGGCCAACAGGAAGGCCCACGGTGCTTTCTTGGGGAAGCCAGACCCGCAGGCCAGGTAAAACGCCAGCTTTTGGTGTTTGTCTTTTGGCGTCAGCCGGAATACCATTTGTCCATCGGGCATCATCGCTGGTTCGGCGCGATACGTTTGAGCCAGCCGCTCGTGCTCCATCCTCAGGCGCGCGGCGACGCCGGGGGAATCTAGCCAGTTAGTGGGGGTCGGGGGTGGGGCGGACGGGAGTGTCACATCGGCTGCTTGGGTTGGCAGCGGGCCCGTCATCAGTTGCAGTTGTGTCGGTGTCGGTGGCTGACCACGGGCTGACTGATAACGGTCGAAGGACGAGGCATAGATATTTAGCTCGCCGGAATAGAAGCAGAGCACCAGGCAGACCAGGTCCTTGAAACGAAAGTCGGGGTCTTCCAGCAAGCTCTGGGCTTGCATCCATTCCTCGTCGGTCAGCTCCTGGATGGGCGTGCGATGGATGTACCAGACGCCGCAGTAAGTGGCCTCGGGGGCCAGGCTCCGCGCGTGTTTCAACTGTCGCGACGTGCGTGTCTGGTTGAGGGCAAAATTCTGTTGACCAAAGCCGACTTCGCCGCTCGGCCGGACCGAGCTGATCACCAAACGATGGCGCTCATCCAATGGGTAGCCAAAGAGGAGTCCGCCTGTCAACTCACCAGTGCTGCCGCCCCGTTTCACTTCGGTTTCCAGGGCAGCCTTGGCGTCGGGCGTGATGAGGACAATGGGGGTATCCGTGGACATGGTGTCGTGTGCTCTCTCTCGGATAGGGTCTGGTCTTTACGTCAGTTGCTGCACATAAGCTATTTCAGCCCATCAGGACGCGCACCCTGTGCTGTCGCCCATCGCTCAGCAGCGGGATATCCCCACCAGACAAGAGCTCTCCATCCAGTGTCACCTGCTTCACGCCTCGGTTGATGCCGTCTGGATTCTCCACCCGAATTTGATAGGAAGTTTCGCCATCGTGGTAGGTTAGCTCGTAGCCCGACCAGTCCTTGGGGATGCAGGGGTCCATTTGCAGCACATTTCCCACCCGACGGAGCCCCAGGATAGTCTTCAGTCCCAGGCGGTACATCCAGCCAGCCGAGCCGGTGTACCAG
This sequence comes from Anaerolineales bacterium, assembly GCA_004377365.1. GTDB lineage: Bacteria > Chloroflexota > Anaerolineae > E26-bin7 > E26-bin7 > E26-bin7. The sequence goes on along the minus strand of SOHZ01000322.1, from coordinate 16,063 downwards.
GTCCAGCCGCCGCGCCCGACGTGCGGTGGCATACTATAGACGTCCGCCGCTACTACGTAAGGCTCTACCCGGTAGCGCCTCACTTTCTCCAGCGTATCGCTGTGGTAGATAGGGTTGAGCAGCCGGAACAGTGTTTCAGCGCGGTCCCCCTGTCCCAGCTCGGCAAAGGCCCACACAGCCCACAGCGCGGCGTGGGTATATTGACCACCGTTCTCCCGGATGCCCGGTAGATAGCCCTTGATGTAACCGGGATCGCGTGCCGTCTTATCGAAAGGCGGGGTGAAGAGCAGCACCAGTTGGTCATCACGCCGCACGAGCCGTTCAGCGACGGTGTCCATCGCCTGTGCAGCGCGCGCCGGGTCGGCCGCCCCAGACAGGACAGCCCACGATTGGACGATGGAGTCGATCTGACCTTCACGGTTTTCAACAGACCCCAGTGGTGTGCCGTCGTCATAGTATGCGCGGAGGTACCAGTTCCCGTCCCAGGCATTGGCCTCCAACGCCTGGAGGAGGTCGTGGGCTCGCTGCCGGTACGCGGCGGCCTGTTCCTCATGGCCCATACGCTCGCACAGGGGGGCAAAACGGGTCAGGGTGGCGTACAGGAACCAGCCCAACCACACGCTTTCGCCCTGGCCCTTGATGCCCACCCGGTTTAGACCATCGTTCCAGTCTCCGCTGCCCATCAGGGGCAGGCCATGCGGTCCGGCGGTCATCCCTTTCTTCAATGCCCGGCGACAGTGCTCATAGAGAGTGGCCTTCTCGGTAGTGGCCTCGTAGTGATCATAACGCTCTACCTCCTCCTGCTCCAGGGGATCGCCCGTGAGGAACGGCACGTTCTCAACCAGAATAGATTCGTCGCCGGTGGTGGCCACATAGTGCGCCGTGACAAAGGGAAGCCACAACAGGTCATCGGAGCAGCGCGTGCGTACCCCGCGTCCTGAAGGCGGATGCCACCAGTGCAGCACATCCCCCGCCTCGAACTGATGACGCGCTGCTCGCAGGATATGATCCCGGATGACATCGGGCGCAGTATGTACCAGAGCCATCACGTCCTGTAACTGATCGCGATAGCCAAAAGCACCGCTGGATTGGTAGAGCGCAGAGCGCCCCCACACTCGGCAGGAGAGCGTCTGGTATAGCAGCCAACGATTGAGCAACAGGTTCATGGCCGGATCGGGCGTCCGCACCGTCACGGTGCCCAACAGGCTGTCCCAGAATTCGGTCACATCTTCCCAGATGGCCTCTACCTGTGCTGGGTCCTGATGCTGATTGACCAGCCGGAGTGCCTCTTGTCGGTTTGCGCCCTGGCCCAGCAAGAAAAAGACCTCTTGCACCCCGCCAGGGGACAGATCAAGGTGAATCTGCAAGGCTGCACAGGGGTCAAGTCCGGCTTTCACTGTGCTGGTCAGCCCGATGCGGTCAAGTGCAGCCGGATGGCCGAGGCTTCCCTCGCGCCCCAGAAACTCGGTGCGGTCGGCGGTCAGACCGTGGGGTTTTTTGCTGGCAGCCAGAAAGGCCACCCGCTCGCCGAACTCCTGGTTGTAGGGATTGCGGGCCAGCAGTGCGTGGCTGTCAGCGTCAAACTCTGGGATGACATATTGCTGGTGTACATCCCGGTCTGGGCCCAACACCCACTCGGCGTAATAGGTTGCGGTGATCCGCCGGGTGCGGTTCCACGTGTTCTCCAGCCGCAAATGCACCACCTTCACTGGCGCGTCCGGAACTGTAAAAAGGCGCAATCGCTGTTTGAGGCCATGGCTGTTATGCTCAAAGATGGAATAGCCAGCGCCGTGACGGATCAGGTAGGGGGCCGGTGCAGGAGTGGGCAAGGGCGTGGGCGACCAGACCTGCGCCGTCTCCTCGTCGCGCAGATAGAGTGCCTCGCCCGGCACGTCGGCCACCGGGTCGTTGCGCCAGGGGGTCAGCCGGTTTTCGCCGCTGCTTTCCGCCCAGGTGTAGCCCGCTCCCGCTTCGGAGACCAGGAAGCCAAAGTGGGGGTTGGCGATGACATTGATCCAGGGGGCTGGTGTCCATTGGCTTGGCCCTTCGACGGGCTCAGGACACCGCTCAAGGTAGGTGACGTACTCTCGCCCGTCGGCGCTAAAGCCACCCAGGCCGTTGTCAAAGAGGAGATCGGTGGGCCGTACCAGTGGCGGCGTGGGCTCTGCGTCCTCAGGGCTGAACAAAGTGGGGACAAAGGATGGCAGGCGAGTCGGCTGTTCCTGCAGATCCCTCAGTTGTTCGGCCAGCGAGCCTTTTTCCCCGTCCAGGATGGCTCGGGCAGCCGTTTCCAGCAGTACCTGATCCGCCTCGCTCATCTGGTCGGCGCGCAGGACAAAGATGCCGCCTCGCCGGTTCAGCCAGCCATCGCCGCCCGTGTGGGCGATCAACCGCTGCAATTGGTTGTGTAGCTCCTGGTTGTAGTTGGTCTCTCGTTGGTTGAGGATGACCAAGTCAATCTTGATTTGCCGGTTGCGCCAGTAGGCGTGGGTTTGGAGCAGTTCATGTATCAAGCTCATTTCTTCTTGGCTGCCGACGCGCACCAGGAGGATCGGATAGTCTCCGGAAATGCCATATGCCCACAGCCCAGGTTGCCCTTTGGTATTAGCCGCCAGCGTAGCGGGAGCGGCGCGCAGGGCAGCATGAGGGTAAAGGAGCACAGAAAGCAATTGCTGAATGCGTTCTAGCTCCGCTGTGCCGAGATCCAGTTGGCGCAATTCCTGTCGGTTGTAATCGTGCGCCCTTCCAAAAGCTTGTCTAATTCTGATCCAGGCTTGATAACGGTGGGCCAAAGCCAGGGCTTCTTCACGCGATGTGGCGGCCAGGGTGATATAGGCCACCTCCACAGTCGCGTGGGGCTTCAGGTCAATGTCCTGGCCGATGGCCATGATCGGGTCCAAGGTAGCACCAGTGGTACTGGAAAGCCCGTGGCCGTCTTTGTGCAAAGCTACTGGCGAGCGGAGCGTCTGGCCGCGTCCCAGGAAGTGCGTCCGCTCGCTCTCATGGGCGCCAGTGACCTCCTGTCCCTGTCTCACGACTATCAAGTGAGCCATGTAGACCGGCGTTTCATCGGCTGAACGTGGGCGGTGATGGAAGAGCAGGGCATTCAGCTCGGGCAGGTATTCACTCTCAATAAAGAGCTTGTTGAAGGCCGGGTGGCGACGGTCTGCGGTCCGAGGTGCAAGCACAACTTCACCGTAGCTGGTCAGCGTCAGTCGGCGCAAGCGATTGCTGCCATTGGTCAGGGTGATGCGCCGAATCTCGACGTCATCGTCCGGTGAGACGGTGACTTCCATCCGGAGGGAGATGTCATGGTCTTTGCGGCGAAGTTCAGCTTTGTAGGTGTAGAAGAGAACTTCTTGGCTCTGCGGCGTAACGGCAGTCGGCTGATAGCCTCCCGACCAAAGGGCACCACTGTCCCTATCTTGCACATACACCCAGGTTCCCCACGTGTCGAGGCTTGTGTCGGCGCGCCAGCGGGTGAGGTCCATCTCCTGCCACTGGCTGTAGCCGGTGCCAGCGCTGGTGATGAGCACACTATAACGTCCGTTGGAGAGGTAGTGCACTTGAGGTAGGGCAGCCCGCATTGGCACCTGCCAGGGCGTCGCGGTGGGCAAGGTTTGGAGTGGACTAACAGGACCGCTCTCTTCCGGGTGCGGGTATTCGATGGGGACCTGTTGGGGCAGTTGCTCATACAGGAGTAACTCGGCGCTCTGCACACGAGGGTCCGCGTGAAAGCGATCCACCATCACCTCATCCTGAAGATAGTTGAGTATGGACAGGAAGATCATGCCCTGATGATGCGCCATATAGGAGCATACAATGGCACTCTCTTGACCCGAAGGCAGCCGTGAAGGGGTGTAATCAATCGCCTCGAAAAAGCCGTAGCGGCCCAGCATTTGCCGCTTCATAAGCTCTGCGATGTTTTGCATCACGGCTCTGGGGCGCAGTGGCAGCGCGAGCAGCGAAGCGTAGGGGGAAATCACCAGATCTTGCTCTAGGCCACGCTTGAAACCCAACCCCGGTACACCGAAAGCTCGGTACTGGTAGCTCATGCCGGCATCAAAGCGATAGTAGCCTGACTCTGAGATGCCCCAGGGGACGTGACGCTGATGTCCATAGGCGATTTGGCGATCAACGACTGCACCACAAGTTTTGTACATGAGTGTCCCTTCGTAACTGCGCATCAGCAGAGGGGGCATCAGGTACTCGAACATAGTGGCGCTCCAAGAAAGGAGTGCCCTCGCACCATTTATCCGGGTGAAAGGGCGAGACAGGTGCAGCCAATGGCTTTGGGGAACGTCTCCTTTGGCAATGGCCAGAAGACTGGTCAGGCGCGCCTCCGACGCCAGCAGGTCGTAGTAGTTCCTGTCCATGATTTCGGCAGTCACATTGTAACCGATATGGAATACCTGACGCCGTGTGTCAAACAGGAAACTGAAATCCATCGCCTCAAAATATGCTTCCGCCTGCTCGCCCAGGTCTTGGAGGCCGATCAGCAAACTCTCTGCAGCCATGTGGGCGGAGTCCAGCCCCTCGCTCAGGCGCACGCACCAGGCACGGGCCTCTTGCACCTGTTCGACAAGCTCCCCTCGACTACGCTCGGGACAGGCAGGGCGAGCCTGGTCGGTTGGGCCAACCCCATTGGCCAGCAGGCCTTGCAGTTGATCCAGTCGCGCCCGCCCTGCTTTGCAGACCTCGGGTACTTCGTCGAGCCGTGGCGTGGTAGGCAGGGCGTCTTGGAGCGCCTGCCAGGCGTCCGTGATGGCTCGGTCGGTTTCTGCCTGAGCGAACAGTGCTGGCGGCCGGCTCAGGGGCCCAAGCCATGGCAGCAGCATGTCCAGTTCATTCCGCATACTGAGCAGATGGTGGTACACTCGCTCCGACCAAATGTGCAGGTCGTTCAGGGGCGCGGCGTCCAGAATGCGTGAGCCAGATTCGACCAGGGACATCAATAGCCGGTCCAATTCTTGCCAGCCGTCGTCGCTGAGCTCAGTCAGCAGGGGTGCCCAGATAGCAGGGTCATCTTGCACCGCCAACACCTGCTGATGGATGTGGGCCAGGTGGGCCTCTAGCGGCGCGACCATCGTCTCGACGCCGCCCCCTTTCACTCCCTGCACGATCTCTGCCAGCATGTCCAATGTATCGAGCAGGCCCTGCCAACACTGCCAGCGCAGAACGGGCTCGTGGGGCAGGGCCAGGCAGCCCTGCCTGAGAGCCAGCAGACAGCCCGCCAGGTTGCCGCTATCCACGGTGGATACATAACGTGGGGGCAGAGGCTTCAGGTTGCGCGTGTCGTACCAGTTCAAGAAGTGGCCTCGATACCGCTCCAGTTTGTCCATACTTTCGAAGGTGGTGCGCAGCCGCAACGCCAGGTCCATCAGGCCAATGTACCCCAGGTCGTGGGCTGCCAGGGTGGAGAGCAGCAGCATGCCGATGTTGGTGGGGGAGGTGCGACGGGCAAGGAGCCCGCGAGGCTCTTGTTGGTAATGGTCAGGCGGCAGCCAATGGTCATCCGGGCCGACAAAGTGCTCGAAGTAGAGCCATGTACGTCGAGCTAGACAACGCAGCCGTTGACGTTGTTCATCGGAAAGCGGGATCTGTTTGTGCACCACAGGCTGACTGATCCAGTGGGCGATCTGAGGTGAGGCCAACCACAACAGCAACAAGGGCGCGGCGACAGGCAATGCCGCTGGCCTCATCCATCCCACCAACACGGCTATCCCCAGGGCGAGAAACGGCGCGCTGCTCATCTGTCTCCACATTAGCGCCAGCTTTTTTCTTTTGCGGAACAGGCGGATCGTGTGCGCAGCGGTGGTCCACTGCAGCAGATGCTTATGCGTGATGAACAGTCGAACCAGGGTACAGCCGATAGCATCCAGCACAAGGAATGTCTCATAGGAGAGGAACGTCAATGCTGATAGCCAACGGGTGGCACCTTCCCGCGCTGAGTGCACCACTCCACTCAACGACATGCTTCGTAAACCTCGAACCAACTCGGCTATAATGCCCGTGAGTAGAGGCGCGGCCAGCGTCAGCAATCCTATCAGCGTCCAAACCAGAGTCGAACCCGGCAGCCATACCCAGCCAGCGACCAATAGTGCCAGCAGCGTGGGCGTAAGCAAGCTCCGGCGCAGATTATCCAGTATTTTCCAGCGGTCAATGACTGAGAGGTCATTGGGTGTCGTCTTACCATCGGCGCTAGGCACCCTTGGCAGCAACCAGGGCAGGAGTTGCCAATCCCCACGAATCCAGCGGTGCTGCCGCAAGGCGTAGGCAAGATAGTGGGAGGGATAGTCTTCAAACAGCGTCACATCTGTGCAGAGGCCAGCGCGCCCATGGATCCCCTCAAACAGGTCGTGGCTGAGCAGCGCGTTTTCGGGCACACGTCCAGCTAGGCTGCGTTCAAAAGCAGCCACATCGTAGATGCCCTTGCCGGCGTAGATCCCCTCGCCAAACAGGTCCTGGTATACGTCGGATACCGCTCGCGTGTACAGATCCAGACCCGTATCCCCGGCGAAAACCTGTGTAAATACTGATTGGTTGGCACTCGTCGGCCAGATCTCCAGACGGGGTTGCAGTACGGTATACCCGCTGACCATTTTATCGCCCTCAGGATCAAATTCGGCGCGGTTCAGCGGGTGTGCCAGAGTAGCGACCAGGCGGTGTGCTCCACCCCGCGGCAGGACCGTATCCGCATCCAAAGTGATGACGTACTTGATTTGCGGCAGGATCTCCAGGTTTCCTAACTGCACGCTGAAATAGGTTGGCAAGTTTCCCATGAGCATCTGATTAAGGTCGGCCAACTTGCCCCGCTTGCGTTCCCAGCCCATCCAAAGCTCCTCGGCCGGGTTCCACGTTCTTTCGCGGTGGAAGAGATAAAAGGGGCCAGCAGAGTGCGTCCCATATTTCTCGTTGAGGGCCTGGATACCAGCTATAGCCTGTTCGATCAAGTCCTGATCGCCTGGCATCTCACTATCGGTCGCATCGGCAAAGTCGCTGAGCACGGCAAAGTAAAGATTGGGGTCTACGTTGCTCCGGGAATAAAGCTCCAATTGCCACAGTAGATTCTTGACCTCATTGGGGTGGGTCAAGAGGGCGGGAATGACTACCATAGTACGGCAATCGGCAGGGATGCCATCTTCAAAGGCCATCCGGGGCAATATACGGGGTGGTATCCTGCAGGTGATGATCCAGTTTACCAAGCTGACAGCTACTGCCACAGTGGGTACCAGGGCGATCAAAACCACTCCCAGCAACTGCGGAAGCGTTCCACCGGCAACCCTAGCGTACCAGACTTCGCCGAGCAAGATGGCTAAGGTGATGAGAGCAATGCTACCGAGGTATACCAGAGTGGGGTGGCTGAATAGCCACCGCCGCAAATGTGTGCTCCAACGAGGAGGATGGTAACCCAGGCGGGCCTCAAGTTGTGCACGCCCCTTATCCACGAGATAGAAGCCGACATGCTGGGTGCGAGGCGAATCTTGGCTACCAGCCTGAGCTGCCTGGATCGCTTCTTGTGTTACTTCCTCCTCATCCCAATCCGTTGCCAGGGCAAGCTCTTCGACGACTTTGCGATAGCTATCGCGCGTTTCAAAGTCCATGGCGGCATAGACGTTTGCCGGATCACGACGCAAGACCTGCTCCACTCTGCTGACGCTTTCAAAGAAGGTTTTCCAGTCCTGGGCCGCCAATCCGCGCAGGCTGAGGATACAATTGGAGACAGTTCTCTCTGCTGTCAGTTCTTGAGGCGTGGGCGCTGCGACAGCGAAGACTCCTTCACTGTCAAGTGCCTGCAGTCCTGCGATGTGCGCGACAGCCTGAGTCAGGTTCTCCAGGACTCCGAAGCGCAGCATGGTCGGCAGCGCCCATAGCTCGCCCATTGTAAGCCGGGTAATACCCTGGTAGGTGCGAATAAAGTGCCGCACCTGGTCGAGTAAGAGGTAGTTCTTGCTGTAGCGAGTGATCTCGCGTGCAACTACATAGATACGAGGAGGGCAGCTCTCAAGGGAATGAGTCTGTACTTCGGGCAACTGGCGATAGAATCCTTCCGGCATGTCTTCGCGGACCTGACGCAGCGCCTGTTGTACGATGTAAAAGTTGTCCAGTAGCCATTCGCCAGCGAAAGACAGAGACAGTTGCGGTTCGGAGGCAAAGCGATGGTAGGCCTCGCGCAAAAGCGCCTCCTGTTCCTGGAGATGATCTAGGAGCGAGGGCCTGCGCCTGGGACGGCGAGATGCAGTGTGGCTCTCAGCCAGTTGACGCGCCAGGTTTTCCAGTTGGTCCGCGCTCAGCGCATCGTCATCGAGGCGAGCTTGATCTGCGGGTGTGTTCGGATTAGATTGATTGTGCGGCATGCGCTAGTGTCCCTTGTACTCTTTTGCAGCTACTTCTGCCTGGGTGGGCTTTACCTCATCTGGAGCAAGATCCTGCATGATGAACAACGGTGTCGTGCCATAGGCGATGAAACTGATGGCTACGCTGCCATAAGGCCATTTGGTCCCGCCAGAATAGCCGTGCGCGCTCAGTATGGCCAGGTCTATCTCCTCTTGTTCCACCAGGTCATGTAGCGTTTCTATGGCGTTGTTGCTGAGAAGCAAACGAGTCTGAACGTCCACATCCAGCCAAGATTGCAATTGCTCCAAGTATGTGGTCGCTTCCAGTCGGTTGCGTTCCGTGATCCGGTTCGCCAGTTCGCTATCTTCACGGGTAAGGGGCACCCGACAAGGCATTTGTGGCCTGGAGACCACGTGTACTAACAGCACTTCGGACTTGTGGAAACCGGCCAGGGTGGTAGCCAGCGGCAAGATGCACTCGGCCCGCCGCGAGCAATCCAGGGGGACCAGCAGCCGCCGGTAGCGTAATCCTGTCAGGTCGCTGGTAACGGGTTGGTAGGCACGCACGATCATCACTGGTACATAGGCACGCAGAATGATTTTCTGTACAACGCTGCTAACGTTCCAACCGCTCAGGCCGCTCCGTCCGTGGCTGCTGAGAAGGATCAGGCCGACGTTCTGGTCGTGCGCGAACTCGATGATGCGCTCCACTGCCTGGCCCTCTAAGAGCGTGTTCTCCGTTCGCAAGTCAACTTCTTGCAAGCGGCCCACCACTTCTTCCAGGTAGGCTTCAGCCTCAGCTTTGCGAATGTGCCAGCCCAGCGGATCAACAGACCGGGTTGCCCCGGGGGTTCGGGTTTGCTCCAACACCTGCAGCAGTGTGACCCTAGACCCAAAGGCATGGGCTACCGCTACGACGTGAGGTAGCACACACTCGGCGAGGGAAGATCCGTCCAAAGGAACGAGTATATGATCAAACATAGTTCCTTACTCCTTCATACGGTCGGAACAAAGAGCCCGCCGTACTTTGACGACAGGCAGGCTCTGCGGCACTTATGTTTACCGCCAAGGCTTTCCTGCTGCCCTGGCCGTTACCTCAGGTTTCCAGAAGCTGTCAGGTCACTATTTGACTGATTTGCGTTTAATATAGCACAAAATCGTGGGAAAGTCAATGCTTTTGCACAAAGGTGTCATTGACAGAAAAAGCTTTTTGTGGTAACATGGCACCTAAGTGTAACAGGAGAGAAAGGAGTAGAATGACCGATTCAATTCCTGTGGCCGGAACCAAGCAGCGGGGAAAATCTGCCAACAAGCAGACCAAGTTCGTTGTCGGTGGACTCATCGTCGTGCTGGTGATTGGCTATCTCATTTTCACCAGCATCCAGGGTTCCACCGCTCCCTATCTGACGGTGACCGAGCTTCAAAGCAAAGGCTCTTCGATCTACGAGCGGAATGTACGGGTGACCGGGATGATCCAGGGGGAGAGCATTGACTGGAACGCCCAGGACTTGCTCCTCAAGTTCGAGATCGCTGACGGGGGTAGCCGTCTCCCGGTGGTCTACAAGGGTTTGCGTCCCGACATGTTCCAGGACGGGGCCCAGGCGGTCGTGGAGGGCAGATATACCGAGGGGGGCACCTTTGAGGCTCATAACCTGGTGTTGAAGTGTCCCTCAAAGTATGAAGAGGCAGCCACGGCAACGGCTCAACCTTGATAGGGGATAAAAGGGACAAAGAGACAAGGGATAAAGGTCCGGGGAGCAGGGGCCAAGGCGGGCCTTGTACCTTGCTCCCTATGTTATTATGCATTACGGCAAAAGTGACACATTAATGTCATTCTGAGGAGCGAAGCGACGAAGAATCTCGTTCCTGGCAAACAAGTGACCTGCTATATGAAGAACGAGACCCTTCGCTCCGCTCAGGGTGACACGGGCAAGTGCGACTTTTACCCCAATGCGTTATTATGGAGGGTTTATGGCTGAGGTAGGTTTTGGAACAATACTGTTGACTTTTATCGTTTCGGCTTACGCTGTGGTAGCAGCTTGGGTAGGGCAGCGACGAGGACGCCCTGAGTTGGTGCAGAGCGCCCGCAATGGCATCCTGGCTGTGGCGGGCTTGGTGACTATCGCTGCGGCCATTCTGCTCTATCTTCTGCTGGCCCTGGACTTTCGAGTCCAGTACGTGTATGACAATGTGAGCAGTCACCTGGCACCTGTCTACCGGATCTCGGCCTTCTGGGCTGGCCAGGAAGGGTCTTTTCTCCTGTGGCTATGGTTTCTGGCCGTTATGGCCGCTCTCGTGGTCCAGCAAGGGAAGGCCTGGGATAGACGTCTACATTCCTGTGCCCTGGCGGTGTTGGCCTTCAGCGAGGCGTTCTTCGCCCTGGTGCTGATCACCGTCAGCAACCCCTTCGCTACGTTGCCCATGAAACCGGCAGAGGGGGCAGGGCTGCTGCCCTTGCTGGAAAATCCGGGTATGATCTTCCACCCGCCCACCCTGTTCCTGGGTTACGCGGGCTACACGGTGCCTTTCGCCTTCGCCATAGCTGCCCTGCTGAGCGGCCAACTGGACGATGGCTGGCTGCGGGGTATCCGGCGCTGGAGTCTCTTTGCCTGGCTGGCCCTGGGCATCGGCATCCTCCTGGGGGCCTGGTGGGCTTACGTGGAGTTGGGCTGGGGCGGTTACTGGGCCTGGGACCCGGTGGAAAATGCCTCGCTGATCCCCTGGCTGGTGGGCACGGCCTTCCTGCACTCGGCCGTGATGCAGGAACGGCGGCGCATGTTCAAGGTCTGGAATATGATGCTTGCCATCTTTGCCTTTTGGCTGTGCATCTTTGCCACCTTTGTGACCAGGGGAGGGGTCATCCTCTCCGATTTGCACGGCTATGCCAGCAGCGCGCGGCCTATTACCTATTACCTTTTGATCTTTATGGCCGTCACCCTGTTCGGTCCCCTGGCCCTCCTTTACTATCGGCGGCAGCAGTTGGCCGGGGACAACGAACTGGAGGCCTTGCTCTCCCGTGAGTCCGGCTTTCTCTTTAACAACCTTCTTTTCTGCGGGATGGCCCTGGCCGTCTTTTTGGGCACAGTCTTTCCCACCCTGACCCTGATCGCCAGAGGCGAACGGGTCGCCCTTGATGCTTCTTTTTACAATCGGACCTCTGGCCCTCTGGCTATGGCCCTGGTTTTGCTTATCGGAATCTGCCCCATCCTGGCCTGGCGGCGAGCCACGACCGATAAGCTCCTGCCCGGCCTCGTCTATCAGACCGTCTTGGCCCTCATGGTGGCTGTTATTCTCTTCACATTGGGAATCAGAGAGCCTTTCGCTTTATTATCCTTTGCCGTATGTGCTTTCGTCACCGCCACCATCGTCTCTGAATTCTATCGTGGCCTGATGGCCCGCCGCCGTACAAGGGGCGAGGGCTACCTGGTTGCCCTGGGACGTTTGGTCGCCAAGGGTCGGCGACGCTACGGCGGCTACATCGTCCATCTGGCCATCGTCCTCATCGCCATCGGGGTGACCGGCTCCTCTGTCTATAAAGACGAGTGGTTGGTTTCTCTAACGCCAGGTGAGGAGACCACCATCGGTGACTACACCCTGGAATACGAAGACTATGCGATAGAGGTGTTGAACGCTGACCCCGAGACCTATCAGAGTAAGGTGAGGTTTGCGACTACTCTGGGCGTGCACAAAGCGGGTCGGAAGATCGCCACCTTGGTGGCCGAAAAGAACAACCACTGGCTTCTCGAAAACCCCTGGGTGACGGAGGTGGCCATCCGCAGCAGCCTCAAAGAGGACCTCTACGTCATTTTGGGGGGACTGGAGCAGGATGGGCTGGCTAGCTTCCAGTTGGTGGTCAACCCTCTGATAAACTGGCTGTGGATCGGCGGTGTGCTGCTGTTTGTAGGGGCGGCTGTGGCGATGTGGCCGTCAGGCCGAAAGGTAGTTTACGCCGACCGCGAAGAGGCAGAGCTAGATCAGGCCTTGGGCAGGCTGGCTGAGGAGGAAGTGGGCGAGGAGATCGAGGACAAGGGGCGCGCCGCACGGCGGAAACGCAAGCGGGCCAGGCCGGCTAAGAAAGCCACGTGTCCCAAGTGCGGCCGCCCATACGAGCCTGGCGACCGCTTCTGTGCCAGGTGCGGACAAAAACTAGCCAACGAGTGAGAATTGGATTCCGGCAAAATGAAAATGAATAAACAAATGAAAAAAATCTGTATTCCAACAATTATTTTTGTTCTTGCTGTCTGTTTGGCTCCGGTCCAGACATTCGCTCAGGAGCAGGGGGTCATTGAGGGCCAGGTGGTGAACGTCACCGCCGACGGCGGCTCATTGGAAGGCCTGACAGTCACGCTACACGTTTTTGCCGGCACGAAAGAGCAACCGTCCCAGACAGCCACCACCGATGCTGAGGGCCAGTTTCGCTTTGAGGACCTGAGCACTGAAGCCGAACACGTCTACACACTTGGCTTTGACTACCAGGGAGTAGAATACGGCAGCGATCTGCTCACCTTCTCTGAAGAGGAGACGACTCTGTCCGTCCCCATAAAAGTCTACGAGCCTATTGAGAGTGATGAAGCGATCAGTATCGAGCAGGCCCATATCTTTGTAGACTTTCAGGAAGGGGATCTGTTAGTGAGCGAACTGTACTTCTTCAGCAATGACAGCGATAGGATCTACGTCGGTGCGGAGGAGGTGGCTGAAGGACAACGGGGAACGCTGCGCTTGTCCCTTCCCACTGGAGCAAGAGGGCTTGTTGTTGAGGGTGAGGAACTGGGCCAGCGTTTCTTCGAGACCGACGGGGGCTTTGTAGATACCTGGTTTCTGCCGCCAGGCCAGAGTTCAGGACGACTGATGTTTAGCTATTCCCTTCCCTATGACCCCTCTGGCTATGACTTGGTAAGGGACATCTCTTATCCGCTGAAGGCCCTTAACGTCCTGGTAGCCGACGTGGGGGTTGATGTAACCAGTGATCAGTTGATCCCGCAAGGCACTCGTGGGATGCAGGGGCAAAGCTACCTGGACCTGAGCGGACAGAATCTGAGCAAAGGCGAGCGCCTGACTGTACACTTCTCCGGTTCGCCAGACCGTGAATCGGTGGGAGGGAGGGAGGCCATGTCGGCCCAACCATCTCAGGCAGGCGACCAGGCGTTCCTGCGCTGGGCTGCCCTGGGGCTGGTCCTTCTGATCGTCGGTTTTGCTCTGGGCTATCCTCTGTTCAGACGGCCGCCCAAAGAGGCAGGGGATAAGGGGTAGGGGGTAGGGGAGACGATGATAGAGATCAGAGGGCTGGTCAAGTCTTTTGGGCACAAGGCCGTTCTCAAGGGCGTAGACCTGGAGGTGGCCGACGGTCAGTTCCTGACCCTGGTGGGCCCTAATGGAGCCGGCAAGACCACTCTCATCCGCATCCTGGCCACTCTGAGCCGGGCTACAGGCGGCACGGTGTTGATGGACGGCTTTGACCTGGCCGACGGGTCTGTTGACATAAGGAGACGCGTGGGATTGGTCTCCCATCAGACCTTGCTCTACGGCGAGCTGACATCCGACGAAAACCTGCGCTTCTACGGCCGAATGTACGACGTGCCTGATTTGGAAGACCGCATTGGGGCCATGTTAAGGCAGGTGGGTCTGGAGGGCCGGCGTCACGACCCGGTGCGCACCTTCTCACGGGGGATGCAGCAGCGCCTGGCCATCGCCCGGGCTATCCTACACCAGCCTTCGGTCCTGCTCCTGGATGAGCCGGACACGGGCTTGGATCAGCACGCCGCTGAGATGTTGCACGAACTGCTGGCGACCGTCGGTACGAAAGGTCGCACGGTGCTGATGACCACCCACAACCTGGAGCGGGGGCTTTCGATGGGGGATCGGGTGGCCATCCTGGCCGGGGGGCGGATCGCCTACGAGGCTGACAAAAGTACGTTGGATGTAGAAGGCTTCCGAGAGATCTATTATCGCTCTGTGGCGGGGGGATGATGTGAGCATTGGGTTCTTGCGCAAAGTCCTGGCTATCGTTCACAAAGACATCATCGCCGAGCTGCGCACCAAGGAGATGCTCAGTTCGATGTTCGTCTTTGCCCTGCTGGTCATCGTCATCTTTAACTTTGCCTTCGAGCTGCGTGCCGCCAACGTCAAGCAGATAGCGCCGGGAGTGTTGTGGGTGGCCTTTACCTTCGCCGGCATGTTGGGGCTGAACCGCTCCTTTATCCTCGAAAAGGACAAAGGCTGCCTGGAGGGTCTCCTGCTGGCCCCGGTGGACCGTAGTGCCATCTACTTTGGCAAGATGCTGGGCAACCTGATTTTCATGTCGGTGGTCGAGGCCATCGTTTTGCCCATCTTTTGGGTCTTGTTCAACCCGCCCCTTTTCAGCCCGGCTTTGATCCTGGTCATCGTCCTGGGGACCCTGGGTTTTGCCGGGGTGGGCACCTTGTTCTCGGCCATAGCTGTCCACACCCGTGCCCGGGAGGTCATGTTGCCCATCCTGCTTTTTCCCATCGTGGTGCCGTTGATGATCGCCGCCGTCAAGATCACCGGCGGCCTCCTCGACGGCCAATCCCTTTCGGAGATGCGCAACTGGCTCAACCTGCTGGTGGGTTTTGATATTATCTTTCTGACAGTGTCTTACATGACTTTCGACTATGTGGTGGAAGAGTAAGTGGTTAGGAGATTAGAGAGGAGAGGTTTATGAACACACGTAACTTTGCGGCAAGCAGTCTGCTGAATGGCATCACTGCCCTGGCTGTGTTGATCGCTCTTTACCTGGCTCTTGTCTACGCGCCTCCAGCCGCCAATTTGGTGGGGGCGGCTCAGGTCGCACAGCGCATCTTTTATTTTCACGTGCCCTCGGCCTGGGTGGGTTTTCTGGCCTTTTTCGTGACCTTTGTGGCCGGCATCGCCTACCTTTGGAAGGGAGGGCGTAAGTGGGACATTCTGGCTCTGTCGTCGGTGGAGATTGGATTGGTTTTTACTACCATGGTCGTCTTCACCGGCCCCTTATGGGCCAAGCCTACCTGGGGGGTGTGGTGGGTGTGGTCCGATCCCAAGCTGTCTACGGTGGCCATCCTGTGGCTGATCTATTTCGCCTATCTGATGCTGCGCAACACCGTGGAGGATGAAGCGCGGCGGGCTCGTCTGGCGGCTGTGCTGGGCATAGTGGGCTTTCTTGACGTGCCCATCGTTTTTGGAGCCGTGCGTTGGTGGGGGCAGAGCATCGCTCATCCCATCGTCTTTGGCAGCGGGGGCCTGAGCGATTCGCCCCGCATGCTGACCGCTTTCCTGTTCTGCCTTGGGACGTTTACCCTTTTGTACGTGGTGCTGCTGATTCAACGAGTTCGTCTGGAGAAGATGCGCCACGAGGTCGAACGACTCAAATCACGAATCACGGATCACACATCAAGCATCACGATTTGATCTATTGGAGGTTTTGAGATGAGTTATCTTGTCGCTGCCTATGCCGTCTTTTGGGGTCTTACCTTCGTCTACGTTTTCAGCGTCGCCAATCGCCAGAGGAATCTGTCACGGGAGATCGAAGCCCTGAAAAGGGCTCTCGGTAGCAAAGCTGAGGGTGAATAGCGAATAAGCGTCCAGCTACCCTTGCGAAGGTTGCGAAAAGCTTTGGCAATGGGGCGATTCCCTGCGGGCGAAGATACCTTTGGCCTGAAACTTGCTGTCAAACCTAGTATAGTTCTCGGTACAAAACTACCCAGGTGGGCGCACTGCTCCCTGGAACTGACAGG
>SOHZ01000374.1 GCA_004377365.1 Anaerolineales bacterium | reverse complement strand
GAGAGCTCGCAGGTGACCGCAGAAAGTCAAGGTTAGTGATGTGAAACAGCACTAGTGCTTTGTCAGCCCCAAGTTGACATGTTGTCATTCTGAGTCGGAGCGTAGCGGAGGCGAAGAACCTCGTTTTTTGCATAGCAGAACGCTCGTTTACCAAAAACGAGATTCTTCGTCGCTTCCCCTTCGCTTTGCTCAGGGCTTCGGCTCACTCCTCAGAATGACAGGCCATCACAATAACCTTGACAAAGCACTAGCGCTTGATCCTGCGCAATAGCCAGAGCACGACCAAGGCAAAGCCCCAAGAGTCGGCCAGTACGCCTACCAGAAGAAGCCACCTGGGCATGTTCCCCAGGCCGATGGCCTCCATTCCCCACAGGTACCACGGCACACCCCAGACCAAGGCGATGATAACGCTGGCCAGGATGTCTACCGCCAGGCCGTAGGGCGGTTCGCTCTTGAACAGCGGCGGGACCAGCCACCCGATCAACAAGCCGCCCACAACCAATAAGATAACCAGAACAATCAGAAGCATGACAAAATCCTCCTCTCATCATAGCGCAAGAGCGCGCAGTTGGTAGACTGACCAGTCGGCCTAGACTGACCAGTCAGTTTAATTATATCACAGAAAGGTTAGATTTGTCAAGGGGAAACCACAACTGCATGAGAATTTTAAGGTTCAAAGTCAGGAACCAGAGTTCAGCCCGCCGGATGGCCAGGTTCAGGCCATCGCCGCAATAGTGGCGCTATTGCGGCCCAGGCGCTACAGGCCACAGTTCTGCGCTATATCTCTTTAACCTCCTGATCCCTGAGCGCTACTCCCTTGTCCCTGCCCCCAAAAGGTGCTATAATAGAACCATGTCTCCCCAAGTGATATTTGTCTTTTTGGATGGCGTGGGGCTGGGGCCAGCCGAGGACAGCAACCCATTCTGGCTGGCTCCCATGCCGAACTTGAGCCAACTGCTAGGTGGACCGCTGGTTGATGGGCGCGCCGTAGAGCAGCCGGGTCTGCTGCTGAAAGGCATTGACGCCTGCCTGGGGGTGGAAGGACGCCCTCAAAGCGCCACCGGCCAGACAGCCCTCTTCACCGGAGTGAATGCGGCCCAACTCCTGGGCTACCACCTGACCGCCTACCCCAACGGCCCTCTGACCGAGCTCATCAACGAGCACAACATCCTCAAGCGGGCCACGGAGAGCGGCTATCGCGCCACCTTTGCCAATGCTTACACCCCAACGTACTTCCAACTGGTCAAAGAGGGCAAACGCCGCCATTCGGCCACCACCCTTTCCGTGTTGGCTGCCGGGCTACCTTTCCGCCTGATAGCTGACCTGGAACGCGGCCAGGCCGTCTACTGGGACATCACCCATCGCTTTCTGAACGAGTACCTGAAAATCCCCATGCCCATCATCGAGCCGGAGCTGGCTGGGCAGCGCCTGGCCCGGCTGGCCGACGACCATGACCTGGTTCTTTACGAGTGCTTCCTGCCCGACCTCATCGGCCACCGCAAGAACGTTCAGGAGGCTCTGATCTTGTTAGAGACATTGGATCGCTTCCTGGCCGGTCTGCTGAATGAGATGGGGCCGACGGTCAACCTGGTGGTCAGCAGCGACCACGGCAATTTGGAGGACATGAACATCGGGATTCATACCACCCATCCCGTGCCGCTGTTGGTCGTGGGGCCGGGAGCCGGTGCGTTTCGCGAGGCCCAGGCCATCACCGATGTGGCGGGCGGGATCATGGCCGTGTTGAGGGGAGAAACCCATTGCGCCTGATCCGATCAATTCAGGGAGATGCTTTCCTGGGACGCGGAGAAAACGCTCCAACTACTCTTCCACGCCAACCGGCTGAAGGCCATCCCCCGCGTGGGCTGGCAGATGAGGGAGAGAGATTTCTCGGAGAGGGCTGGTACAACGTGAGTAGAGAGTAGGGACTTGCAGGTGTGATTGAAATGGGTGTGGCTAAAACAACTTGGAATCGAGGCTTTAGCCGGCTTTTTCCGCCTGAAGGCTCCACTCCCCAAGCCATTTTAGCCAGACCCGATTGAAATTGTCAATTGTGGCCAAAAATGATACAATAAGCAGAGAGGAGACTGTCCCCTTCACCAGACGAAAAGGTAGGTGCGAGGTCTATGGCAGACGAGACAGAAATGAGCTTGGAGGAGATTAGACACGAATATCAACTGGCTCAGGAGCGAATTGCGGCCCTGACAGTCCTCCAGGATGTGGCCCGGAACCTGACTTCAGAGTTGGATTTGAACAAGCTTCTGAGGGAAATCCTGCACTCGGCGGTTAGGGTACTTAAGGCCTCGGCGGGCTCGCTGCTCCTGTGGGACGACGCTACCAACGAGTTGGTCTTTGCCGTGACCGATGGTGGGGCTGGAGAAGCCCTGGAGGGGCAGCGAATGCCGGCCGACAAGGGCATCGCCGGTTGGGTCTTCACCCACCACCAGCCACGCATCGTCCACGACGTGCGGAGCAACAATCGCTTCTACAGTGCCATTGACGAGAGCCTCGGCTATCACACCAGCTCTCTAGTTGCTGTCCCTATGATAACCAAGGGCCAGGGCATCGGCGTGCTGGAGGTTTTGAACAAGAAATCGGGAGAGAGCTTTGATGAAAACGACCGCGACATACTGTACGCTTTGGCTGGCCAGGCAGCTATCGCCGTCGTGAATGCGCGTCTATATCAAGAGATACTCGACGAAAAGGACAGAATCATCGCTTTGGAAGAGGATGTGCGCAAAGAACTGGCCCGCGATTTCCACGATGGCCCCGCTCAGACGCTGTCCGCAATGATCATGTCCATCGAACTCATTGCAACTCTGCCAGGTTCGCTTTCAGAGTCCGCAGCCGCGGGCTTGGCGGATATCAGGACCATGGCGACCAAGACCCTGCACCAGGTTCGCAACGTGATCTTTGAACTGCGCCCTGTCATCCTCAAAACCCGGGGCCTGGAACCTGCCCTTCATTCATACGTGGAGCGCCTGCGCGAGGCAGAGGACATGAACATTCACCTTAATATAGAAGGACTGAAGAAACGCTTGCCCACCAGGCTCGAGGAAATTTGTTTTTCTATCATTCAGGAAGCTATCAGCAACGTCAAGAGGCACGCCAATGAAAAGAACGTCTGGCTGACCGCTATCCGGCGTGGTGACGAATTCCAGATGGTCGTCAAGGATGATGGGGAAGGCTTTGATCTGGCCAAAATGGAGAAGTCGTACGACAGGCGGGGGAAACTGGGCCTGCTCAATATGCAAGAGCGAGCCGAAATGATCGGGGGGCGGCTGTCCATAGAGTCGGCCCTGGGGAAAGGTACAACCATCACTCTGAACGCTCCCGTACCGCCTTGATCCACACCTGACGCAGTCTTATGATGCTGACCTTTAGACGGTCTTGTTCTCCTCTCCGTCTCCCTTGCCCTCAAGGGGCGGTAGCTCCGCCAAATCCTGCAGGCCGAAGTATTGGAGAAACTCGAACGTAGTGCCATAGAGGATCGGCCGCCCGGCCTGTTCCAGGCGACCGATTTCCTCTATCGAGCCCTTTCTGCTGAGGGTGCGTAGCACGCCATCGCAGTTAACACCCCGCACAGCTTCGATTTGGGCCCGGGTGATGGGTTGTTGATAGGCAATGATGGCCAGCGTCTCCAGAGCCGCCGTGGAAAGTTTACCCGAGAGTTGTAGGCCCAGAAAACGCTCGATGTAGGGAGCAGCCTCCGGGGCGGTCACCATCTGCACCCGCCCGCCTTTGCGCTGGATGCGCAAGCCCCGGTGGCTGTATCCAGTCCTTAGCCTCTCCAGCGCTTCCTCTATGGATTTCACCCCGACTTCCAGGACCTTGGCCAGTTGACTGACAGCCACCGGTTCATCGGCCACAAAGAGCAAACTCTCAAGCAGAGACTCAACCTGATGTTGATCCACAATCGGTTCCTTACTGGTTCACAGTGGGGGCCTCAATAACCTGAAAAACAACGGGGCGAGCTCCCACGCCTGGCACTGATACCTCCTGCCACCGAATTGGCTCGAATCCCCTGGCAGAATCGCCAGTTGTAGGGCAGATGCCATCTTGCCACAAACTGGCATATCAGCACGTGTTGTGATATAATAGCGAAGCCTTCGCAACTTTGTGCGAAGAGGCAGTCCCATCTCCAATCTTCAGGGAGGCCGAAAGCGGTGAACGAAAACAGACATCGGTTGACATTCAGCTTGAGCCTGCTCGTTGCTCTCACTATCATCGCCTGTACAGCGGCTGATTCTGCCACTCTGCCAGGCGGCCCGGTGGAGATCTCCCCCGAAGCTGCCCAGCGCGTTGAAGCCAAGCTGGTGGAAGCCCTCACACTGAATCCCAACGATCAATTCATCCTGCGCTTCACCGATGAAGAGGTCACTTCCTACCTGGCCCTCAAACTGGAAGAGACCACTGAACCCCCTATCACCGATCCTCAGATCAGGTTCACCAAGGGCAAGATGTACGTCTCGGGCAAGCTCACCAACATCGGCCCTGTGCAAGTGAGGGTTATGATCGTGGCTGCACCGCGCGTCACGGATGATCAACTGGTGATAGACATAGAAAGCGTCTACCTCGGCCCCGTCCCCGTTCCCAATACCTTACTGGATTCTCTCTCGCAGACGATTGACAAAGCCCTCGAAGAAGCTCAGGTCAAACTCAAGATCACACAGGTGGAGGTCTTTGAGAGCGAGATAGTGATTGCCGGAGAGAAACGGTTGTAGGGAAAGCCTTCCGCTCAGGAGACAATCCTCTGACCCATGGCCCGTGACCGCCTGTACCGCTTGTGGCGCAACAGGGATAGACGCCTGGGCCATTTTTATTTCCATGGCCAATTATTCGCGAGGGATGAGCTCCTCGTGCCCACTGTCCGGGGCAGGTGCTTTCTTCACCACTGACCAATTTTTGGGATAGGGCGTATGTTTGATACTGATCTCAAGCTTGCCCGCCAGCTTGAGTCCCATCCTCTCCTCAATGACCTCCCTGGCTACCTTGCTGATCTCCTCTGTTTTCGCGGGTACATCTATCTCGGGGCCCGTTTCCACGTTGAGCCGAACGTGCACCCCTTTCCCCTTGCCCAAAACCTTGGGCTTGACGGAGATGACATCGGTCAACTGGTCAATGTTGTACGCCAGACGGCGGGCGATGGAATCAGTGGTCACTTTGGCCTCACCGCCACTGACTTTCTGAACCCTGACCGCTTTGCCATAAGGGCGCCGTAACTCAAGCCAAAGCAGCAGGCCGCAGACGACAAAGGTCAATACCGCTGACAAAGCCCCCGCTAGAATGAAGCGGAGCTGAAACTGTTCGCCAATGGCCGTCAGCCGCATAAGGCTCTGCTGCCCTATGACGATCACCATGTCGGGGCGGGTAAGCACCATAACCAGCGCCACAGGCAAGACGATCATACTCACTACCAGGAGCACGATCACCACCAGACGGTTGAAGACGTTCATAGATACCCTCCTTCCTATAACTCAAATCGAGAGATGGTTGCCACCACCTCTATTATACACCACGTAGGGCTATTCGTCCAGCAACACGAATTCCTGTCAACGCCGCCGGCCCAGCCACCACCAAAGTCCGACCACGATGACCAGCAACGAGGCCGAACTGACAGCCGCACCGATTCTTAAAGAAGCTGGCTCATAGCAGAACTCGACCCGGTGCTGCCCCGCCGACAAGCTGATGGCCCGAAATAAAAGGTTGGTCCTGATGATGGATGACTCCTCTCCATCAACGTAAGCTCGCCAGCCGGGATAATAGGTATCCGTCAGAATCAGGTAGCCCTCGCTGGTCAAATCGGCCTCGATGATGACCCGCTCCGGCTCGTATGAGACAATCGTCACCTGGTCAGGGTTGAGAGTTGCTTGAGGGGACACCAAAGCCCCCCACCCTGGCGGGGCCTCAGCCAAAATGGCCTCCTCGTTTGGCCTAAAGCTCTCGTCCCGCATGGCTGCCACCGCCGCCTCATCGTCCTCTATCACCCGTGCCCGATGGACGACGAAAGCCCTGGGCAAAACGTCCAGGTTCTGGTAGATTTTCACGTCGCCGCTGTGCACCAGCCTGAAATGGCCCGTGGTCGAGACGACGACGGAATCACTGGTCCCCGTGCGCTCGTCAATCAGGCTCAGGCCTCGCAGGTGAAATCGGCCCGCCTCGGCCAGGTAGCGCAGGTTGATCTCCTTCAACGTTGTGGCCTCTCCCAGGTCAACCAGTGTGATGTAATCGTTGCCGCTCGGATGGTCACGCCAGTGGTGGCCGATCCTGGCTTTGGCGTGCTGGATCGGTCGAGTGGCAGCCACGGCGTCGTAATCGCCTTCAGCCGTATCAAGGCCGGCCCGCAGGATGTGGCGCTGGGTGCGGCCTTCGGTATCGCTCACGACGACCTCGACCACGGGGGCCCCGTCGGCCAACCCCTCAGCGCCCTCCAGATACGAGACCAGGCCCAAAGAGGTAGCAGCGAACTGGGGCAGGTTCTGGACCGCACCTTCTGGGGTTGTCCCCCTATCCAGGGTAGCCGTGTGCTCCAGGTCATAGTAGACGCCGTCAATCCAGACGTCGAACACCTTGTCGGTGATGACGTATTTGACGTTAAGCAGAGAGAGCAGGCGTCCTTCGGGCACCTGCCTGAGCTGTTCGCGGAGACGGCCATCGGGCAGGATATCCTCTTCCGGCAAGAAAAGGCGCAGCAAGGTAATGTAGCGTTTCAGAGGCAGCAGGCCGCCGTCGTAGCCGTCCACACTGGCGATTTTGTAGAGTAGAGGCAGGTTGGGGGCCAGAATCTCCTTGCGCTTGGCCGCCACCACGTAATCGTAGATGGCTTTGGGCGGCAACTGGCCCTCGAAAATCTGCTGGATCTCTTTCAAATCACCGGGGTCGTAGACGATACCCGACATACTGATGAAGCGATACAGGCTCTGGTCGGTAAGCAGGTAGGCCGGAGCAGTGCGTAGAAAGGAGAAAGCCTCTGCTGCCGTCGGGTGATTGTAAGCCAGGCCCCGGCTGGCAGCAAAGAGCTCGCCGACGATCAGCAGGACCACCATCAGGCGGAAAGCCAGCCGTCCGCTCCAGGGCGACAGCCCGATCAGGACAAGCCCCAACCCCACGCAGGCCAGAAGAACCCAAATCATCAAAGTGGGCAACCGAGGAAAGTCCAGGATGGGTGATACAAAGACGACAAAGGCAGCCGATATGCAGAGAATGATCAGGATGCGGCGCATCAGCCAGCGTCTGTACCCCACAAACCGTGCTTTTTCAGGGAGGGAGCAGACCAAAAAATCGGCTCCCAGGCCAGCCAGCACGGCCACGGCAGTGGTATACAAATACAGCCAGCGCGCTGGGGCACGGAAGAGAGAGAAACCAGGCACCAGCTTGTAGAAGATGAAATAGGCAGGGTTGGCGATACCCAGCGCCAGGAAGAGCCCCATAGCGCCCAGAAAGACAAAGAAAAGAGTGCGGCCACGTCGCCACTGGCCCAGGACACCGACCAGAGCCAGGAACAAGGCCAACATCCCCACGTAGCCCACGTACTCACTGAAGGACTCCCCGCCAAAGACCTGGCTCAAGTCCTCCCCGAAAGTGGGCAGCAGCGAGTACAGGATCAGGTGGGGTCTGAGGGAGAAAGAGACCGCTTCCCGATAGGGCAGCCCCCCGCTGCGGGTGGAGAGGCGCGAGAGCTCATAGCTGGGCAACAGTTGAACTGCGGCCAGGGCCACACCAACGCTTACGGACACTACATAGACCAGCAAGCTGCGCCCCAGACTTTTCAGATCAGGTGAGAGGAACCCTTGCGAAGGTTTAGCAGCAGCTTCCAGGCCAAAAGCGTCCTCGCTCACCGGGAATCGTCCTGTTGTCAAGGCTATTCGCAACCTTCGCAAGGGTGTCAGCAAAGCGTACAACCCCAGGGCAAAGAGGTTGATGTACGAGGCCTGAAGGTGGCCAGCAGCGAATTGCAAAGCGATGGCCAGGGCGAGCCCTGCCAGAGCAGGGAAGGACCGGTTCGACCCTCCCCCCAACCCCCTCTCTACCAGGGAGGGGGAGCGAGGACAGGCGAGGTCAAACAGCAGAAACAGCAGCGGCAGCCAAACGTAGACGTTCAGGTGGGTGAGGTGCTCCACCTGAGCGCCCAGGAAACCGCTGAAAGCGAAAACGATGGCCGTCACAAGGGCCCCGAAAGGGCTCAGGCCGAGCGAGAGACGGGCATAGAGGTAGGCGAAAAGGCCGCCCAGGAAGATGTGGATGACGATGGAGTAGGACACCGTTTTGGGGGTGGAGAGCCAGATCAAGGGCAGATTGAGGGGATAGAGCACGGCCGTCTGGATGTTGGCCAGAAAGGGCACCCCCATGAAGAGGTAGGGGTTCCAGAGGGGGAGGCGTCCTGCCCGCAGGGCTTCGGAGGCGTAGGCTTTGAAAGGGGTAAAGTAGGTGAAGATATCCACGCCCGCCAGGATGAGGTTGGTCAGAGCGATCTTCCAGAAAAAGATCACGGCCAGGGCCAACAGTACGACGGCCATACCCAAGTCTGGCCAGCGAGCCCGGATTCTAGCGGCGAAACGATTGCGCATGGATGCTCCCTGCTCTCTCCATAGTACTGTAGTGGTCAAGGACACTTTGAACCAAATCGCTCGATAACTTATGTCACCCTGAGCGAAGCGAAGGGTCTCGTTCTGTGCAAAACAGGCTCCTGGGCCTGCCTAAAACGAGATTCTTCGTCGCGGAGTTTATCCTGAGCCTGTCGAAGGGCTC
>SOHZ01000599.1 GCA_004377365.1 Anaerolineales bacterium | reverse complement strand
TCCAGTGGCCTGCCTCAGCTTTTCAGGAGCTTGTCCCAAACATGTGACGGTCGCCTGGGTGTGAGCGTATCACGGAGGGGACAAAGGGGCAAGGAAACAGGGGGTAAGCGTTCGTTATGAGTGGAGAAAAGGGGGGTGGGGCGGGAATATAATCAAAGGTCTGGGTGGGCTTGTCAGGGGATAAGAAGTGGGGTATAATTGAAGTGAGCGAGTGACTCATTATCTTCTGACCAGAGAATTGATATGTACTCAACACCCTGGCAGGAACGTTACGCCGAAAAAGTGATGACAGCCCGCGATGCCCTGAGGGCCATTAAGCGGGGCCATACCGTCTTCGTCGGCTCTGGGGCCTCTGGGCCGCAGGTCCTGGTAGAAGAGATGGCCAAATGGTCGGCTGATTTCGCCGACTTGAAGGTTGTCCACCTTCTCACCTTGATCCCGGCCCCTTACGCTGAGCCAAAGTTCAAGCACCGGTTTCGGCACAACGCTTTCTTTGTTGGGGACAACGTAAGGGAGGCCGTGGCCGAGGGACGGGCAGATTACACCCCCATCTACCTGTCCGAGATCCCCGGCCTGTTCAAAAGCGGACGCTTTCACATTGACGTGGCCCTCATTCAAATAACTCCGCCTGATGACCATGGCTTCTGTAGCTACGGGGTTTCGGTAGACGTCGTAAAGTCCGCGGCCGAAAGCGCAGATTATGTCATTGCCGGGGTTAACCCCCAGATGCCCTGGACTTGGGGCGATAGCTTCATTCACGTGGATCATATAGACGCTCTCGTAGAGAACGACGTATTCCTTCCCGAATTCCGCTATCCCGAACCGGACGAAGTGACCCAAAAGATAGGGGAGAACGTAGCCAGTCTGATAGAGGATGGCTCGACGTTACAACTGGGCATAGGCGCTGTGCCGGCTTCCATCCTCCCTGGCTTGAAAGACAAAAAGGACCTGGGGATCCACACCGAGATGCTCACCGATGCCATCCTCGATCTGATAAAGACCGGGGTGGTCACCAACGCCAGGAAGACTCTCCATAGGGGCAAAGCTGTTATCAGCTTTTGTGTGGGCACTAGTCGTCTCTATGACTTTGTTGGCCGAAATCCTTTCTTTGAGTTTCACCCTTCCGACTATGTCAACGACCCTTTTGTCATCAGCCAGAACGACAAGATGGTAGCCATCAACGCGGCCCTTGAAGTTGATCTGACTGGTCAGGTGTGCTCCGACTCGCTGGGCTACCTCTTTTACAGCGGAATAGGAGGACAGGTGGATTTCATCCGTGGCGCTGCCCGATCCAGAGGTGGCAAGCCCATCATCGTCCTCCCTTCCACGACCAGAGACGGGACTGTGTCGCGCATCGTCTCCCGTCTGTCCGAAGGGGCGGGGGTGGTGATCACGCGAGGAGACGTGCATTACGTGGTCACAGAGTACGGCATCGCTGATCTGCACGGGAAGAACATCCGCGAACGGGCTCTGGCTTTGATCCACATAGCCCATCCCAAGTTCCGGGAAGAACTGCTGGAGCAGGCCAAGCTAAGACACTACATCTTTGTAGATCAACTGCCGCCCCTGGGGGTCTACCCTGCCGAACTGGAGACTTGTGCCACTTTCGACGGCGTGGAGGTTTTCTTCCGGCCCATCAAGCCTACCGATGAAGCGATGATGCAAGAGCTTTTCTACTCCCTTTCTGAAGATAGCATCTACTATCGCTTCTTTCACCGCACCCAAGTCATGCCTCACAAAAAAGTTCAACACTTCACTACCATTGACTACCAGAAGGACATGGCCATCGTGGGGCTGGTGGAAGAGGAAGGGAGGGAGAAGATCATCGCGGTGGGCAGGTATGCATTATTGGAGCCAGAGTCGAACATGGCCGAAGCGGCCTTGCTCGTTCAGGATGACTGGCAGGGGAAGGGGATCGGATCCTGGCTGCTCAGGTACCTGATCCAGATCGCTAAGAGCCGGAAAATCACTGGCTTCAAGGCCCAGGTGGTGGCTGACAACAGAGCCCCGCTTCGCATGGCCCACAAGACTGGCTACACCGTGGAAACCACCCTGGAAGATGGAGTCTTTATGGTATCCTTCAAGTTTCAGGAGAGAGGGGAAACACCGGAATGATATCCCTTAGTCAGGTGATGACTGGAAATCCGGTCACTGTACACAGAGACGATCCTATCCGCAAGGCTTTTGACCTCATGCTGGAGGGCCAGTTCCGCCGCCTGCCAGTGATGGAAGAAAAGAAGTGAAATTGACAAAAGAAAAGAATCGAGGTGATTTGAAATGATACGATTTGACCGCTTTACAGAGCGCGCACAGGACGCAGCCATGCGCGCCTATGAGATATTACAACGTTACGGCCACAACCAGGTGGATACAGAGCACATTCTGCTGGCCCTTTTGGAGCAACCAGAAGGCGTCATCCCCCAGATTCTGGAGAACCTGGGAGCTGATATCAACACCATAAAGAGTCGTCTGGACGGGGTGCTGAAAGCCAGCCCCAAAATGCCGCCCTTCCCCACTGGCGCTCTGGGTCAGGTTTACATCACCCCCCGTCTCAAACGAGTCATTGACCTGGCCAACGAGGAAGCCAACCGTCTAAAGGACGCCTACGTCTCCACAGAGCACATCTTTCTGGCCATCGCTGGCGAGAAGAACACCCCTGCCGCGCGCATCCTCAGCGAGGCCGGGGTGACCAAGCAGCGTATCCACGAGGCCATAGAGAAAGTCCGTGGTGGGCAGCGGGTGACCGATCCCCACGCCGAGAGCCGCTACCGCACCCTGGATAAGTACAGCCGTGACCTGAGCCAACTGGCCAGGGAAGGAAAGTTGGACCCGGTCATCGGCCGCGACGGCGAAATCCTGCGGGTGATGCAAGTCCTCAGCCGGCGCACAAAAAACAACCCCGTTCTCATCGGCGAGGCCGGGGTGGGCAAGACAGCCATCGTGGAGGGCCTGGCTCAGAATATAGTCACCGACGATGTGCCCGAAATCCTGATGGGCAAGCGCATCGTATCCCTGGATCTGGGGGCCATGGTGGCTGGCACCCGCTTTCGCGGCGAGTTCGAGGAACGGCTGAAAGCGACCATTGAGGAAATCCAACGGGCCGAGGGAGAGATCATCCTCTTCATTGACGAGATTCACACCGTGGTCGGTGCCGGGGCGGCCTCGGGGGCCATTGACGCTTCCAACATGATGAAGCCAGCCCTGGCCCGTGGCGAGCTGCGCTGCATTGGCGCGACCACCCTGGACGAGTATCGTAAATACGTCGAAAAGGACAGTGCCCTGGAGAGACGTTTCGCTCCCATCTACGTGGAAGAGCCCACCGTCGAAGAGACCATTGAGATGCTGCGCGGCCTACGCGACCGTTACGAGGCCCATCACAATATCCAGTTCGAGGATGCGGCTCTGGTCGCCGCGGCCCGTCTCTCTCATCGCTACGTGTCCGACCGGCATCTGCCAGACAAGGCCGTTGACCTCATTGATGAGGCCGCTGCCAAGCTGCGCATCGCCATCTACAGCATGCCCCCCGAACTCAAAGCAATGAGGGCCGAACTGAAGCGACTAACCAGCGAGGAAGAGGCCGCCTGGGCTGCCAGGGACTACGAGCGAGCAGCCACCTTCAAGACGGAACGCCTGGCACTCGAGACAGAATTTAATGCCAAGCGAGACACCTGGCGACAGGAGAAGAATCTGGATGAGATAGTTGACGAGGAGGACATCACCGAGGTGGTGTCCAAGTGGACGGGCATCCCTGTCACCAATCTGCTGGAGACCGAGGCCCGGAAGCTGCTGCACATGGAGGAACGGCTACACGAGCGCATCATCGGCCAGGGTGAAGCAGTGGCGGCCGTGGCCGATGCTATCCGCCGCGCCCGCTCGGGCCTTAAGGATCCCAAGAGACCCATCGGCTCTTTCATTTTCCTGGGGCCATCGGGGGTGGGCAAGACGGAACTGGCCAAGACCCTGGCCTGGTTCCTCTTTGACGACGAGGAAGCCCTCTTGCGGGTGGACATGAGTGAGTACCAAGAGCGACACACGGCCTCCCGCCTGACCGGTGCCCCACCGGGCTACGTAGGTTACGAGGAAGGCGGTCAGTTGACCGAAGCCGTGCGCCGACGGCCCTATCAGGCCATCCTCTTCGACGAGATTGAGAAGGCCCATCCAGAAGTTTGGAACGCCCTCTTGCAGATCTTGGAGGACGGGCGCCTGACCGACGGCCAGGGCCACACCGTGGACTTTCGCAATACGGTGATCATCATGACCTCCAATATAGGCACAAAGTTCGCCAGGTACGGAGGCACTCTGGGTTTCCTAAAGTCAGAGGAGGTATCAGCAGAGGATGAGCGAGAGGCCAAACGAGAGATCGAGAAGGGCCTCAAGAAAACCTTCCGGCCAGAGTTCCTCAACCGCATTGACGAGGTCATCATCTTCCACATCCTGACCGAGGAAGATGTCAGGCAAATCGTTGACTTGCAGATGAAGGAGATCAGCCAGCGGTTGGCTGACAAGGGCATTACCATCGAGCTGACCGAGGCAGCCCGCGATTGGCTGGCCAAGGAGGGCTATGACCCCCAGTTTGGGGCCCGGCCTCTGCGGCGCACCTTACAACGCCGGGTGGAGAGCCCTCTATCCATACGCCTGCTGCACGGTGAGTTCAAAGAGGGCGACACGGTGGTGGTAGACATCGGCGAAGAGGGCATCGTCTTCCAATGTGAGGAGGAGCCCATTGTCATGGAGTTGCCCACGCCATCCGAGGCTGAGGCAACATAGGAACTTGTCGTTGGCGGAGTAGCAGAACTTGTTCTGCGCCAGCCGAACGCGAAACAAGTTTCGCTACTCCAGAAGAAAATTCCAGTATCAAGTTACTGGCAGAACGACAGAGCGCCGGGGGAGACAATCCTCCGGCGCTTTTGTGTGCCACAGGAGTTTACTTTTTCCAAGGGCTGATGTAAAATAGCCGTTGGAGGTGGCTTATGCCTGAACTGTCTACCCGTTACCCTCACTCGGTCCTGTTTCTCATCATCGTCATCTATCTTGTCATCGGCACCCTCTACGCTCTCTTTACCCCCCCTTGGCAAATACCCGACGAGCCGGCCCATTACAACTATGTCCGGTTCGTGGCTGAGAACCTGCGCTATCCGGTCCTTCAGATGGGCGATTACCCCCACGAGTATCTGGAGGAGATCAAAGCCAAGCGCTTTCCCCCTGAGATGTCCATTGACCCCATCCGCTACGAATCCCACCAGCCGCCGCTCTATTACTCTTTAGCTGTCCCCTTCTACCGGCTGACCCGGTTCTGGCCCCCGGTGCAGCAGGTGATCGCCTTGCGTTTCCTGTCCCTCCTCATGGGCGGGGGCATAGTCTACATAGCTTACCTCGTCGCCAGGGAAGTCTTCCCTACCAACGAGGTTCTGGCTCTGGGCACGGCCGCATTTGTGGCCGGTGTGCCCATGCACCTGGCCATGCTGGCTGCGGTCAACAACGATGGGTTGGCAGAGTTGATGCTGGCGGGGATACTGTGGATGCTGGTCAGATACATCAAAAAAGAGGGAGAGAAGGGAAAGGAGGGAGCTGAGGGGGCTGAAGGGAGGATACCCTGGCGCTTGATTGGGCTGGGTGTGCTGGTAGGGTTGGGGATGTTAGCCAAGACGGCGACCTTGGTCTCCATTCCATTGGTCCTGGTGGCAGTAGTCCTCGCCATCAGCTATCGGCCATCAGCTATCAGCCATCAGCCATCAGCTATCCGCTATCGGCTATCGGCCATCAGCTATCAGCTACTCGCCATCTTCCTCCCGGCACTCCTCTTGACCTTGCCCTGGTTCGTTCACAACGCCTCCGTCTATGGCGGGCTGGACATCCTGGGGTGGACCCGTCACGATGCCATCGTCGTCGGTCAGCTCCGCACTGCCGACGGGCTGGCCCAGTACGGCGTGGCCAGACTGGCCAGGGATTTACTGTTGACCACCTTCCGCAGCTTCTGGGCCCAGTTCGGCTGGATGGGCGTCCTGGTGGACGAGCGCATCTACCTGCTTCTGGCTTTGCTCTGTGCCATAGTCGGGTCGGGCTTCCTTTTCTACCTGGCCAGAGTGGTCCGACAGAGAAGCGTCCTCTCGGCATACCAGAAGGCAGCGCTAGGTCTGCTGGCTCTGTCCGCTTTCCTGACGCTGTTTAGCTACCTGTGGTACAACTGTAAGT
The DNA here is from genome assembly GCA_004377365.1 of Anaerolineales bacterium. GTDB lineage: Bacteria > Chloroflexota > Anaerolineae > E26-bin7 > E26-bin7 > E26-bin7. The sequence continues at coordinate 2,588 of SOHZ01000599.1, read as the reverse complement.
TCGTCCAGCACCAGGGCCGCTATCTCTTCCCCGCCCTGGTGCCGCTGGGCCTTTTCTTCGCCCTGGGCTCGCGGGAGATTCTATCCAGAGAGAGAGCCAAGATCGTGGCCATCTTGGCTCTGGCGGGGTTACTCCTCTTGGCGGCCAAGGGCTTGCTGGCCAGTGACTTTAACAAATGGAGCATGGCCCTGCTCGGCGGCACGGCCCTGGCTTTCGGTCTCAAGACCCTCTTGCCTGAGCGTTACGACGATTTCGCTTTTGCCCTTCCATACCTGGGTCTCTTCGCTCTGGATGCCATCTGCCTGTTTGGCTTCATCGTGCCCTATTTTCGTTAAAGTAGATTGACACTGCCTGACAGCTATGATATAATCGGAAATGTAAGCTGAGTTCCCATGGAAGGTTGGTAGGCAATGGATAAGATAAGAATACCTCTGCCCAAAGAGATAGGCGGATCAGTGGAAGTAGGACAGCTTTTTCGCGTACAATCCGTTGACGACCAGGTTGTCCTGGTACGTATGCCAGATGATCAGGCACCTCTGCTCTCTCGCGAAGCCGAGTTTATGGACCCCGAGATCTATGTCGGGTCCAATTGGGAGGGGCTGAGCTTTGAAATTCCCGCTGCTTACGTCCACCGGTTTCTGGTATCTCTGGGCCATGCCCTTCAACCAGAGGAGCTCACCATCTACTTCGAGCGGAATGGTTCTGAGGAGGTCTTGACATCCTCACTCAACGAGTACGAGGCCAAATTGACGATAGTGGAAGAGCGGTGTCTCGACCACTCCTTTATGGTCGAGTTCGATGAACACACCCTCTTTACGGGAGGGGAGGGTTGTTTCTCCCTCCAGGCAGAGGTCGGGCCGGTCAGGCTCCAGCAGATAGCCCAAGCCGTTCTGGACGAACTGGGAGTGGAACACCGGTTGGACCGAGAGGATTTCCAGATTGCGGTGGTCAACGGGCAGGTGAAGGTGATCCGGTGAAGAAATTTGTCAATTTAGTTTCAGTTGCTTGAATCCTGCAAGAGCCCTCTTTATTGGGGGCTCTACCATTTGGTGTCTTCTTGGCTGGGTCAACGTGGATTCGAGGGACCAGACCTGACAGGTTTTGGCACTAAACCTGTCAGGTCTGGTCGAGGAATCATAGCGAGAATGGAGACAGCACTATGCCCAAAGAATGGATTACCGACCGCCAGGAAATGGAAAGCCTCCTGCAAGAGGCCCTGGTGGGATGCCTGGCTACTGTGGGGCCTGATGAAAGCCCGTATATCACCCCCCTGAACTTTGTCTTCTATCAAGGCAAAATCTACTTTCACTGTGCCTTCGAGGGTCGCAAGATTGACAACATCAGGGCCAACCCGCGCGTGTGCTTCGAGGTACACGAGTTGATCAAGATTGTCCAGGGCCAGCGAGCTTGCGACTTTGGTACACGCTACCGCAGCGTCCTGGTCTTTGGCCGCGCTCGCTCCCTCTTGGACGTGGACGAGAAGGTCGCCATCCTCACTGCTTTGGCCGAGAAATACGCGGGCGGGCAAGCCGTGGAGCCGCCGACCCCGAAAAGGGTGAAGGGGACCGAGGTCATCGAGATCACCCTTGAGGAGATGACGGGCAAGCGTAACGTAGACCGCCCATTCACGGAGGTAAAAGCATGAGTCTGGAAGACAAACTCATCGGCTGACCAACTCGGCCACCGTCACCCCATCGCCGCCCTCGTGGTGGTCGCCCGGACGGTAAGAGGCTACCAGCGGGTGCTCCTCCAATTGCTCCCGCACGGCGCGGCGTCTTGGACACTATCTGGAAGGACCGGGGGGCTGACTTGGCGTGTCAAACAAGGTCGCCAGCAGTTTCGTGTTGGCGCTTGATTTCCTGGGCTAGATCCTGAACGGTTCGTTCGCCAAGCCAACGATGCCGTTCTGCTGTATAATCTCCATGCCCCGTTTCAAATTGTTGTAAGAACCGTACCAAACCTACTGGTCCCAAATCTCGAGACAGTGCCTTTAATCCTGTCAAGCGGATTTGCTCTAATGTCATCACGGCTGGATTCATACTAGCTTACCTCCCTCAGCCACGTCAGAGGATTCTCTACTCGAACACGCAATTGCTTGGCATAGGCGGCTGACTTGCGCAACAACTTGTCGTCTGTGGTCAGGAAAACGTCTGCTCCACCGCTTTCGGCACAGGCAAGATGCAGAGCATCAAACGCTGAGATTCCCCAGGCTTCGAACTGTTGAGCCCGCTCAATCTCTGATTGTCCGACGATTGAACGATGAGTATGTGAAGCCAATAACTGCACCCGTCGCCGTCGTTCCGGGTCCGGCGTTTGATTGATCTCTAAATCAATCACTTCACTGCCAATCCATTCCCAATGGCCTGTCTCACACTGGGCTAGGATCATAAGAATAGCCTCTGCCTCAAGACGTATTCGGGCCTGGGTTTGGTCATCAAAAGGTCGGTTCAGACAACAAACGTCGAGGTATATCTTTGGCACCCGGGGGTCTCCTCTCAGTTTTTCGATAGCCAGCGACCCGGTCCGGTCTCAATTACAGGGAATGTTTAGAGCACCGTCTGGGCGCTATTCATCTCCAAAAAGTCGAT
>SOHZ01000325.1 GCA_004377365.1 Anaerolineales bacterium | reverse complement strand
AGGCCAAAATCTGCCGCATAACCAGAATCTTGGCAAAACTCGTCGCGTTGGAGCTTTCGGGAAGGTGAATCTGAGTAACCAAATGAGCACCCCTGAGTAGTTACTATTGAAACCGTCAAAATATATCTCGGGCGGGAATGGAGGCGTACAGAGCCAAGCATTAGAAGTACCTTCACCTCTGGGGGGCCTTCTCTTTCGGTCGCTGCAATCGAGTTTCCCGAGTCTGGCGCTTTCAGCTACCGGCTCAAGGGCTCAGATGAATTCACTACGATTCAAATGGATTCCTTAGTTGGACATTGATCTTGCTTGGCAACAATGAAAGGTAGCAAAATTGACGAAGCCGGCTTAAGTGATAGTGGGCGGAGCCATGCTCAGAATTCTGTTTTTTCATCAAACCCGCTCGATTCTCTTGAAAAAGGAATAAACCAAGTGATGGGAGCAGTATTTGAAGAGGCGGTGCGAGAAGCAGTCTGCCAAGGAAGGTGAACCATGAAAACGAAGGCATTTTACGTATTCGCCGTGATCGTACTGACCCTGGGATGCTGGCTATATGCAGGTTTTCTGTTGAGCTCCCGGGGTTCCGACTGGCTGGTCGTACTGGCCATAGTAGCTTGGCTGTTTACCTCATCACTGGCGTTGGCCGCCACAAGAGTGAGCCACAGTGCCTGGATCTATGCCGGGCTCCTCGTCCTGGCAGTGTTGTCCGTGTCACCCTCCGTGCTTGTCAATATCCTCCCGGACCCCGCGTCGCTGTCGTTCGGAATCATGCCTGTGTTGATACCTCCTCCCACGGCGGTGCTCATTACCCTGCTCCTTTATTCGGGCCTGACCCTTAAAGCATGGCAGAGTGCAGGCACGGTGGAAGGTGGGGATTCACAAGCAGAGCGCAAGCAAGCTGAACGGGCTGCGGTCGTCCTTGTCCTGAGCGCGCTGACCCTGGTATGTTGGTGGTTTGCACCTTTTATGTTCGGGGTCGGGCTTTTCGGTCCTCTCAGTTGGCTGATCGTAATACCGATCGTATTGCTGTTTGTCTCAGCACTGACGTTGGCCGCCAGGAGAGTGAGTCACAGCGTATGGATCTATGCCGGGCTCTTCATCCTGCCAGTGTTGTCCTTGCCAGCCTCTGTGTTTGTTAATATCTTCCCGGCCCGCCTGTCGCTGCTGTTCGGAACCCCAATGATGCTCATGCTTCTCTTGATACCTTCCATAGCGTTGCTCATTGCGGCCTTGCTCCTTTATTCAGGCCTGAACCTTTATAGAGAGTGGCAGAATGCGGGCGCGGTAGAAGGTGGGGGTTCACAAGCGCAGCGCAAGCATGCTGGCAGGGCCGCGGCGGTCGTCCTTGTCCTGAGCGCACTCTTGCTCGCCAAGACACTCCACAACCTTTATTGGCTCACGGTCTGGGACAACACAGATGATTCGCTCGGATACTTGTGGTTGGTTGCCCCGGTCGTGGCAGTGCTTTTCTCCGGTGTCATGTTGTCTATCACCCTGCTGGGTAGGACAAAGCTGGCAGGCTTCTTGTATTCGCTGCTCATCCCCGCATTGATGATCGCGGTCTCCGCCCACGCCCAGCGTGTTGACTTTCGCCAGTTGACGGAAGAGCGGGCCGAGCGTGTCACCCAGGCGATAGAGACCTACTACGCCCGAGAAGGCCATTACCCCCAAGACCTGCGGCAATTGACCCACTGGTACGCCCTCTCGCTCCCCGGGCCGGTCATCATCTACGGGCAAGACTGGTGTTATGATGGAAGCGACGACTATTACCGCCTCGGTTACGTCTACCGAGAACACTGGAGCAACCCGCGCCTTATCGGGCGGATCTACAAAACGAAAGGAGAAGTGCCTGATCTTCACGGTATGTGTGAAGAAGAAGTCGTTGCTATACAAGAACGCTACCCGAACTACCCGTACGAATATTGGGCGGATGGTCAGTAAGGGGCTGCGAGGAGTATCTCACAGAGATGCTTGAAGACAGTAGCGTTCTGGCCTATAGGAGGGTAGAAGATATGGAAAATGCAAAGGAAACTCGTTGGGCAGAGCCGGCAGCTTGGATCACGACTCTGGGTAGCCTGCTGCCTCTCTGGCTGCTATCATTCGCCATCATGGCAGAAGGCTTCCCCCGCCCGCCTATCTCACGTGAGGGGGCGATTATCTCGTTTGTGACCGCCATCGCAGCAAGCATCGCACTCGTGTGGAAAAGGTGGATGACGGTCGAATTACTCTTGTACAGTCTTTTCCCATTTCTGCTGCTATTCACTTTCGACGAAATCTCCACCACTTACAAAACCCCCTTCATCATTCATTGTACCCTTATCTTGACTGCTGGAGTAGTTGGCTACCAGCGTATCCGCTCATCCAGGCAACGACGCTGCCTTGTCCTCCTGGCCGCTGCCGCTGTAACGTTGTTCGCCGCTGCACATGCCGCCAACAGCTTTTGGAGCATGGCCAGCGATTTAGGCTACGAACAATGCTTTCCAGACGCACACGGTTGCGCTCCTCTGACGGGTCAGGAGACGCCGTGGTGGATCCTCTTCTTCAGTTTTTGAGTGGTGATCACTGCATACGAAATATCATTGTCAGGAAAAAAACACCGTGCAGCCTACGTGAATCGTTGGGTGGCGCGTCTGAAACAGCAGGTTGGTCGGTCTTTGAGGAAGTATCATGACCTTGTCTAATACTCTAATTGTGGGCATAT
>SOHZ01000164.1 GCA_004377365.1 Anaerolineales bacterium | reverse complement strand
TCCGCGTTTAGGCCGCTGGACTGTGGTCCAGCGGGAGCAATTTGTGATCTACTGAGTTTGATAATGAAAACGGCTGAGGTTTTCCTCAGCCGTCTTGTGTCCTACCCACAGCGTAGAATATGGGCACAAAGATCAGCCGTTGGCTGTCCTCGATGGCCTGCCAGTCCACCTGCTTGTAGTGTCCTAGTTCATCTGCGCTCACCATCCCCGCCAGGGTGCGCTCCATCAGCGCCCACTCGGCCTCGAACTCGGCCCGTAAGGCCTCGTCGTCCCACAGGGAGGGGATGACTCCCACGTTGGCTGAAAGCCCCGCCTGGGTGAACAAGGCTGGCAGTTTGCGCCCGGTGAAGGGATCGGCCCCCTCGCGGCGCAGGGCTTCGGCCTGCCAGCGGGCCAGGGGCAACTCCTCGGGATAATCAATGCGCCCTCCATAGTCCGGCTCGGCACAGGCCAGCACCGCTCCGCCGGGTCGGGTCACCCGGGCCATCTCGCGAACGGCCAGGGCAGGGTCGCTGACCCACATCAGCAGGAAATGGCAGACCACCACGTCAAAGTGACTGTCAGGGAAGTCCAGTTGATGGGCATCACCGACCCGGCACTCGGCCTGGCTGCCCTCGTCCTGAGCAAAGCCTGCCCTGAGCCCCGTCGAAGGGTCGAAGGGCTTGTCCTGCGCAAAGGCGATCATCGCCGCGTCAACGTCCACCCCGATGACCTGGCCCTTGCAACGCGCGGCCATCTCCTCGGTGATCACCCCTGTGCCGCAGCCCACGTCCAGCACTCGTTCAGCCCGCAGCAAGTTGACCCGCCGGTAGAGTTGGTTGCGCACCGCCCGCGTCCAGCGGGCCTGACGGATGAATTGAGCGTGCCATTCCTCGATTGTGAGGTCTGACATAAGCGGTCTCCAACCAAATCTTCACAAGGAGTTGGTAGCACATCAGCGTTTAAGCTAAACCAGTTCCTTCCCTATCCGTATCACCTCGCGCACCAGGATGTCAAAATCTTCCCGCCGGCTGCGGTGATTGGTGTGTGCGACATGCAGAACGTACTTGCCTCCGATCGTCGTTCCGGATGGCGCGGCGATGCCCTGTTCCTGTAGCTCGACAAGGATTTCTTTATTGAGCGCATCCAGCGCGGCGTCATCCAGACCGGATCTGATGTGACGGAAGCAAACAACATTCAGCGTGACTGGAGCCGCAAGCTCCACCTCCGGCGTCGTTTCGATCAACTCTGCCAGATAGCGCGCCTGGTCTATGTTTTGCTGGATCAACCGCCCGTACTTGCGCGTGCCATGTTCCTTGAACGACATCCAGGCTTTGAGCGCCCGGAACTCCCGGGAAAGCTGGAAGCCATAATCGCAGAGCCAGGGCAGGTCGCCCCCAGTCAGGCCGCGCCCGCCCTCTCCGCGAGCGAGGTAAGCAGGCGTCAGGGAAAAAGCCTTGCGATGCTCTTCCTCACGCTGCACCAGCACGCATCCGATTTCATAGGGCATGTACATCCACTTGTGCAGGTCAAAGGCCAGCGAATCGGCCCGCTCCATCCCTGTCACCAAGTCTCTTGCCCCAGGAGCCAGAGATTCTCCTGCTGGCAGATGTCGGCCAGCGCGTCGAGGTCGTCAATTGCTCCGGTGTTGGTCGTCCCCGCTGCCCCAACGATACAGAATGGCTGATGACCCTCTTCGCGGTCCTGCGCGATGGTCGCCTTTAGCGCCTCAGGGTCAATCTGGAAGTAGTCATTGACCGGCACAAGGCGGAGTGCATCGCTGCCCAGGCCCAGCAGTTCCACTGCCTTCTGGATTGAGCTGTGGATTTCTTCTGATGCATAGAGCACCATCCTGTGCGGCGCGACATGGATACCTTCCAGGCGCAGGTCAAACCCGGCTCTTGTGTTGCGGGCGACTGCCAGTCCGATCAAGTTCGCGGCCGAGCAGCCGCTGGTCAGCAGACCACTGGCCGCAGCTGGGAAGCCCAGCATCTCTTTGCACCAGTCAATCACCTGCTTCTCGACGTGGTTGGCGCTGTGATGGTCAAAGTCGCCAGCGTTGGTGTTCGTCGCAGCAGCCAGTAGTTCGGCAAAAGCGCCCAAGACAGTCCCCGTGCCGAAGACCCAGCCCCAGAAACGCGGATGGATGTTACCGACCGGGTAGGGTAGCACGTTCTCCAGAAATTCTTCGTAAATCTCTTCCGGCGGTTGAGTATCAAGCGGCAGGGGCCTGTTGAAATGGGCTTTGACCCGGTCGGGAGCGTGCTGCCAGACGGGACGCTCTCGGACGGTTTTCATATAATTCAGCATGTCGTCCATCATCCGGTGGCCGAGCGCCCGCATGGATTCCCAGTCTTCGGGGTCAAGCGTTTCTTCCAAAGGTATCACTTGTGCCATTTTTCATGTCCTCCCCTCGACGCATCAATGCACGTTTGAGGGAAGCCGCCCAACATGCGTTACCGGGTGTTGACCTCGCCCAGACGCCCTTGAGACTTCGTCCTGAGGCCTCGTCCCGAGGCCTGTCCTGAGCCCTGCCCTGAGCGGAGCCTGCCTGAGCCCTGTCGAAGGGTCGAAGGGGTAGTCGAAGGGCTCAGCCCGAAAGGACGAAGGCTGTGAGCAGGCGAACGTGAAGGAACCTATGGCGCTGTTGATTGGCTCTCCACGCACAGGTATTCGCCCTCGTTGACGTACAGCGGGCAGCCGCCACCGCAGATGGCCACGTCCTCACAGCCCTCGCACTTGGCCGGGAGCCAGGTGCGATCGCGCAGGTTCTGGGCCAACTGGTGCTGCCAGATGCTCTCCCAGGGATCGGTCAGGACGTTGCCCAGGGCCTGGTAGTAGCTCTGACAGGGGATGACATCGCCGTTGGGCTCAACGCACATGTTGTACTTGGCCGCCGTGCAGCCCTTGACGCCCAGTTCCTTTTCCAGGGGATTGAACTCGCAGTACTGGGTAGGAGTGTACCAGATCAGGCGCAGGCTGTGTTCCACAGCGGCGGCCTTGATCGTGTCCGCGATGGGGTGTAAATCCGCCTCGGGGATGCCGATACCGACGTCGGCCCCTTTGCCGGCGTAGATCAGGCCGTTGCAGGCAAAGGTCTCTATCCCCAGGCTAGCGATAAAGGCCACGGTCTTTTCGATGTCGGCGCTGTTGAGGTCGGTGAGGGTGGTGTTGGTCATCAGGTAGACGTCGGCGTCCACGCTGTTCTTGATGCCTTCCACAGTCTCTTTCCAGGCCCCCTGGCAGCCCACCAGCCTGTCGTGCACCGCCTCGTCGTGGGACTCGATGGTGATTTGGATGTGGTCCAGGCCAGCTTCCAACAGGCTGTCCAGATAGGCCTGGTCGCTCAGGCGGCGGCCGTTGGTCAGCAGGCCCGTCACCAGCCCTACGTCCTCGGCGTACTCGACCAGCTCCCGCAGGTCATCGCGCAGCGTCGCCTCTCCGCCGGTGAAGCAGATGTGGGGGATGCCCAGCTCCCAGCATTTGTCAATGACCCGCTTCCAGTCCTCGGTGGACATCTCCGGATGGTCCTTGGCCCGGGCCACGTAGCAGTGGAGACAATCGTCGTTGCAGCGATAGGTCAGGGCCAGGTCCATGCGATAAGGGGCCGAGACCGGGGTCTCGAAAGGCTCGATGCGTTCGATGTCCAGGTAGGTGACGGGGCAGACCTCGTCGGTGCGGGCCAGGGTCATGATGGTGTCGCGCAGGTTATCATAGTCTGCCTGGGCTGTCTCCCGGTCCACCCGGTAGCGCCGCTGCATGGTCTTGACCGCCTCCTGGGACGGTATGTCTTCAATGATGAGCTTGGCCCACTCGGTGGCCGTCTGGTTGAGGTGCAGCACCTTAGCCGCGTTGATGACCAGGATGCCGCGCCCGTCTTCTTCGACGCGCAGGTGCAGGCGGAACCGCTCCTCGGCGTCCAACGGCGTGCGGTAGTGGTAGATGCCTTTTTTCAGTGGTTCGGGTTTTGAGAACCATCCTTTGAGTAGATTCAGTCTAGCCATTTATTTCCTCCAATCTTGTTGAACACGAATGTCACGAATAGACGAATGACACGAATTTCGTTAGAAGATGCTACACAGCATCAGCAAAAACCCCAAGATGATGAGGGGAATGCCCACCGGTGCGGCAATGAGGGTCACAGTCAGGATGATGCCGACGATCATCAGGACCAGCCCTAAAACGGCTGCCACCAAGCGGCCGGTCAAGTTGAGGATGAAAGCCAGCAAGTCCCACAGCGCCACAAACGGCCACAGAAACCAGGGAGTCTTCTTTTCTCGTTTCTCTGACATGGATCTTCTCCTTTTGGCTATCAGTTACAGGACTTATGAATGTCACGAATGGACGAATGACACGAAAGCGGTACCAGTGTGCTCTGCGGTAAAACCCGACCACTGGGAAGAAACTGTCTGACATCTGTTCGTGCTAGCGTCCTCCCCCGGCACAGGCGCAGGCGCACCCCGCGCAGGCACAGGCACAGGCGCATCCTCCTCCCCCACCGCCGCCGGACCATCCCCCTCCCGAACCGCCCTTGGGAGCGTCCCAGCCTAACTCTAGAGGTTGGCGCACCGGTGGTGGGTTGGTCTGACGGGTCACACCGGAGGCGAAACGCTCCACGCTGCTCACCATCCCGGCGGCCATGCCCTCCATCTGGGTCGCCAGCCGGTTGGCAAAGGTCGCCCCGGGCAGCGTAGGCAGACGCAGCGGCGCTCTATCCCCACGGGCGCTGGCAGGCTGTCCGGCGGATGGCGCCGACGATGGTCTGGGCTGAGGCGCGTGGGACACGTCCGAAACCAGGATGTGCCGTCCCAGCCAATGGGGTACGGGTACAGATTCATCCTGGAATACCTCTCCTGTGCGCTCGTCAAAGTCCCGGTCCAACGCTGCCCAGCACCGGGAAGCCAAACCTACGTTCATGCCACCTTCTTGAACCATCAGACGGTGTAGATGAGGACTATAGCTGGCAATCGCTTGTTCCGCGTGTTTCAAGCTCTTGTCTAACTCACCCATCAAAAGAAAGACGAAGTTCAGATCATTGTCGCTCACTAGACGCAGTAGTCGGCTTTTCCTTTTCGAGGCTATACTCAGTAGTCGCTCAGCCATCTCCAGGGCCGGCCCATACTCTGCCCGCGTCCAGTGGAATAAAAACAGCCCACTCGCCACCGTGCCAATCCGCAAGGTCTCCCCGCTCCGCTCACATAGCCCGTATGCCTGTCTATAGGCCTGTCCCACTTCTGTGTCAGCGTAACCCCGGAGATTCGCCAGCACTATGGCCAGGTAGATCCGCAGTTCGATTTCCTGCCTGGCGCGCTCCGGCGTGTCCGGCAGAGCCTGGAGCAGCTCCAGCCCCTTGCGAAAGTGCGCAATCGCCTCCTCGTTGGCGGATAACCTCGCCGCTCTGTTTCCTGCCTGGAGCAGATAGGCCACCGCTTTCTCTGGGATCCCCCCCTCCTGGAAGTGCCGCGCCAACTGCACCGCGACAGCCGCGATCTCCTCCGCCCCCTCCCCGTACAGGGCTTCCAGGGCAGTCCCCACTGTCTCGTGCAGGTACACTCGTTCCACCCGGTCCAGGCTGTTGTACAGGTACCTCTGGAACAGAATGTGCCGGAAGCGATACACGGACAAGCGCTGGCTATCCACCCGCTGGATCCCCTGGGCGCTCACCAGGTGATGCTCCCTGTCCAACTTGCTCAACCACCGCACCATCTCCCGCTCGTCAGCTGCCAGCACCCGGGCCACCACCTCGGCGGTGAACGCTTCGCCCTCCACGCTGGCCACTCGCAACGCTTCCCGCGCTGGCTCGGCCAGCCGACCCATACGCTCCGCGATCACCGCCTCCACCCGCGCCGGCAGGCTCTCCCAGTCCAATGCCGGCCCCTCAACCCACCGGCCTTCTCCGTCCTGGACCAAACCTCCTCGCTCCTGCATGTCCCGCAGCAATTCGACGGTAGAGAGGGGGTGTCCTCTGGTCTGCCGGTAGAGCGTCCTGCGGAACGTCTCGCCCAAGCGATTGGGTTCGGTGTCCAGGAAGGCCTCAACGAACTGCCGGTCCTCAGCCTGTCCCAAATCCACCTCGATGTCACCAAAGTGGCGCTTGAACTCGTTGACGACAGGCTCTAGGGGATGTCGTTCCCTTTGTCCTGAGCTTGTCGAAGGGCGTCCCAGGGCCACCTCAGCCGGGCGGTAGGTACCCACGATCAGGACCCGGCTGCCCTCTATTCGCCTCCCCAGGTGGAATAGCAAGCTGGTGGAACCGCCATCCGCCCACTGCAGGTCGTCCAACACCAGCAGCAACGGTCGCTGGGACGCCAGTGCCCCCACCACCCGGGTGTACTGCTCGAACAGGGCGCTCTGCTGCAGGTTAGGGTCGCCAGGGGCGGCCCTCTTGCGCTGCGCAAGCTCCTCCAGGCGGGTCAGCCAGTCTGCCCCGCCGGGCGCAAAAGCCACCGTGCGCTTGACCAGGGCCGCACCGGGCACAAAGAGGTCAATCAGGTCTGGGCCGGTCTCTACCAGGGCCTGCACCGCCAGGGGGAAGGTATGCCACAAGCGGCGGGCCTGTTCCTGGCTGATGGCCCTGGCCGCCCACCGGCCTTCGACGTCACCGGTCAGCAGACCCAGTATCTCGCGGAAGGGCAGGTACGGGTCACCGATGCCCGTATGGGCATTGCAGTTGCCGCTGGCGACGACCAGGTCGGGGTGAGCTGCCTGAGCGCGCCGGGCGAACCCCTGGACCAGGGCCGTCTTGCCCTGACCGGCGTCGCCAGTGATGAAAACCACCCGACCCTGGCCGGCCAGCGCCGTGTTGAGGTACCCATCCAATTGCGCCAACTCACGCTCCCGGGCCACAAAGACGGGCCTTTCGACCGGTTCTTCTTCCTCCAGGAAGGATGGGGGTTGGGCAGGGGGAGTGGGCGTGGAAAAACGACTTTCCCCGGCGAAACGACTCTCTACAGGAGCGGGGCGCGCCGGGGTGGGGACCTCCCACCCTTTCAATATCGCCTCCAGTTCGGTCCCCACCAGCCGCACGCTGGGAATGCGTTGCTGGCGGTCCTTTTCCAGCATACGGTAGACCAGGTCAACCAGGGTGTCGGGAGTACTGGGGGCAAGCTGGGCCAGGTCGGGCACGGGTTGCCTGAGGATGGCCGTCAGCTTGGCAGTTAGGGTCTCGCCGGTGAACGGCCGTTCCCCGCTCAGCATCTCGTACAGCAGCACGCCAAAGGCCCAGATGTCGGCCCGTGCATCGAGCGGCTCGCCGTTGCACGCCTCCGGGCTGAGGTAATCCACGGTGCCCACCAGGATGCCCGTTTCCGTCAGGCGGGGACTGTCGGCCACGTGGGCGATGCCAAAGTCGGTCAGGCGGGGCGTGCCGTCTTCGGCCAGCAGCACGTTGGCGGGCTTGAGGTCGCGGTGGATGATGCCCAGGCGGTGAGCGCGGGTCAAGGCATCGGCCAGGTCGAGGGCAATTTCGAGGGCGCGCGTGCTGGGTAAAGACCTGACAGGTCTGGCAGACCTGTCAGGTCTCTGGGCTTCCAGCAGATCCCGGAGTGAGCCGCCCCCGACGTATTCCATGACCAGGTAATGCTGCCCCTCTTCTTCGACAGCAGCCACCATGCTCACGATATTGGGGTGGTTCAGTTGACGCAAGGCTTGGCCTTCGCGCACGAAGCGTTCCACGATGTCGGGGTCGCGGGCCACAACGCCCGGGCTGAGGGCTTTGACAGCCACGGGTTCCCCGGTTTGGGTATCGGTCGCCCGGTACACGTCGCCCATGCCACCCCGGCCGAGCAGGTCCTTTTCCGGGTCGCTGATTTCAAAGCGATTGGCAATGAGTTGGCTTGTGCTCATGACACTACCTCCCTAAGCCACCAGGCCCACTCACGCGCCGCTTGACAGACGGCGAACTTTGATCGGCTCGTCGTTGCACTCGATTCGTGGTGGTCCGAGCAAGAACAAGGCCAGACGAGACATGTTTACCAGTCCTTCTGAGGACCATTGTACAGCAAAACAGAGCTAAGAGCAAAACTTTGGGGTTGGACGTTTTCTTTTACCCTCCCAACTCGACCAACAGCTCCGCCACTGTGGCCTCCAGGTCTCGGGCCCGGCCCTCCGTCCACGCCGCGGCGAGCGCCGCCTCGTCCAGTTGGGCGCGCACGGCGGCCACGTTACGGTCATATTCGGCCTGAACGATGGGGGGCGGATGCGTGTCACTGGCCTCCAGGAGCGCCTCTGCGGTCCCCAACAGCCGGGCTGCCCGCTCCGGCTGCCCTTCCCTTTCAGCCACTCCTGCCAATCCTGCCAGACACCCGGCGATGCTCTGCTTGTCCTCAAGTTCCCGTTGCAGGGCCAGGCTCTCCGCGAAAAGCGCTCTCGCCCGCTGCCAGTGATTCTGGTGAAGCGACACATGCCCTAAATCACTGAGCATTGAAGTAACAGCGGACTTGCCACCTATGTCCTGATGTAACTCAAGGCTCTCTTCATAAAATGCCTTGGCCCGTTCGTAGTTGCCTTGCTTGTACAGTGAATCCCCTAAATTTCCCAGCGCATACGCGACCCCTACCTTGTCCTTAGCCTCCCGAAATAGCATCAGACCCTTCTCGAAGAATGACTGGGCCGCTGCATAGTCACCCTGTTCAAAAGCGATATGACCCAAGGTGCCGGTCGAAAAAGCCAATTGATTGCCGGGCTGCCTGTTCTGGTGAGTTCTGCCAACAACTTGATGACCTTGAATCGAAGACTGGCGTCCCTTTCTGTAACGCTCATGTATAGCATCGTGTAATCTCTGGAATGCGTACTACTAAACACCGCATCATCTTGCGTTACAAGGCGAGGTGAAA
>SOHZ01000436.1 GCA_004377365.1 Anaerolineales bacterium | reverse complement strand
AGGGTGCCGCATCAGAGGTATCAAAGAAACAAGTGTAACTTCCCCAAGTGGATTGTAGTGATTGGCCATAATCGAAACAGCTTCAGGACTAAGTGGAAAGCCAGTTGCAATTTTGAATTGTTCGTTGCACCATAGCGCAATAATAGAGACCAGCTCATTCAGAACCAAGTTGCGCAAAAGCGTTAAGGCATAAGATTCGTTTGGTGATATTCCATAGGTTACAACATCGTCTCGGGTTGCCGTTTCCAATATAAGGCTAATCCCGGCGTCAAGGTTGCCAGCCAATATATAAACAGTGCCAAGATTGACCTTGATCACTCCCAAATGCCGTGCCTTACCAGAGTTTTGTACATATTCCTCTACTTTGGATAGCACAGCCTCGTAGACTTTCGCAGCATAGTGGTAAGCCTGCCGATTGGCAAGTGCAAGCCCAATCTCATTTGCTCTCAAGGTGAAGATGTCACGATTGTCCTGGCTAATCGCTTCGAGAGCGGGATCGGCGATGTCTTGCTCTAGGAAAGCTAGTGCTGCTTTAGTGTATTCTTCTATAGGAAGCATTTTGTCTGTTATTATCTGTCGAATATGTTTAAGCTCTTCCTTAAGCTGTTCGATTTGCAAAGGCTTAGGGGCCACTAGCGAGACGATATCATCCCTCACAAATCCACCTCCTTCATCCGCAATTGGCCGGTCATCAGTTGGTGCAACATTGCCTTGAAGAGCGCCTGGAAGGCGGCCTTGCGCTGCTCCTCAGCCTCAATCTTGTGGTCCGCCGCTGACAAGATACGTGCCATCTCTTCTTGTTCTGCAATTGACGACAAACCAATGGGAAATCGCTTGAGTTTCGTGGCACTGATGTTTGACTGGCTCACGCCACGAGTAGCAAGCATTTTCAATCTACGCTGTGCATCATCCCAGTTGAGGTAGTAGTTCAAGTACTCTGGTAGCAACTGTGCAGAGTCAGGAGCGACCCGGATGAGGTACGACGCGAAAACAAAGTCACCCTCGATGTCGAAAATGGCAGTCTTCCCAACCAACTCGTAGCTATTGGTGCGATTGAACAGGACATCTCTCTTGCGCACGCGAAACTTTGCAAAATCGCCCTCGTCTAGATCCACGTATTTGAGATCCGAGGCATCAATGCGGCCATCATCCAGATTGTTCATCCGCAGCATCGGATACTTTCCAGTGCGATCAGCCCGTACTGAGAGTCCATATTGGGTAGCCTGCAGCACATCCCCCAACCGCACCACCTTCCAATGCTCCGGTATCTCCCCAATCTCCGTCTCCTTTGTGGGGGCGGGCTCGGAGCCGGGGCCGTAGGTGAAGAGGCGCTGCATCAGGCTGCGCTTGACTTCGCGGGCGGCGGCGATGAGGTCGTCCTGGGCAGCGATGGCCCGCTGGATAGTGCTGAGGACGTAGGCGATGCAGCGCTGCTCGGGGAGAGAGGGGAGAGAGATGATCTCATTTGCCAGGAAGTCCTTGTATTTGAAATTGCGGATACCTGTTGTACGCTTCTCGTAGATACGTGTTCGGCCCAGGCTGTACAAGTACTCCCAGAATAGATGGAAGAATGATGATTCCGCGATGTTCCGGTCTACTCGGAAAAGCTTGACGAAATTTGTGAACAGCACCGGAAGGTGCGCATTCGCCAAGATTTGAGGGGTCGTGCGCAAGATCCGGCCAGTCGGTTGATACTTACTACCCCCTGATATCTCAACAAGCATGTCATCAGGTTGAAGTTGGCGTTTCTTAATGCTCGATGGTCGTACATATCGCTCCGGTACGTTGGCAAGCTGTCCCGCGGCAACAGCAGGGAAGTCAGTGCCTCGGATCACCTGACAGTGTACCCAATCCGGGTGCTCGTCGTTGTTTTCCTTGCCCCAATCGCCACTGATGGTGTCGTCAATGACATTTGCAATAACAACCGCCTCCCAATCCACCGGGATGGGGCCTATCTCGGTCTCTTTGAAGTCGTCCAGCAAGCTGTTATCAGGCATCGTCACTCTGTGATCTTATTCCCAATTCATCTGAACATAGCGCACTGCTTCTTCGGGGTCCAGAGTGCGGGTGGTATTACCCAATCGCGTGAAGAACTCTTTGCCACGGGGCCCATCCATAAATGCCGGTTCTGGTGCCCTGTCCACGTCTACTACACATACTGTCTGTCCGTCGATCTCTTCGAATCGAACCTTGATGAACGGTCCAAACTCCGCCCCGATACGATCGCAAACCAGGTTCATCAGCGTTTGTTCAAAGCGATCCTGAGAGCCCTGCAGAATCTGGAGGTCTCGTGCGAGCCCTAGAACGTGACCATCATCCTCAACGCCAATGACCAAGGTTCCTCCCGCAGTGTTCAGGAAAGCGGCAATGGTCTTCAGTACCGAAAAGCGCAGTTGTTTGTTCACCTGATTCTGCACAACATCCCACTGCAACGTGCTCTTGAACTCCAATGTGGCGCTTTCTCCAAGCGAGACCAGTTCAGCGACAGGGCGGCGGTGAACGATCTCTGGCTCGGTAATCAGCCCCTCCATAAAGTCGTTGATTCTCTGCGCAATCAGCTGCCTGCGCGCCTCGAGGAAATCTGGATACCGTTCGACCTTCCATAGCTCAGGATCCATCGGAATGAACTGCTTGACGAGGGCACCGGGGTATTTCTCCTCGACTTGTGGCAGATAGACCTCTGGGGGTTTATTGGCGAGCTGAAGGTTTGTTTCGGCGGTGAGGAAGGCCCGGTTGGCAATCTCATTCACGATCTTTCGATGCAGGTGGCTCTCGGAATCGTAGCCACTTCGGTACAGGATTGATGTGGGGAAGATGTGATGGCTGTGGACGCGGTATGCCTGTCCGTGGGTCGTTCCAAGAGGGACTCCGTTAAACCAGTCTACCGCCCCGTGGGCCTTTGCTATCACGAAAGTCATCCGGTAGAGCGGGTGGCCGCTACCACGCCCTTCTAGGTCACTGGCCTTTACTTCGATGCGGCCTCTTTGGTCAATGATCTGATCACACAACGCATCCCAGGGGTCGAGCTCGCGGACAACCAGAGAGACGTCATGCTCCAGGCGCTGGTCGGTCTGTGCGGTGTAGCGGGCCCACGTGTGCGCCGCGTACAGCCAGCGGACAGCTCGCTTGAGAGCTTGTTCGCTTGGAAATCTGCCATCATTCAGAGAAAGATAGACGATCGGAGGAACTAACACGTTGGTTGTATTGAGGTCGTAGGTAGAGTGGACAAAAGCCTGTTGTGGTAATACAGTGACCAGGTAGTCCAAGATTCGCTCGAGTTGCTTCCAGCCCTCCACAAGTTCGTCTCTAGGCCGGCCGCGAATGGTATGGTAAAGAGCCCTTTTGACAACCACGCCCGTGAGGGCACGCGTCATGAATGTGAGATCGAAGTAAAAGTGGCGTCTGTCCAGATCCTCTATCTTGGCCTTCATCACCCGGCGGGCCTGTGCCCACTTGCTGGTCACGTGGGTCAGGGCCAACTCGGCATCTTTGAGTTTGGTTCCCTGGCTGTTCACCCGGTCGAAGATTTCAATGGCATCATCGAGTTCAGCATAGGATGGGACCATCTGCACGGGCAGGTCAATTTCGCGCACCTGACGCAATTGGTTCAGGTGCTCGTTGTAACACTGGGCAAGTTGGAAGGCCTCCTCACCTGTCGCAGCTTGCTCTTGGGCAATCTCAAAGACGTTGATGTGGGGGTTGTTGAAGCACTCTATCACCGACCACCACAGAGGATTCCCTTTCATTCGGGAGGACTGATAGTATTGGAATTCACCTGTGTCCAGGTTATAGTAGAGATTACGGGGATCTGTCTGAATGTCCCGCTCTGTGTAATAGGGTGGGATTTCACTGGTGATGAACATATACAGAGTGGTCAGACGCTGTTGACCATCCAGGGTAACTTGGAGTCTACCCAACTTCTCTGGCGCAGCTTCCAGGTTCTTCAGCTCGGGTGGTTGGTCCGTCTTCCAGAACAGCAGGCTGCCCACTGGATAACCATTGACCAGCGAGACCATCAGCTGTTTGGACTGCTCTCTCGTCCAGATATACTCACGTTGAAATTCCGGCAGCACAACATCGCGTTTGCGGATCCCATCTATCAGCTCGCTGATCTTCATTTAGAACCTCCTTGGTCCTTGTCACAGTCCGGGATCAAACCTGAAACAGTCAACCCTCTCGCCATCCGCCAAAGCCCAATTTGGTCAGCACTGTATCCAGTTCCGCGTCAGCCTCAGTGCGCGCCTCCTCGGCCTGGGCCAGCAGCACCAGCGCCTCCTCCAGGGGCAGGGGCGGCTCCTGGTCGTCACTGGCCACGTAGCGGGACGGGCTCAGGTTGTAGTCGTTGCGGGCTGCTTCCTGGGTGGTGATGACCGCGCTCACCCCGTCCTCGGCCCGCCAATCCCGGTAGATCCCGTAAATCTGACGGATGTGCTCGTCGGTCAGATAGTTCTTGGGCCGGCCCTTGGCACAGAGCTTGGAGGCGTTGATGAGCAGAATCTCGCCGGGGTGGGCCTTGGCCCTGTTCAGCACCATGATGATGCCCGGCGCAGTGGTGTTGTAGAACAGGTTCTCCGGCAGCAGGATGACCGCCTCGACCACGTCGCCCTTCGCCACCAGGTCGCCCTCGACGAAGGTCCGGCGGACGTCCCGCTCCTTGTTGCTGCCCTGGTTGCCGCTGCCGCGAGAGACAGCGCCGGTGTCCAGCACCACCGCCATCTTGCCCTTCTCTTCCAGAGAGGCGGCCATGTGCTGAATCCAGCCCCAATCGGCCGAGCTGGCTGGGGGCGTGCCCCGTGTGAAGCGACCATAGGTGTCGTTCTCGTAGACCTGGGTGCCGAACTTTTGGTTCCACATGGGGTTGGCCGTCACCTTGTCAAAGGCGTGCAGGGAGCCATCGTCGGTGACGAAGCGGGGGCCTTTCATCGTGTCGCCCAGGGCGATGTCGGCGTCCATGTCGTGCACGAAGGCGTTCATCTTGGCCATGGCGTAGGTGACGTGGTTGATCTCCTGGCCGTACAGTTGCAGCGGGCGCTGCACGTCGCCCGGCTTGAGATCGTGCGCGTCCACGCCCAGACGCTGCGCCACCTTGTCTCTCAGGCGCAACTGGGACTTGATGAGGAGGCCGCCAGAGCCACAGGCGGGATCGTAGATGGTTTCGCCTTCCTCAGGGTCGAGGATGTAGGCCATGAGGGTGCCCACCTCTTTGGGGGTGTAGAACTCGCCGGCGCTCTGCCCGGAGCCCTCGGCGAACTTGCGCAGTAGGTACTCGTAGGCCCGGCCCAGGATGTCGGGCTCCACGTCGCGCAGCCCCAACCGCTGGCGGTTGAGAATCTCCATCAGCCGCGCCAGGTTGTCGTCGTCCAGGATGCGTTGGCCAGCGGCCGTGGCGTTAAAGTCCACAATGTCAATGACACCCACCAGCTTGGGGTTCTCTTTGGCGATCTCCCGCATGGCCTCGGTCAGGCGCTCGCCCAGGCGGACGGGGCTTTTACGCACCTCGGGCCAGGTGTAGCCATTGGGGATGTAGAAGCGAATCAGGGCGCGGTCTTCCTGAGCCAGTTGGCGGGCCAATACCTCGTCGCCGAACTCTTGACTCAGTTTGCCTAGCTCGTCCTCGTATACGTCAGACAGTCGTTTGTAGAAAAGTAACGGCAGGATGTAGTCTTTGTACTTGGGCGCGTCCAGCGGCCCGCGGATAGAGCAGGCTGCTTCCCAGAGCCAGTTTTCCAGTGTCGTGATGTCCATGCTCATCCCTTACATCTTAGTGGAGGTACAAATACAAACCCGCCCGGCCATCGGTGAAGCGACCGATCTGACCGGGCGGGGGAATTGTGTAAGCTAGATGTAGAAAGGCCCGGGTGGACGGATCACCTTGGCCGGCAGATTACCCCTCGTGGGCCAGACAAAGGGGTGTACGATCAACCCCAGGGAATCAAAGAGTGTCCCCTGGGGTTTCTGTTTCTCTGCTGTGATACATGAATTGCCACTCCCTTTATGTCCCCGCACGTCGGATGCGAATGCCCCGGGGTGTGACCACTGTGACTGTCCTCGCCAGGGCCTCCAGATCATAGTTGGCCAGGACCCTTTCCAGAAGCTCAATGATTGGTCGGATGCCATCTTCATCAGGACGCAGCAATAGGACACCAGCGTGGCTCTCCGGCGGATAGAAACGTATGTCGGCAAACCCTTTGTCGGCCGTCACCAGGAACCGTTGCTCAGACTGCACAGCCTGCCATAAAGCGGGGTCTTTCCATCCCCCCATCCCTTGTTCCGTCACACTGACCGCTTCGTATCCCTTATCCCGAAGCATCTGAACGGTCGCTCTGGGCAGGTCTTCGTCCACTTTGACGCGCATCCCCATCCCCTATGCAGGCAGTGGCGCCAGGATATCCTGGTGTATGACCTCGGCAGCATAGGCCAGCGCCGCCTGAATATCCTCGTCGGTTAACTGAGGATAGGCCTCCCGAATTTCCTCCGGCGCCATTCCATCGGCCAGGCTCCCTACAATCATTGCCACAGGGATACGGGTCCCCTTGATGCACGGATCGCCATGGTGGAGATCCGGCACAATGACGATCCGGTCCTGCCATCGCACACGACCCATTTCTGTCACCTCCTGCGCTTACCTTCCACTCTATCGCAGGTAGTCTCCTCCTCCAACACGTGATGCAATAAAGCCAGAACAACTACTCGACGTGTATCATTATATCATACCCTTTTACAGGGAGCAAACGCACCCAGCCTGCGAGCCGAACACACATAGGTCGAGGACAGGGACTTTGACGAATCTCAACCAATCAGATACAATTCAGAAAAGCGTGGGGAGGTACCAACCGTGAAGCACTTGACTGTCGTTGATCCCGAGCTCGCGGAGGCCATCCAAAAAGAACGGATTCGTCAGGAGACGACCATCGAACTGATCGCCTCCGAGAATTTGGCTCCGCTGGCTGTGCTCGAAGCGGAGTCCTCGGTTCTGATGAACAAGTCGGCCGAAGGCTACCCGGGCCGACGGTATTTCGGCGGTTGCCAATGGGTGGACGTGGTGGAAAGCCTGGCTATCGAGCGGGCTAAAAAGCTTTTCGGAGCCGAGCACGCCAACGTCCAGCCCCACTCAGGGGTGAACGCCAACCTGGCCGTCTACCTGGCTGCTCTGAAGCCGGGAGATCGAGTGCTGGCCATGGACCTCAGCCACGGCGGACACCTCTCCCACGGCTATCCCCTCAGCCTGCCGGGGCAGATCTACCGCTTCCAGCACTACGGAGTGGATCGGGAGACCGAGCGACTGGACTATGACCGCATCCGCGACCTGGCGCGTGAAATGCGGCCCCGGATGATCGTCGCCGGGGCCAGCGCCTATCCCCGCACCATTGATTTCGCCGCCTTCGGGGAGATCGCCGACGAGGTGGGCGCTTACTTGATGGTGGACATGGCCCACATCGCCGGGCTGGTGGCTGCCGGGTTGCATCCTTCCCCCATCCCCTACGCCGATTTCGTGACCCACACCACCTACAAGACGATGGCCGGAGGCCGGGGCGGGGTCATCTACTGTCGCGCCCAACACGCCGCCCAGGTAGACCGGGCCGTCTTTCCCGGCATCCAGGGCACGCCCGCCCTGCAGGCCATCGCCGCCAAAGCGGTCACCTTCAAGATAGCCATGAGCGAAGAGTTCCGCGCCTACCAGGCCCAGATTCTGCGCAACGCCCGCGCCCTGGCCGCAGGCCTGGCCGAACACGGCTTCCGCCTGGTAGCCGGGGGCACGGACAATCATTTAATGCTGGTAGACCTCAGAAGCAAAGGGATCAGCGGCAAAGAAGCACAAGAAGTCCTGGAGAACGTGGGCATCGCTACCAATAAGAACGTCATCCCCTTCGACCCAGCCAAACCGGCGGTGGGCAGCGGCATCCGTTTGGGCACGCCGGCCGTCACCCGGCGGGGGTTCACCGAAGAGGACATGGTCATCGTCGCCGACCTGATCGGCGATGTGTTGGAGACTTCTGAAGATGAACAGGTGTTGGCCAGGGGGAGAAAGCAGGTGCAGGCTTTGACCACCGCTCATCCATTGTTTTATGAATAGGCACTTCTGTCACCAATCCCTCACCTCATCTTGCGCATCACTCCAACCCCAGCATTTTCTTGACTTTGCGATAGTCAGGGGCAAACACTCCCGGCGCCTTCCTCATCTTCTTCTGCATTTGCTCGACTTCGTCTATCAATTCCAGGACGCGCTGGCGTCCTTCGGGCGTTTTGACCGCCTCCCGTGGCGTCAACCCACCTAGCGCCGGGATCGAGTCGTCAATCCACTGGCGCAACATTTTCTCCTCAAGCTCGACGACGACTTCCGGTGGCGGCATGACCGGTTCTCGGGGCTCGGGGCGCGGCTTGCTTTCGCGGAGCGCCTGGCTTACGCTCTTCGCCTTTGTCCCAACCAGATGGATGCGATCTCCCAGAAGTTGCTCCAGCCGTTGGCAACAGTTGTCCAGGCGCTGCTGAGACATCGCTTCCACTTCAAGGGTCGTCGGGTTCAACGTCAGGTTCGCCAGGACGCGCCGGCCGATAGGCGCGTGCAGACTGCGCGCCTCAGGACGAGTTTCAAACCAGGCAAAGTGCAACGAGCCATCCGGTTCTGGTTCCAGGTCATCATCAATGCTAAAGTCACCAGCCTTTTTCAGAATTTGGCGAATTTCGTCCGGGGCGGTGTGCTGGTAATGCGCATTCGTGAAAACAAGCGCATCGCCTTCAGGTGTCACCAACTGGATACCGCCCGCTGGACGACGAGACTTCGCCGGTTTTCGGGATCGGTCACGCCGCTTGCGTCGTTTC
>SOHZ01000128.1 GCA_004377365.1 Anaerolineales bacterium | reverse complement strand
GAACGCTTACCCCCTGTTTCCTTGCCCCTTTGTCCCCTCCGTGATACGCTCACGAATCTGCCCAGGAGGCCCTTTCCTGGGTCGGCTGTGATCTACCCCTACCTTGCAGTAGGAACCTTAGGATTTATGTAAAGTCCGATCTGAAAAGCACTTGACACAGAAGGGAAAGAGTACTATAATAGAACCAGTCCTAAAAGGTTTAGCAATACAAGCACAACCGACGATTGGAACCACATTGCGGAAAGCGGACCAGCGCGTGGATAGCGAAAGGGGGTGATCAAGACACTTACACTGCTGCGGTACAGGCGTTTCTGCCAGCGGACTCCATCGTTGACCAAGGCCAACATTCTAACCTTGGTCGCAAGACTCACAGTTTAGGAGGAGAATAAAAATGAAAAAGCTTTCTGTCTTCACAATCCTGATTCTGGTTGTTTTGACGTCGTTGGTGGCTTGTGGTCCCAAAAAAGCCGAGCGGCCTATCAAAGTGGGGATCATAGACTGCTACAGCGGGCCACCGGCAGTTTACGGCGAGGATGCCCTCAACGGCTTTAAACTGGCCCTGGAGGAGATTAACAAGGAAGGCGTTTTAGGGACGACGATCGAGTATACCACCCGTGACACCAAGTTCGACGTGGCTATTGGCCTGCCCATGGCCAAAGAGCTGGTAATGAATGAGGAAGTGGACGTCCTCGTTGGCACCATCAGCAGTGGTGTGGCCCTGGCCGTATCCGAGTACGCTAAAGAGGAGAAGGTCCCGCTTATCATTTGGATTTCAAAGAGCGAGAAGATAACCGGAGAGCAAGGGCACCGTTACGTTTTCTCTACCGGTGAAAATACTGCTATGGCCGGCAAAGCCGGGGGAGTGGCCCTGGCCGATAAGCCGTACACCAAATACTGGATTGCCGGGGATGATTACGAGTATGGGCATGCCATAGCTGACGCTGCCTGGCGCAATCTACAGGCACTAAAGCCCGATGTGGAGATGATAGGGGAATCGTGGTGGAAGCCAGGTGAACCCGACCTGACACCCTATCTGACTGCTATTCTGGCGGCGGAACCTGACGCGGTTATTTTTTCCACCGGCGGGGCCAGCATGGCCAACATCATGAAGGCGAGCGCGGCGATAGGCATGTCGGAGGAGGTTCCGATTTGGATTCACACCGCCACAGATCATGCCGTTCTCAAGCCGCTAGGGGCGGAAGCTCCTGAGGGTGTGATGGGCACCGTGGACTACCATTTCTACTATCCCGACACTCCAGCCAATCAGGACTTTGTCAAAGCCTTTGAAGAGGCTTATGGGCATCCCCCCGGTTTTCCTGCTTTTCATGGCTACGTGACTGCCCATCTCATAGCTGATGCATTTGAGAAGGCAGGCGCCCTGGACAAGGAAAAGTTCATTGATGCTATGGAGGGGCTAAAGGTAGATAGCCCTGTCGGCGAGTTAGAGATGCGAGCCTGTGACCATCAACTCGTGTTGCCGATGTACATGGGTGTGACCAGCAAGTCGCCAGATTATGACTTTCTCATCTCTACTGATATCGTAACCCTGTCCGGCGATGACGTGATGCCCACGTGCGATGAGATCAAGAAAGCACGCGGGGAGTAATCTCCAAACGCAACAATCGTAGACCATGCCCCAAATAGTAGCTGGGGGCTGCTAGCCCCCAGCTACTAATGTATGCTGCATAAAAGGACACACTATGCTTGGACAAAGCTTCAGCTTTGCTGATTTAGCCAGTCAGATTTTGGTCGGGCTTAGCCGGGCGATGATCCTGTTCATCGTTTGCTCTGGGCTAAGCTTTGTTCTCGGGGTGCTCAGGGTCCCCAACGTCGCTCACGGGGCCCTGTACATGATAGGAGCATTCTCAGCCTTTAGTATCTCTACTTTATTCGGCAGCAGCACCACCGGTTTTTGGCTAACCTTGATTCTGGCCCCCCTGGTAGTAGCCCTGGTCAGCTTGATAGCGGAGAGGGTGCTGTTCTGCCACCTCTACCAGAGAGAGCACCTGATGCTGCTCTTATTTACGTTTTCTTTGTCGCTTATCCTTGGCGATCTGGTAAAGATAGTTTGGGGCGCAGAGTACAGGTCGGTCCTGGCCCCCCCTATCCTCAGGGGCTCAATCCCCTTATTCGGCTCAGCATTTCCCCGCTACAGTCTATTCCTCCTCTTCGTTGGCCCTCTGGTAGCCGTTGGTCTGTGGCTCTTTGTGAATAAAACCAGGATGGGCAAGATCTCCCGGGCCGCCGCAGTGGACAGAGAGATGGTGGGTGCGCTGGGTATCAACGTGAGCTGGGTATTCGCTGCGGCATTCGTGATCGGCTGCTACCTGGCCGGACTGGGCGGGGCCCTGGTCGCCCCAACGATCAGCATCACCCTGGGGATGGATCACAACATCATTATCGAAGCCTTCCTCATCGTGACCATCGGCGGATTGGGCAATATATGGGGTGCTCTCGTCGGCTCGATCCTCTTTGGCGTGACCCATTCTCTCGGCGTGTTGTTCTGGCCCCAATTCGCCATCGTCTTTCCCTATGCTACAGTAGTGATTGTGCTGCTCCTGCGACCCACAGGGCTGCTGAAATCAGTCTGGTAATGAGGAGGAGATATGTTCAAGGGAGTAGCGAAACTTGTTTCGCGCAAATGGCTATGGCCAGCAATAGGCATTCTTATCATCCTGCTCATCTGGCCGATGCTCGTTCCCAGATTTTACGTTTACATACTGTCCCTGGTTTTCGTCACCGCTTTGCTGGCCATGAGCCTCAACCTGACCGTCGGCTATGGAGGGCTGTTTCAATTTCACCATGGCGCTTTCTACGGGGTAGGAGCCTATGCCGCTGCCCTGGTGCTGACCAAGACCTCCCTGCCTATATGGATCGGTTATATTGCTGGCCCCATAGCAGCGGCGTTGGTAGGCCTGCTCATCGGCTGGTTTTGTGTCAGGCTGAGCCAGTTGTACTTTGGCATGCTCCAGATTTCCCTGGGCTCGCTGATTTGGGCCATTGTTTTCAGATGGTACGACTTTACCGGCGGAGACGACGGCTTACATGGCATTCCCAGGCCATCCATCCTGTCCTCCTCGAACAGCGTTTATTACTTCATATTGCTCGTCCTTGCAGTTTGCCTGGTAGCCCTGTACATCATTGTGAAATCTCCCTTTGGAGCCACGCTCCAAGCCATCCGGGACAACCCGCAGCGATGTGAAGCAGTCGGCATCAACGTCAGGCGCCATCAACTCCTCGCTATAGTGGTCGCTACTTTCTTCGCCGGGATCGCTGGCGTTCTCTTTATGGTGCTGGAGCGTTTCGTTTCTCCAGTGTTGCTGTTCTGGACTTTGTCCCTCGAGATATTCATCATGTGCCTTCTGGGGGGATGGTTTACCTTTGCCGGACCCATGGTGGGGGCGGCCATCATCGTAGCACTGCGAATTTTTGTCGGTAAGTACACCCAGTATTGGACTTTGATTCTAGGGGTTATCCTGATCCTGCTGATTTTCTTCTTGCCAGAAGGGGTAATGGGCTATTTCGTGGGAAAATTCAAGCCCCGGACTAAAGCGTTTAGAGAGTAGATCAGAAACCCGGTTTTTGGCATTTGACAAGAAGAGTAGGGCGGCTTTCCATAGCCGCCATAGATCAAGAGGGGTTCCCTTTGCAGGAAAAACCGGGTTTCTGCAGAAGCGGCGGAAAGGAGCCAAGTAGATGCTGCAAGTGGAAGCCGTGCACAAGTCGTTCGGCGACTTTACGGCGGTGTACGGAGCGAATCTTACCGTTGAGCAGGGCGAGCTGGTGGCGGTGATCGGCCCCAACGGCGCGGGCAAGACCACATTGTTTAATCTCATCAGCGGTCAGTTAAAGCTGGACAAGGGGAAGATCGTCTTCAAAGGAGAAGAGATCAGCGGCTTGCCTCCCTACGACATTTGCAAAAGGGGAATTGGCCGCTCGTTCCAGATCGTCAACATCTTCCACCGGCTCACCGTTTTCGAGAACGTCCAGGTAGCTATGCTGTCCCATCAGAGATTAAGCTCCAACCTCTTCTCCCCCGCTCAGAAGCTGGCTGTGGAGGAAACCAACCGCATTTTGGAAAGCGTAGGTCTTTCAGATAAGGCCAGAAACATAGCCGGCTCACTCTCCCACGGCGATCAGAAAATATTGGAAATAGCGATCGCCTTGGGCAACGAGCCAGAGCTGCTGATCCTGGATGAGCCCACCGCAGGCATGTCTCCCGAAGAAACAGCGGCGACGATGGCACTCATCAAGCAACTAGCCGGTACACGGGGCCTGACCATCCTGTTTTGCGAGCACGACATGGAAGTGGTGTTCGACATTGCCCAGAGCATCATGGTGATGCACCACGGGCAGACCCTCATCCAGGGCAAACCGGAGGAGGTGAGGAAGAACAAAGAGGTACAGGAGGCCTACTTAGGAGGTGAGTTCGATGCTTGAGGTGGAGGGAATCCATACCTTTTACGGTTTGAGCCACATCCTCTTTGGGGTCTCCCTCAGGGTTGAGTTGGGGGAGATCGTCTGTCTTTTGGGCCGAAACGGAGCGGGCAAGACCACCACCATGAAGAGCATTATGGGCCTGACGCCACCGAGGCAAGGGAACATCCGATTCAAGGGTGAAGAGACAACCGGCATGGAGCCTTATTTGCTCGCCCGGAAAGGCATCGGCTATGTCCCTGATGATAGAAGGATCTTTGCTGACCTCACGGTGGGGGAGAATCTGGAGATAGCGGCCAGGAGTAGCGAACCCTTCGACTACGCTCAGGACAAGACTGGTTTCGCGCAGTGGGACGAGGAAAGGGTCTATGAACTTTTTCCCGCCCTGAAAGAGATAGAGTCCCGCAAGGGGGGCTGCCTCAGCGGAGGCGAGCAGAAGATGCTGGCCATCGCCAGGGCCTTGATGGGCAACCCGGAACTCTTGCTCTTGGACGAGCCCACTGAAGGGCTGGCACCTATGCTGGTCCGCGCCCTGGAGGAGCAAATCAAAAAGCTGCGGGAGACCGGTCTAACTGTTCTGTTGGCTGAACAGAACGTGAGGTCCGCCCTGAGGTTGGGTGACCGGGGCTACATCATTGACAACGGGCAGATCCGCTATCAGGGAAGCATCGAGGAACTGAGAGAGAACGAAGAGGTGAGGAAGAAGTATTTGTTGGTATAGCTTGTTCCGAGCGGCGGCGGCTGCTGACCTACGCCGGGGCCCCACAGCCTTTCCGCTGGGGTCACTACTCAGCCACCGTCATTCCGAGCGACCGAAAGGAGCGCAGCGACTGAAGGGAGTCGAGGAATCTCCATGTCGAGGCCACTCTTGCCACTGCATGGGAGATTCCTCGACTCGCTACGCCCGCTCGGAATGACACATCACAGGGAGCCTGAGTAGTAACCCGCTGGGAACGATTGAGTATAGATCACGGTTTCTAATTGTAAGGTTTTCCCAGGAATTGACGTTTGGCTAATTGTGTAGTATAATAGCACAAGCATTGACCGATATTCGCCATCGTTGCTCTCATCGCAGACAGTAGCCAATGGGGGAGGTGAGAGAGTATGAGATATTGAGAGCCGATCTTCTCTGTAGATCAAGAGGGGATTGGCTTTTGTTGTCTCGGCATAGTAGCTGTTTTGCCGACATGTGGGTATCAAAGACAATCACGCGGAACTGAGTCTGCCTAATCAGGATTCAGGAGGGAAACAGTCCGTCTAAGACGCTGCTTGGAGGTTTAGACGGCAAAACCTGCGTCTAATCCACCGAAACAGAGGTTCCTGGTGCCCCTTGATAGTTTGGTTAATTCGCGTCTGAGCAAGAGACTACGATAACTTGTAGTCAAGGTCGAGGCAAGGGCAAGATATGGGGTTCCAGGCGACTGTAAAGCGTTAACTCAACGTTCAAGGGTCACTAGGAGGAGAGAAAGATGAAGACAAGTTTATTATGGAAACGATTTTTGATTGGATGCCTTTTGCTCGCTCTCTTAACCGGCTGCGCGACAGCTGCGCCAGAGACACCCACGCCAGAACTAACGGCTACGCTAGTGCCGCCAACCGGTACACCCATTCCACCAACCGCCACACCTGTCCCCCCGACCGACACCCCTGAACCAACATCCTGCGAAGAAGTGGAAGGGCATTGCCTAGAGCTCTCCTTCGACGGCGAGAGCTGCACCTACGAGGGTCCCACGGAACTCACCGCTGGACCCGTCGAGCTCATCTTCCTCAACAAGAGTGAGGCACCGGCAGCGGTGAACTTCTTGATGCTTCTGGAGGGCAAGACCGTTCAAGACGTGATCGAGTACAACGGAGAAGAACCTACGTCGAAACACGCTCCTTCGTGGACGCGTGAACTCGGCACCTGGCGGTCCGTCGCCGCTGGCGAGAGCCACCATTGGGAAGGGGATCTGGAACCGGCGAGCTACTTCATGGTGTGCGCCCGCATCTCGCCCCTCGGCGTGTGGCTCGGGACCGGGTTGGACGTATCTCAAGCCACCGCGCAGGTTGGCACGATCACAACCGTGGCCGGCACGGGTGAGCCCAGCTACTCGGGCGACGGCGGCCCAGCGACCGAGGCGCAACTGGAAGCACCATCTAGCCTCGCCTTCGACTCGGCTGGGAACCTCTACATCGGGGAGTTCTCGACAGTACGAAAGGTTGATCCGGACGGCTTGATCACGACGGTGGCTGGCACGGGTGTGCGTGGCTTCTCGGGCGACGGTCTCCCCGCGACCGAGGCCGACATCGACCGCCCTCAAGTCGGAGTCGATGCTGAGGGGATCCTCTGGGTGCTGAACCGCGACCCCCCGTCTCTTCGTAAGATCGACTCCGACGGCATTATCACGACGATCGCCGGGATGGGCAACGAGGGAGCCCCTCCCGAAGATGGAAGCCGTGTGAGCGATGCCGACCTCTGTGGAGTTCCCTTCGGCCCCGACTTCGACGCTGAAGGAAATATCTACATCTCCTGCGAATTTGCACATTTGGTGTTCAAGATCGAATCCGAGGGGACCATCTCGAGGGTCGCGGGCACCGGCGAGCCGGGCTTCTCCGGCGATGGCGGGCTGGCCACCGAGGCCCAGCTCTTCTCGCCCTTTGGAATGGCCTTCGACTCGGATGGAAACCTCTACATCGCCGACCTCCTGAACGCCCGCATTCGTAAGGTCGATACGAACGGCATCATCACGACCGTCGCCGGTACGGGAACGCCCGGCTACTCGGGCGATGGCGGTCCTGCCACGGAGGCCGAGCTGTCAAGTCCCTTTGCTGTCGCCGTCGATCCGGAAGGCAACGTCTACTTTTCCTCCCACACGAACAAGGTCGTCCGCAAGATCGATACGGAGGGCATCATCACCACCGTCGCCGGTGGCGGAGAGCCTGGCGTCTTAGGCGATGGCGGGCCGGCCACCGAGGCCGGGTTCAGGGGCGCGAGCCTCGGCATAGCTATCGACGCGGAGGGAAATCTCTACATCGCTGACGACGGTGCCCACCGCGTGCGCAAGGTGACGTTAGGGGAAGCAGACGGCTCGTAGAGGATTTCCAAATCACTCGCCTAGCCGCGCTGCGGAGTTTGTCAGCACGCGCTGTGGAACCGGCAACCCGAGCGCGCCTTCGCTAGACGTCCGAGGCCGAGAGCCTCCCAAGACGCTTCTTCAAGAAAGCGTCACGCGTTTGATGAAACGCTCAGGTTCGCTCGGATCCAACCGAGCACGTCGTCGACGTTGCGATCCGGCGG
Organism: Anaerolineales bacterium; assembly: GCA_004377365.1. Lineage (GTDB taxonomy): Bacteria > Chloroflexota > Anaerolineae > E26-bin7 > E26-bin7 > E26-bin7. The sequence goes on along the minus strand of SOHZ01000128.1, from coordinate 1,166 downwards.
CGAACTCGGTGAGACTCGTTGGTCGGCGTATCCTTTCGGTAGGTTTCTGGTGGGTGGCCGAGGAGGCCTGATCAATGGGCGGTGTCCGACCACGGATATGAAATGCAGCCTTGAGCAGGCGCGATGGACACCTGGCATCCTGTTTCTGCTGGCGAGACCTTCCGCTGGCAAGGCGATCTGGAGCCGGGGATCCAGACCATGGTGTGCGCCAGAACCTCGCCTCTCAGCGTATGGTTCGGAACCGGATTGACCGTTGACGACTGATCAGAATGACTTACGCAGAGACTTAAAGTATCTGTATTGAAGTCAGTCTGATGTAGCCCCAGCGCGGAATACCATCACCGATCCTTGTGCTGTCTCCATAGTACCGGCAGCGATGCCTAACAATTCGCTGCAGCCGACCCCGCGGGTGGCGCGATTTGGAAGCCAAGGTTCTGGTATGGGAATCTTATAAAGCAAGGCAGGGTACAAGCGGGGCGGCTGAGCTCAAGACCGTTAGCGCGCCTTCGGTCGGGCGGTGTCCACCTGTCGGGTGGTGAAAACCGTGCAACGATGCTGATCACAGTCTTCTTCATGTGTCTCTCCCCTACCTCCATAGAACATCCTCTATCGAATCCACTATCATTCCGCCCAGGAAACCATCCTCTCAGCCACGAAACCATACTCGAACTCTAAACCATCCAAAGCTGTCTCGAACCCTTCGACGGAGTCTACCCTGAGCAAGGCCGAAGGGCTCAGGACAAGCATGGGGCGCTGGTCGCTGCCATCGGCGTCCATGACGTACAGCTCCCATTTCCCGTTCCGGTCGGTGAAAAAGGCGATGTGACGGCCGTCCGGCGACCAGGCCGGAGAGACATTGTTGGGCGGTGGATCGGCAAAAGGCTCTTCCTGGGTCAGCCGCACCCGGTTCGACCCATCGGCGTCCATGACGTAAATTTCGTAATGGTCGTGCTGGCTGAACCCGAAGGCGATTTTGCTGCCATCAGGCGACCAATGGGAGGGATACTTTTCGGATAGGCTCTTTTTTATGCACCCTTGCAGGTCATTCATAAACTGGAGGCTCTTTGGTCAGAGGTAAAACCATCCCCCCTATAGGAAAGACATTGACAGTTGCTTGATGCCCCATCCTGTTCTCCTGTTCGATGGCCTCCTCCAGGGAACTGGCG
>SOHZ01000273.1 GCA_004377365.1 Anaerolineales bacterium | reverse complement strand
GGTGCCGCTGCCGGCGTCACATATGGCGCCGATGATCGTGGGCGCTGGCAACTTGCCAGCGCCCACGCCTAGGAGGATAATCCTTTTCAACCCGCTACTGTGGATGGTGTTTTGTGTGACAGTGTTGGAGACGGTGGTGGCCCGCCGCCAACGACGGTTTTCATACCTTGTTCCTTTGCCTGTGGTGGCTGTTTGGCTATTGCAACCAAGACCTCAAATCCTGCTCACTAATGCCCGGCCTATTCCCTAGACCGTACTGACTTCAGCCATTCCTCCAATTCACGGGCGGCGATCTCCCGTCCACCCAGGCCGAAAGCCAGTGCCACTGCAACGCCGATGGCCCCCAGCACCACACCAAACGCCAGATTGATGATCTCACGAGCCAGACCCATCTGCGACAAACCTATGGCGCCAGCGAGTACCAGAATGGAGATGCGCGCAGCCAAGGCCAGGAGGCCAGCTTGCGCCGCACCGCTCGCCTTCACAACCTCAGCAGCCAGATTCGCCAAATAGAGACCGATGCCAAAGATGATCAGGCCCAAGACGGCCTGACCGGCAAAGAAGGTGAACTCAGCCACCAGATCCGCCAACAAGGTGAAGCCCAGCAGACGGGCCGCCTCCATGCTGGCCAAGAGCATCACGCCCACCAGAACCAGGTACCCCACGATCTCCGAGAGCGTCCGCTCCCCTTCGGCGGGCTCCTTGCCCACGCCCAGCCTGGCCAGGATGGCATTGAAGCCGATTCCCGTCAGCACATTGGTGATCAAACCGGACACCACCCGTCCCACCACGTAGGCAATCGCCACCAGCAGTCCGGCAGCAAAGATGCCCGGGAGTGCCGTCAGGATCACGTTCAGCATATTGCTGGCCGGCTCCGTGATCGCGTCCAGCCCCAGAGCGTTCAAGGCCGCAATCAGCACCGGCATGAGAACCAAGAAGTAGACGATCAAGCCTAGCACCCCGGATAGACGCTGCTTCCCCAGCACCCGATCCAGTTCGACTCTTTCACTCAGCCGATCAGTGCCAATGGCGGCCAGCAGGTTGGTCACAATCCGCTGCACAATGCGAGCGACAAACCAGCCGATGGCCAGGATCAGGCCAGCTGCAAAGATGTTGGGGAGGAACTCGAGGATGTTTGTAATCATCCCCTGGACAGGTTCGAGAAGTCCTTCCACGGCCAGAGCTCCCAGCAGGGCTGGCAGAAAGAGCAGGAAGACCAGCCAGTACACGGCATCACCAAGCGTCTTAGACAGGGGAACGCGTTCCTCCTCCTCCACGCCGGCCAGAGTACCGAGGCGCTCATCGAGCTTGGCGCCCTTGAGCACTCGAGTGACAAAGAACCTGAGTATGCTGGCCAAAGCCCAGGCAAACAGCAGTAAGAGCCCGCCGCCCATGAGGCGTGGGGCATACTGGAACACCTGGATCAGCAGCTGGTTGAGCGGTTCGGTGATCATCGTCAGGCCCAGCACCTGGAAGAAGGCCACCAGCACGAAGATCATGATCAGCCAGAACACCCCCCTCCCGATCCATCGCTCCACCTCGATGGCTTCGGCCTCCTCCACGGCAATTAAGCCGGTGAGTCGCTTGTCCACCGTCGCACGACGAAGTGCCCTGTGGACCACTGCGGACACTACCAGCGCAATCAGCCATCCGATAATCAGGACAGCCAATGCTCCGACCACCGTTGGGATGGAACTTAAGAGTAGTTGGACAAAGTTGAGCACCACTTCTTCCATGTTCCTACCTCCTTTAGATAGTGTATATGAGTTTGGTTTCCGTGCTCGAGCAGCCTTTGTGTCTAACTTTGTCTAAGACTATGTGTCACTATTCATCTATGCCGAATGAAGTCAGTTCCACTTTCCACATGGCCCTGGCAGAGGCGCCACACATAAGAGGGGACCAAGTCTTACGGGTTGTGTGCTGGTCGCCGCTACGGAGGGTGCTGGCCCGCCATAGACGATTCTCTCCCGCGCCAGTTCATGGGGCGGGAATTCAGCAAACGCCCTGTACGCGAGAAAAGCGCGGATATGGTATTTCCGCATCTCCCCGCACATGTGCAGCCGAACACGTCATGTCCGTTTTCCAGCTGCACCCCGACCATGCTGTTCGGCAAAGCTTCAACCGCAGCCCTGTCAGTTCGATCTTCTCCCTAATAACCTCCTCCCTTTGGCTGTGGTGGCTGTTTGCCTATTGCAGCCAAGACCGCAAATTCTGCTGACTAGTGCCCCGCCGGCAGAGCGACGAAGGGGCACCCCTGCGTCCTGACGATAGGCCCCAGCCGTTTGACTTCTTCCATCGGCCCAATGGCCACGACCACGTAGAGGTCGCCCTGTCTCAGGCGCCTGAAGAAAAGATGGCCCACCATGAGGAGATCTCGCGGTACGCTATCCAGGGCAGAGACGATCACTTCATCGCTGACCAGCCGGATGGCCTCAAACCACAAAAGAGCTGTTTCGACGTTTGGGCCGAGGATAGAGACGATCCAGTTGCCGGCGCCCCTCAGGTGTTTGGCCAGGGGCGCAATGCGGCCCAGATGCCCCTGCCCCAGTCGCTCCATTGCCGTCATTCTCCTCCGGCCAGATGAGGCCAAGCCAACTGGCTTGACTCTCCTAATTATACTGTGATTCTAGAAATCATGCCAACTGCAATAGAACTCGTCGGGAACATGGTTTACACTCTGAGGGCATCTTTGGGGTTGAAGACGTGGTACAATGCATCACCTACCA
>SOHZ01000295.1 GCA_004377365.1 Anaerolineales bacterium | reverse complement strand
TTTCAAATTGTCAAGGTGCTTGTGGCCCTATTTCAGACTCCTGTGAACCATGCCTGAAATTCGTCCGTTCGTGTTATTCGTGATTCGAATCGAATTTGTGCTGGATAATGGCTCCTTTGTCGGCCGATTCCGCCAGACGGGCGTAAAGCGCCAGGTAGCCCTTCCTGAATTTTGGTTCGGGGCGTTGCCACTTGGCCAGGCGATCTGTGATTTCCTCGTCTGAAACGTGCAGGTGCAGGCTTCGATTGGGGATATCCACGGTGATCCTGTCACCGTCCTTGACAATGGCGATCGGGCCGCCCTCGGCTGCCTCCGGCGAGATGTGGCCGGCGAAGCATCCGTTGTTGGTGCCGGAGAAACGACCGTCCGTCACAACGGCTGTCTTGAGGGCCAGACCCCGGCCGTAAAGCAGCTTCATCGCGGTGTACATTTCGCGCATGCCGGGGCCACCCTTGGGGCCTTCGTAGCGTATCACGACCACTTCACCTGCTTGGACCTTGCCGTCCAAGATGGCCTGATTGGCTGCTTCCTCGGAGTTGAAGCAGCGGGCCTTGCCCACGAACTTTTGCATTTCAGGCACGATGGCCGCCGGCTTGGTGATGGCTGTGTTGGGAGCCAGGTTTCCGCGTAGGATAGCCAGACCACCTCCTTGGCTCCAGGGGTCCGCCATGGGCCTGATGATGCCGCTGTCGCGGATTTGCGCCTGGGCCACGTTCTCAGCCACGGTTTTGCCAGTGACTGTCATGGCGTCGCCGTGCAAGATGGGCAGAATCTCTTTCATGACCGCGGGCACGCCGCCAGCGTGGCAAAAGTCCGGAACATTGGGCGCTGCGGCCGGATTCATCTTGGCGATGTGAGGCGTGCTGCGGCATAATTCTTCAAAGCGATCCATGGTGACCTCGCAGTCTGCCTCATAGCCGATGGCCGGTATGTGCAGAGCAACGTTGGTGGATCCTCCGATGGCCGTGCTGACGCGGATGGCGTTTTCTATTCCTTTTTTGTTGATGATGGCGCGCGCTGTGATGCTGTTATTCAACAGTTCGATGATTTGTCGGCCAGATTCCTGCGCTGCACGCAAGCGGTCGGCATGGGTCGCCGGGATGGTCGCACTTCCTGGAAGGCATATGCCCATGGCCTCGGCCACACAGCACATCGTATTGGCGGTTCCGAGGAAAGAACAGGAACCACAGGTCGGTCCTGCACAATCCTCCAGACTGAGAAAAGTGCTCTCACCAATCTTGCCGGCCTTTAACATGCCCAGCCCTTCGGTGACCGAGGTGATGTCGGCGGCGCGATGGTCAAACTCACAGCCTCCTTCCATGGGACCCCCTACCACCATGATGGCCGGGATATCGAGACGGGCCGCAGCCATCAACATACCGGGGACGATCTTGTCACACGAGCCCAGGAGCACCACAGCGTCGAGGCGATGGGCCTCGATTATCATTTCTATATCGTTAGCGATCAGGTCTCGGGTGGGCAAGATGTAATGCATCCCGTCATGTCCCTGGGCAATACCGTCACAGGCCGCGATGACGCCGAATTCAATGGGGGTGCCCCCGGCCTGGCGAATGCCCTGTTTGACATAATCAGAAACCAGATTCAGGTTGTAATGACCGGGAACGATCCGATTCCAGGAGTTGGCCACTCCGATCAATGGCCGTTCCAGGTCGTAATCACTGTATCCCATAGATTTGTATAAAGCACGCTGCATGGACCACTCGGGACGCTCCAAAATGTCTTTGCTGCGCCATCTCATTATGATTTCTCCTCTTGGAAATGACAGGGGGGAAGTGTTCAGGCTCTCTTCAATCTAGCATCCTGAGTAGCGCGGAACAACGTGGAGCGCGTACCGAAGCCTGTCCTGAGCTTGTCGAAGGGGGTGCGGCTTATCCTAGACTCTCGCTTGTTGTCGCAACCCGCACCCTTCGATACGGCCTCCACTTCATTCCGGCCTACTCAGGATGCTTCATAGTTACCCCAACACGTTTACTGACCATTGAGCTACGTCAGTAAATCACGCAATATAGCTTGCGAGCCACCACCTGGCCGTCGGCTGGATCTATCAAGAACATTGCCTGGTACATAAACGGCTCCGGGACGACCGGCGGCGCTGTGGGCGAGATAGTGCCCATCTGTGGCACCGGCGTGGCCGGCCGGCGCTTCAGGTGAACGTACCAATAGGCATCAGAAGGACTGATCGCACCGTTGGCCGGCGGCGTTGGGCCGGGACAGCCAGGGGCGGGCCTGCCTTCAAACTGCTCGGCGACCTCCCGTCCGACCACATGGCGCACCTCGGCCCCCTCCCAATTCGCCCGGTTGTGGGACGATGTATTGGGCTCAAGGGCTTCCCAAGCTGCATCCAGCACTTGCTGCTCGCCGAGAGGCTCCGTCGGGCCTGAGCAGGCAGCCAACGCTAGAGCCAGAACAACGATCACCAATCCCATCCGCAGTACGTTCGCCATGATCACTCCTTTCGCCAGTTCGTTCACAAACAGTAAGTTGGTCAGGTGCGCCGTGCAGACACTTGAGGGTGCTCACATCGCGCAACCGCTGCTGCCGACTCTGCCTGCGAGCGTTTCAGCTCCGGCTCCTGGGCCTGTAAGCCGTCCGGGTATTCGACGATGTGGCGTTATGCGTCGGCGGCAATTTGAAACGCGAAGGGCGCGAACATCCGCGAAACATGCGAAAGCTTTCGCGCCTTTCGGGCAGGTTTTCGGTGTCTTACAGGCTTTCGTCTTTTGGCCAGCAGAATACGCGCCTGGGGACGCGCAATTATATCCCGGTACCCGGATGGACCGACGATGGTGTTGGGCCGGATTGTGCGGCAGGCCGTTTCTTTTCATTACCCAGGGTAGTAGGGGCGATTCGCGAAGCGCCCCCCTTACCCGTCAAGCGCGGACAATGGCGCTCACCGTACGGATGAGGGCATAGAGCGCCACGATGACAATCAATCCTGCCAGCAGCTTGTTCTCTATGCCCAGCCAGGCGGCGGCCGCTCCGAAAAGGAACAGGCCCAGAAAGCCCCCGATGGCCAGCAAAACGGGGAACATATCCAGCCATTCGCCCGCCCTGAGCTGTTGCTTAATCTCGGCAAAACTAAAGCTGGCTTTCCTTTCGACTGCCACCGCTTTGCCCTTGAAGAAAACGTGCTGTGGTCTGGTGTGCCCCTCCGAGTCTCTGGCCATCCGCCCGGCCATCATTTCTGCCCCCACTTCGGGCCCACTGCGCCGTCGAGTCTGGCCAGAGACGACCGCAGTCCAGACCGTGCCGACTATCAAAGCCACCACGCTTAGACCGGTTAGCGCAAGGAATAGGATGAACATAGACACCTCCGTATTTCGTGATAGAATTGGGTTCGTTTCCGGCTGCCTTTGAAACGCGAAAGGCGCGAACATCCGCGAAAGACACGAAAGCTTTCGCGCCTTTCGTGCCCTTTCGTGTGTTTCGTGATTCAAATGCTCTCTCTCACAACTCCCCCCGAAAGGCTCGCGCCAGCACCGCCCCGCTCAGTCGCTCCAGTTCCGCTGCCGCCCCGGCTTGCAGGCGCTTCAGTTCCGCTACCTGAGCCTGCACGCCGTCCAAGTATTCGACGATGCCGTGGCCGTTGGTCGCGTAGGCGAAGGGCACACCCAAGTCGTGGGCGTAGTGGTTGGCTTGCTCCAGGCCCGCGTTGGGAGCGTGCGACTCGGCCTTGGCTTCGATGACAGCAATAGGGAAGGCGTCGGTATAGCGTAGCAGGTAATCCACCCGGTGTGGTTCTCGACAGCGGGACTCATCGCCGATGAGGTAGATGCGGCCAGTCTTGTAGCGGTGGTCGCGTCGGTAAAAGTGCTCGCGGGTGATCAGGCTGCCGGTCCAGCCAGCAGCTTGCAGTTTGGGCTCAATGAGTTGGACGCGGGTGTCGGCCTCGTTGAGGGGCATGGGGTACTCCAGAGGCGGTCAAGTCCACATCGTCGAGAATGCCAAAGCCGCTCCCGTTTGCACAGAAAGCGGCTTGTATGGTATAATGCCAACGAGCCTTACTTCCTGGGCTTGGCAGGAAGTGGGGCTTAATGTCGGGATCTCACAGAGCAGCCATTCTGTTGATCCCTTTTCTTTTCCTGCACCGCCTGTGCCGCAATCACCCTTGTTGCGGTGCAGGAGTGGTGCAACAGGGGTGATTGCGGTTCCGTCACCCATTATACTACCCCATGCCTTTTATGGCAAGTCTTTGTTAAATGTGGAGATATCGAAAAGCATGCAGTTCTATTTTATCAGGCATGGCCAATCGGAGAACAACGCCCTCTGGAAGCGTACCGGCTCTAGCAAAGAGCGCAGTGAGGACCCTGGATTGACAAAAGTTGGCCGGCAGCAGGCTGAATTTGTGGCCCAGTTCTTACGCCGGGCTAACCCGCCGGATCTGCAATCCGGCGGGAGCGGAGGCGATATTCAGAACGTGGCTGGATTTGGCATTACCCACCTCTACTCCAGCCTGATGGTCAGGTCTGTAGCCACAGGAACCGCCATTGCCAGGGCGCTCGATCTGCCTTTGGTGGCCTGGCAAGATTTGCACGAGAGGGGCGGCATCTACCTGAAAGACGAACAAACCGGTGAGCGCATAGGACAGGCCGGCAAGAACCGCGCTTATTTTGAGGCACATTATCCCGACTTTGTTTTGCCCGACTCTTTGGGTGAGGCAGGCTGGTGGAACCGCCCTTTTGAGGAGCCTGAGCAAAGGCCCATCCGCGCCCAACGTTTTCTGCGCGATTTAATGGAGAGACACGGTCACACCGATGATCGGGTAGCCGTGGTCGCTCACGGCGGCTTTTATAATGATCTACTGGCGACCGTTCTCAATTTGCCGGAGAGTGAGGGTTATTGGTTTGCCCTTAACAACGCCGCTATCAGCCGCATTGATTTTAACGATGAGAGGATTGGGCTGGTCTATTTGAACCGTGTAGGTTTCCTACCCAAAGAGCTTGTCACGTGATGCCTGCACCAGAAGCTACAAGACCTGTCAGGTCTGGCTCTTTATTCGGTGCGCAGCCGAACCAGCATCGCCAGCGCCAATCCGGCCGCGAAGAGGCCTGCGCAGAGCAGATATACCCCCTGCAGTCCGATCCAAGGCATCAGGACGTAGGCTGCCGGCGGCCCGACGGCGCTGCCGAGATCGCCGGCTGTGTGCAGCAGACCAATGGCACGCCCCCGTTGTGCCTGGCTTACCAGGTCACCGGTTAGGGCAGTGACGAGGGCCTGCACACTCCCCCCTGTCACGGCACCTAACGATAGGCCGGTCAGAATGGCGGCCGGCGCGCCCCAGGCCATCAATGCCATGCTGATGATGCCGATAGCCAGCCCCCACCCGGCTACCTCCCAGCGGCTTCCCAGCCGGTCCGATGCCGCCCCCGCCAGCGGAGCGGCTACCGTGCTGAGGAGCGTCCGCCCGGCCATAAGCACGCCGGTCAGGGTCGCCACACCAAGGGCCAGGCTTGTGGATGGCAGGTGATCTTGCACCAGCAACCCCATGGTGGCCGCGAGGACACCAGCGGTGACGAAGCGGTTGATCCCCTGTAACGATGCGGCGGCCCACAGGCCCCAGTTAGCGCCTAGCCGGAGCCTGGTCTCTTCAAAAGAGGGGCTGCCCAGGTCGGGCCGGATGCCGCGCGTCTCCGGCAGCAGGATCAACGCTACCAGACCACCCAAGGCTGTCACCGCCGCGCCGAGCCACATCGTTGCGCCGTAGCCCAGCCAGTCGGTGAGCAGGCCACCGGCAAAGGCGCCCAGCGCCGCACCCAGGAAGAACCACGTCTGGTACAGGCCCGTCCATCGCCCGCGATCCTGGGCCGTCGTCACGTCCAAAATGACCGTCGCTCCGCCGACCCAGATGCCTGACCACGCCAGTCCCCACAGCAGCCGCCCCACCAGTAGTGGCCAGAAGCCGCGCGTGACGGCGTATATCGCTGTAGAAAGCGAACCAATGAACAGCGCCGGCACGAACAGCCGCCGCCGTGGCCAGCGGTCGTAGGCCAGCCCCGCCGGGCCGTTGAGAAAGAGCCGCACCGCCCGGTTGACGCCCAGGATGATCCCCACGCTGCTCAGGGCGATACCGGCTTCGGCGGTGTGGGTGGGCAACACGGTGTACAATGTTGCGTCGCCCATGAGGGAGAGGGCTGTACCCAGACCCAGGGGGAACAATACCTGGCGCGGATGAATGAGAGTTTCGCTGTTGCTCACAGTTCAGACCCGAAACGGCAGCCGCAACCGGCGCAGCAGAATCCCCAGCGGCCCGGCCGGCACCCGCCCCGGCGTCGCACCTCCGTCATCTTCCCGGTTGCCGTAGACATCATAGTGTACGATTTCCGCCAGCGGCTTGCGGGGCGTTGGGGGTGGGTCCTCGGCTGGGAATCCCACCGTCAGCAACGCCACAATCTCCAGATGGTCCGGCAGTTTGAGAATGCCGGAGATCGCCTTCCGGTCCAGGGCCCCGATCCAGCAACTCCCCAGCCCCAGAGCTTTGGCCTGCAGCATTATCTGCCCTCCCGCCAGCCCCACGTCCTCGTGGAGAAACCGCCGATAGATCCGGTTCCGGCCTTCCCCGCACAGGACGATGAGCAGCGGAGCCTCCGCCACGTGCGCCCAGCGGATGAAATAGTAGGCGGCGTGTTGCGCTACTTGCCGGCGGATCGTCTCGTCTCGGATGACGATAAGAGCCCACGGCTGCCGATTGCTGGCCGAAGGTGCCCATCGGCCGGCTTCCAACAGTTGTTCGACCATCTCGTCCGGCACCGGGTCTGGTCGGTAGCGACGGATGCTGCGCCGACCTTTGAGCAGGGCCAGCAGGGCTTCGGGAGGTATGTTTTTATCAGCTTGAGACATCTTAGCGCTCCTCACTTACACCCGCGCGACGCACTTCAGGACGCGCAGGGCGCGTAATGTGACCCACTTGCCGGGCTTTTCCTTGTTCTCGATGACCTACAGCGCCCCCGTGAGAATTTCCTGCATCTCGTCGGGGGTGAGTTTGATCGGGTTGCCCTGCATAGAGCTGGCAACGGAGGCTTTTTCGATCACCACTGACAAGTCTGCTGGTGTCATCCCATAGGAGGCCAGCGAGGGAACCTGTAACGCCTGGCACAGTTCCTGCACCCAGGCGACGCCATCGTCAGCGGTAGCCTCGTCATGCCCGGTCAGGATGCGGGCGATCTCGTCATAGCGTTGCAGAGATTCGCTCCCTGGAAACCGTTCCTGCAGGGCTCGCACGTTGACTGCCATCGCGTGGGGCAAGAGACGCGCACATATGACGCCGTGGGGAGCGGGGAACATGCCTCCAATCGGCCCGGCAAACCCATGCACTGCCCCCAGCTTGGCATTGGCCAGCGCCAGCCCACCGAAAAGACTGGTCAACGCCATGTCTGCACGGGCCACTGCATCGTCGCCCTGTTCGTAGGCCCGGCGCAGTGAACGGGCGGCGCGGCGCATCCCCTCTCGGCACAATGCGTCCGTCATGGGGTTGGCCCGGTTCGAGACGTAGGGCTCCATGACTTGGGTGAGGGCATCCAAACCGGTGCTGGCCGTGACTTCCGGTGGCAGGCTGTGGGTGAGTTCGGGATCAACCAGCGCTAGGCGCGGCAGCATCAGCGGGCTGCGCAGGCTGACTTTGACGCGGTGTTCGGGCGAGGCCAGCACCGCGTTGCGGGTCACCTCGGCGCCGGTGCCGGCCGTGGTTGGGATGGCGATGTAGGGCGCTGCAGGCTGGGTGAGCGGCTGCCCCCGGCCGATGACTTCGAGATAGTCGAGGGGGACGCCACCGTTGGTCAGCAGGGTGGCGATGGCTTTGCCAGTGTCCAGCGCGCTCCCCCCGCCGAATCCGATGACCAAATCGCAGTCCGACTCCCGCGCGCGTTGGGTGCCCAAGCGGGCTATCTCAGTGGTTGGCTCACCGGCTACAGGGAAGGTAACGGTGCCAGTCTCTTGCGCGGCCAGAGCGTCCAGCAACAGCGTGGCACGCGTAGTGGTGCGGCCGGTCACCACCAGGGCACGGCTTCCCATTTTGGCCGCCAACGGCCCGATCTCCTGGAGCGTGCCATCTCCGAAGATGATGCGTGTGGCCGTGGCAAACTCGAAGCGCATTGGGCTCCTCCTCAGAAACCAGGTTTCTCCAAGAAACCTGGTTTCTTAACTCGTCTTACCCCCAACCTTCGTCATCGGGAAAGACGTTGGCGTACTTGACACTGCTGCGCGGTTCGGCCATCATCTCGGCTACCGTGTCGCGCCAGGTCTGGTAGTGGGCCGTTTCTTTGTGTCTGGCCGGATCCTGCTGCGTCCGGTAGACCTCGACCAGCACAAAGCGGGTCGGGTCATCCTGTTGCTGGATCACGTCAAAGCGCGCAATGCCGGGTTCCTGCACGCTATTCCTGCCGTTCTCTAGCGTTGCCTGGCGAAAGGCGTCAACAAACTCGGACTTGACGTGTACGTGTACGTGTACGATGAACATTTTGGTCGCTCCTTTCTTCTCACTGTCCTGGTATCAACCGCGCCCCCGCGCGGCCCATAATCCACCTCCAATGATCAACGCGCCACCGAGCAGATGGGCCGGTCCGATGGACTCGCCCAGGAGCAGGTACCCCAGCAAGGCACCGTAGAGGGGCAGCGTGTTGTAGAATACCATCGCGCCGCTGGATCCCAGGCGACGGATCCCCGCGTTCCACGAGAGAAAGCCGATGACCGTCGGGGCGATGCCAATGTACAGAACGGCCAGGACGAGTTGGGGACGGACGACCACTGGGAAAGTCTGGATTTCCCAGGCGGCAGCGAGCAGCAGAAGGGGCAGGCCCAGGAAGGCCGAGAAGGCCGTGGCGGAGAGGGCCGAACGGTGGCGCATGACCTGGCGGCCCAGGACGGAGTACAGCCCCCACAGCGCCACTGCCCCCAGCACGATGAGATCGCCGACGTTGCCCCGCGCCGCTTGCCAGAAGGCGAGGGAGCCGCCGGAGATCAGGGCGATCACGCCGGCCAGACCGGCGATAGCGCCCGTAATCTGGCGTCCCGACATGGATTCCCGGATCAGCAGCGCGGCCAGCAGGCCGGTGATCAGGGGACCCAGGCCGTTGACCAGGGTGGCGTTGACAGCCGTGGTAAAACGCAGTCCCAGGTACAGGGTGGGGGCAAAGATGGCCACGCCGCTTAGGGCCATCCCCAGCAGCAGCCAGCGATCCCGCCCCAGACGGCGCTCCTCTGGTGGCCGTCGCTGTAGCACGGCCGCGAAGAGCAACGAGGCGATGAGAAACCGGGCCGCAGCCAGAGTGAGCGGTCCGATTTGGTCCCGCAGCCAGCGCCCCAGGACCATATTGGTGGCCCAGGTGAGGGTGGCCAGGTTCACCAATCCGATGCCAACCACTCGTTCCAATCGTTGCCGTTTTTGTTGAGCTACAGAGATCATTGTCACCCCTTCTTAAACTATGTTTAGAATCTCCTGGATCTGGGCTGCGTAAGCCTCGCTATCCGGATCGTCGGTGATCAGCTCGATCTTTTCGGGACCATCCACGCCTAGACCTAACTCCACAGCGCGGGCGATCTGTTGTTGCTGGAAGATGGCTCCCCGACTGACAGCCGGCGTGGTCCCGAAATAGCGTAGGATGGCCACTCCGACGGCATCCATGGCCACGCGGTCGGTGCTGGCGAGGATGACTTGTGCGTTGACCTGTTTGCCTTGAGCCGGCCCGCCATCCACGAAAGCTTCGACGCCGTCTAGCACAATCAGATCGGGTTGGTAGGCGGTGTTGATCTCGGCAATCATGCGTCGCTGGTGGGGTGAACCGTGAAGCTCGCGCATATAGTCGTGGCTCTCCCCCGGCACCCATTTGGCAGCCAACCCGAGAGTTCTTGAGAGACATGGTGAAGTGTCCGCCGTAGCGATGCGTCTTCAGACAGCAGGTCTGGACGACGCCATCGGCTTCAAGCACAGGTCGGGCTATAGCGAACCCCTTTCGCCAATGGCTTCCTGCGACTTGCATCATTTCCCAGCCGCTGGCATCCAGCTCGTCGAACACCGCCGTTTCGAACCCTAACTCGTCGGCCATGCGGAAGACGTTCTTTTGCTCCATGGCAGTCCGCGTATCGCCCATGCCGCTGCGATCACCGACAGTAATTCGGCCTGCGCCCATGGCCTGGAGCCTTCGCACCAGGGTGCTTAGGGTGTCATTGTGGGTAGAGCCGGGCGGCGCATCCGCACTGTTAAAGTTGGGTTTCAGAAACAAGTCTTTGCCCTTCATCGAATTGATTTCCAGCAGGTCCAGCGCTTTGTTAACGCCAGTTGCTCGGTCTTGGGTCTTCACAAAGGCTACTCTTGTCATTAGATTCCTCCTAACAACTGGTGGGGTGGCTGTAGGTGGAGGGCTCGGGCGAACCAGCGATTCGGTTGTTGCCGTGGCCTCGGTGGTTGCCTTCACGGCGGGCGTGGCAGTTGGCTCAAGGGGGGCGGGCGTCGCCCGGGCGCAGGCTTCCAGCAGGGGTGACGTCAGTACGATTCCACCAAGGCCCGCCGTTGCTTTCAGAAACGCTCGTCGGTTCATCACGCGCTCCATGCTCAGGATTTCCTAACTTCCTTTCCACATTTCATCTGTGCCCACGCTTCCATTTCCAACCTCCCCGTATAATATGAGTGTAGTGGGAGTGGCAGCCCACTGCCCACTTGGCAAAAATGTCCGGTAGTGAGACGCTGCAGGCCAGTATTATACTAGCCAATGCCTTTTACGACAAATCACCGGTGCATCCACCTCTGGAGAGCTCGGTAGATTGCGGCCACCTGCCACTCCAACGCCTTGCCGGTTTTATCCTCGCTCATCGCTGTCTTCTCCTCCATGTCCCAGACCCTTTGGGTTTCCAAAACCCGAAGGGTCTTTAATCACTCGTACACCTTCTCCTCGACCTGCTCCGCCTCGGGCGCGTCCGGTTCTGCGTCCCGCACTTCCGGCCGTCCGGCCAGCAACTCCCTCCTTGCACAGAACAAAACAACCCCCAGGTGTATCCTGGGGTCGCAATATTCACCTGGGAGCCATAGTCTCCTCACCTGTCAGGTGTGGCTTTTTCGTTTCTATTATAACATCTTTCTATCCGCTTTTCAAGACCCTTCGTGCCTCCTTAGGGCAATCGCATTTATGCTGGTGCCTTGCGAATTTGTCATTCTGAGCGACCAAAGGGAGCGAAGAATCCCGTTCTCATCAACAATTCAACCGCATACAACGAGATTCTTCGTCGCTCCGCTCCTCAGAATGACAGTTTGAGGCGAGTTTGAATGTAAATGCAATTGCCCTATGGCTCCTTGATCGTTTCAACGGCCGAGTTCCTCAGGCCAGTTTTCAAGGGCCGACAGCGCAAAAGTCGCACAGTCGCAGCTTTGCTTGACCTCACTGAGATGATGTGGTAGACTGGGGCCAACGACTTGCTCAATTCAGTTCAGGAGGCAGTTCAATGGCTGGCAATGACCCGCAGGCGATGCTCAACGCTCTTTTGCAACCCTGGCACGAGGCCGTGGACGATCCGGCAAAAGCCCAACAGGAGGTGTTGCAGCGCCTCCTGGAAAGTTATGCTCAGACGGATTACGGGGCGCAGCGCGGCGCAGCCCAAATCGAGACCGTTGAGGACTATCGTCGCGCCTTTCCGGTCGCCACCTACGAGGACTACAGGCCGCTCATCCAGCAGGTGATGGCCGGCGAGGTGAACCTGCTCCTCACCGAAGAGCCGGTCAGTTGGGCGATCACCCGGGGCACGACAAAGGGCGAATCCAAGTTCATCCCCATGACTCCGACCGACCTGCGCATGCGCATCAACGCCGGGCGGGCGATGATGAATCACGTGGTCAACAGTGGCCGGTACGATCTGTTTGAGGGAGTCAACCTGAATTTGAATTTCCCTTCGGTGGTGGGGACGGTGCGGGTGGGGGAACGCGACGTGGAGTATGGCTACAGCTCTGGCATCTATGTAAAATATGTATCGGCTTTTACGCCCATCCGCTCGGTGCCAACACAGGAGGAAATTGACGCGCTGGGCGGGGGCAAGACCACCCGCGATTGGGAGGCGCGCTTTGAGCTGGCCTATGAGAAATGCAAAGACGAGAACGTCACGCTGGTGGGTGGCGTCGCCCCGACAGCCATCCGCTTTGCCCATTACCTGCGCCGGGCACACGGCGTCTATCCCAAGGACCTGTGGCAAACGCAGATCATGACGCTGGGCAGTGTGCCGGGCATCAACACGCGCTATCAACCGGCGCTCAAGGCCCTCTATGGGCCAGCAGCCATCCGCGAAATCTACGGTGCCACCGAGGGCATGTTCGGCCAGCAGCGGGACGAGCGCCGGGCGTGGGTGCCCAACTATGACCTTTTCTTCTTCGAGGTGGAGACGCGCCCTTCGGCTATGCGCCCTTCGGTTTCGCCCTTCGACTCTGCTCAGGACGGGCTCAGGACAGGCAGGGCAGGGCGGGGCCTCAAGATGTTACACGAGATGCGCCCTGGCGAGATGGGCAGCCTGATCGTCTCGACGCCCATCCTGGCCCGCTACAAAATCGGCGACCTGATTCTCGCCTTCCGGCCCCCTTACTTCCGTTGCATTGGCCGTGACCGCTGGTGGACCCCGTGGCGCTACGCCTGGGACGAGTTCAACACATTCAATCTGGGCCGGCTATGAGAGAATAGCGAGTGGAAGAGTATCGCGATTTTATCCAGGTTTTCGTCGAACTATGGCACAAGGGGCTGCAAGATCCGGCCCGAACCCAGGCGCAGACGTTGGAGTGGCTGGTTGAGGGGTATGCCCGGACGGTCTATGGTCAGGAGTGCGGCGCGGCTGACCTGCTGGCCCTGGCTGACGACCCGCCCCGCTTTTTTGAGGCTTACCGGCGCGCCTTTCCCGCCGTCACCTACGACGCGATCAAACCCTGGATTGACCGGGTCGTCGTCGGTGAGGTGGCGGCGTTGCTGCCAGAGCCGCCTATCGCCTGGGCCATGACCCGGGGCACCACGCGGGGAACCTCCAAGCGCATCCCTATCACCGATACCGACCTGGGCATCCGTGTGGCCGCCGCCCGCGGCCTGCTCAATCACCTGTTGCGGACCGACCAGCTCGATGTCCTCGGCGGCTACAGCCTCAACCTCAACTATCCTTCCGTCGTGGGGACGATGGATGTGGCCGGGCAAGAGACCCCTTACGGTTTTAGCTCCGGCATCTATGTCCGGCACGCGGCAGCGGCCACCCCCGTCGAAATCCTGCCGGCTCAAGAGGAAATTGACGCACTGGGTGGGGGCACCACCCCCGGCGCCTGGGAGCGTCGCTTTGAGATGATCTACCAGCGGACAAAAGACGTACCCATCACGATGTGCGCTGGGGTCTGTCCCTCCATCATCGAGTTTGGGCATTTTCTCTATCGCCGTCACAAAGTGCTGCCCAAAAAGCTGTGGCGCATGCGCATCATCGCCGCGGCCAGCGTGCCCGGCATCCACACCAAGTACAAGCCGGCCCTGCACGCTCTCTACGGCCCGGTTGACGTGGTCGAGATGTACATCGCCACCGAGGGCACCTTTGCCCAACAGCGTGACGAGCGCCGCCTGCTGGTGCCCAATCTTGACTTGTACGTGTTTGAGGTACAGGTGAGGGGCGGACGGGTCAAGATGCTGCACGATATGCGCCCCGGCGAGTATGGCAGCCTGATCGTCTCGACGCCGGTGTTGCCCCGCTACCGCATCGGCGATCTGGTGCGTGCCTTCGACCCGCCCTACTTTCGCTGCATCGGTCGCCAGGGTCGCTGGACCAGGTTGCGCTATTGGCTGGAGGGCATCATCAACCTGGACTTTGGGCGCGCCTAATTGAGAATTAGAAACCAGGTTTTTCGTTGGCAAAATGCACTTTATGCCCCGGAAAGCTCCAAAGGCGACAATTTATTTGCTCAGACAAGGACAAAAACCTGGTTTCTTTTCAAATCTTCAGATCCACGGCACCAGGCCCCGGACGATCTGTTTGCCGATGTAGGCCAACATCCTCCGCCGCATTCGCCGCCTCCAGTCATTGCGCGAGAAAAGGCCTCGCACCAGCCTGATCGGATCGAAATAGACGCTGGTAAAGGCCCACCCGGTATAGTTCCAGACCTGTCGGCGGGTCATGTGTTGAGTGGGCATAAGGACATGGCCCATGTCGTAGCGGGCATAGTCGGCAGGGAGTTCGATCCACCCTTTCGCCACCGCCTCCTCATAGGCTTGGGTGCCGGGGAAAAGGGTGTACATCGTAAAGATGGGAAAATCCACGTCGAGCCGCTTGATAAGGCGCACCTTCTGCTCAAAAGTGCGCGGGCTGTCGGTGGGCAGGCCGACGATCATCATTCCCTGGCAGACGATGTCATGTTGGCGTAGCAATCGCACCGCCTCTTTGATCGTCTCGGTGCGCAGTTGCTTGTTCAACTCGTCCCGTTGCCCGTCGTTGGCGGCCTCGATGCCAATTTGCACCATGCGATTGCCGGCCCGCCGCATCAGGGGTAACAGGTCCTTGTACTTGACCAGCAGATCGGCCCGCCCTTGGTAATACCAGTGGACGTCAATCCCCCGCCTCAGGATCCCCTCGCAAATGGCCGCCATGTGATCGTGGTCCACGTTGAAACAGTCGTCGCCAAACCAGATGTTGCGCCGCCCGTACTGGTTTACCAGGACGTCGAGTTGTTCGACGACCATCTCTGGGTCGTGGGGACGCCAGCCACCGCGCCAAAAGGGCCACTCGGAGCAAAAGGTGCACTTGAAGGGACAGCCCCGGCTGGCCAAGACCGTTGCAAAAGTGCCGCCCAGTTCCGGCCAGCGGTAGTGATCCATCGGCAACAGGTGAAAGGCGGGCATGGGTAACGTGGTCACGTCAAGGGGAGGCGGAGCGGGGGTTTCCACGATCTGGCCGTCCCGGCGGAAACTGATGCCCGGCACGCGCTCCAACCCATCGTTCGACTGAGGCTCACGAACGTCGCTGGCAGCCAGCGCCCGCGCCAGATCTACAAGAATCTGATCCCCTTCGCCCCGCGCCACCACGTCCACCTGGGGCATCGTTTGCAGCGTCTCCTCGGCGGTAAAAGTGACATGGGGACCGCCCAGGACGATGACCGCCTGGGGTGCTGCCCGGCGTGCGATGCGGACGGCGTGGCTCACTTCGGGCACTTGGGGCGTGTAAACCGTGATGCCGATCAGGTCAGGGCTGGCCTGCGTGATGGCCGCCTCCATCCTGTCCCAACTGATCCCCAGCGCGTTGGCGTCCAGGATCTCGACCGGGATGTCAGCAGCTTCCAGGCAGGCGGCCAGTTGGGCCAAACCCAACGGCAGCGCTGCAACATCGCCCATCATCTCCCAGGGGATCTTGGGGGGTTCAACCAGGAGAACGCGCATACGTCAAACCCTTTCGCTTGTTGGCTGGCACAAGGCAGCGCAAATCCGTCACCAACGACGCACCGCCAATGGCGAAATAATAAACCTTGCGAAAGCTTCCTCCTGAGCATCAGCCCAAAGGGTTCTGAAACTTTGCAAGGCTTGGTTGAGGTGCGTACCGGTCAGCCGCGCGACATAAATCCGCGTAGCAGCACGCCCACGCCGATGGCGATCAGGATCAGCGGCCCGATCGCGACCCAGCCCACCACTTCCCCCAGCCCGATGCCCAGCAGGATAACCCCGAAAATGAGGCTACCTGTCAGCGGCCGCCGATAGGCTGGCACGAGCAGGCGAACGACCACCCCCAGGAGCACGATCAGCCCAGCTCCGATGAAGATGACAGACCAGGCCTCCAGGCCCTCGAAGCGGGTCAGAAGGCCCATGTTCTCCGCGAGCAGCACCAATCCGGCCCAGATGAAGATAGCGGCCCATCCGGCGGCGTCAACCGGATCGCGGCGCCACTTCTCGTCCCAACTCTCCCCTCTTCCTTTTTCTTCTTTTTCTTCCTTCTCGTTGTGCGGTCGCTCAGACATGATTTCCTCCTTGTCAAGGATGTATGAACATTGTATCATACATTTTCAGGATAGTAAAGACTGAGCGCGAGCCCAAATAGGGCAATCGCATTTGAAATGAGCCCCGCCAAATTTGTCATTCTGAGCGACCAAAGGGAGCGAATAATCCCGTTCGCATCAACAATTCAACCGCATACAGCGAGATTCTTCGTCGCTTCCCCTTCGCTTTGCTCAGGGCTTCGGCTCACTCCTCAGAATGACAGCCCAAAGAGAGTTTGAGTCCAAATGTGATTGCCCTACGAGCCCAAACGGTGAGAAGTTGACAGGTGGAAAAAGTTGTGATACAATCAAATCGAACATTAGTTCTATCCCTCTTTGCCCGCTTCCTGCAGCGAAGGGGAATTCAAGGGGAGGAGCGACATTATGAAGAGGATGTTTGCCTATTGCGGTCTGGTCTGCAGCGAATGCCCAGCCTATCTCGCCACGCAAGCGGGGGACATGGCCGCATTGGAAGAAGTGGCAGCCCGGTGGAGCCAGGAGTATGGCGGGTCCATCACTGCTGCCTATTGCCTGTGCGATGGTTGCACCTCCGGCAGCGAGCGGCTGTGCGGCCACTGCGGCGAGTGTGAGGTCCGCGCCTGCGCCATCGCGCGCGGCGTGTCCACCTGCGCCCACTGCGATGACTACGGGTGCCAGACAATCACCCGCTTCCTTGAATTTGCACCGGAAGCCAAGGTTGGACTGGAGAAGGTCCGGGCTGGCCTATAGAGGGACAAGGAGAGAAGACATGAGTGACCAACAATCTCTAATAAGCAATGCGTTTCAGACCTTTATGAGCGAAGCGCCACAACATGCACAGGCATGGGCGGCAGCCGTTCAAGGTCTCGCCAGCGCGAGTGCGTTGGACAAGAAAACCGCAGAATTGGCGTATCTGGCCGTACTTGCCGCTCTGCGTCTCGAAAGCGGAGTCCCTTTTCATGTGCAGGCAGCCAAGAAAGCGGGCGCTTCGCGCGAAGAAGTAATCAGCGCAATCTTGGTTGGATTGCCTGCCGCAGGCCATTGTGTTACACAAGTTTTGCCGGCGGCGATTGCAGCCTACGACGCTGAGTAAGGAGAAGCGTAAATGGAATGTCAGCTCAAGAACATCAGCGTTTACTACGAGGTGCATGGTGAGGGCTATCCCTTAATCTCGTTGCATGGCTTTTCACCGGACCATCGCTCGATGAGTGGGTGCCTGGAGCCTATCTTCGAGCATCGTAGCAGATGGCAGCGCATTTACCCGGATCTGCCCGGCATGGGCAAGACCCCAGGCAAGAAGTGGATTACCAACTCGGACCAGATGCTTGACATTGTCTTGGAGTTCATTGATCAGGTTATTCCCGGTCAACGCTTTGTATTGGCAGGCGACTCATATGGGTGCTATCTGGCACGTGGGATCATTTATCGCAGACCTGCGGTTGTGGATGGCCTGCTCTTGATCTGTCCCTTGATCATTCCCGAACACGTAAAACGATCTGTGCCTCTGCACGTTACGCTGGTGGAAGACCCGGCACTCCTGTCCAGTCTGGAACCGGGCGAAAGGGAAGAATTCGAGTCATTTGCTGTTGTTCAAAGTGAGAGCATCTGGGAACGGACAAGAGATGAAGTCATCGCGGGAGTCAGCATTGCGGATGAAGACTTTTTATCCAAGCTACAGGCCCACGGCTACCCCCTTCCCTTTGATGTTGACGCTGCCTCTGCACCCTTTGAGAAACCGACGTTGATACTGGTCGGTCGCCAGGATGCGTCCGTAGGCTACCGTGATGCCTGGGAGATTTTTGAAAATTACCCGCGCGGTACATTTGTTGTACTTGATCGAGCAGGGCACAATCTGCAGATAGAGCAAGAGACACTATTCAATACCCTCGTCAATGAGTGGCTCGACCGAATTGAGGAGAACCTTGTTTAACAAGAGTCTAAAGCTGTATGACACAAACTCAGACTGAGACCTGCCGCCGATCTCAATCATCAGGCATTCGTCTCGATTCACTAAGTTTAGGAGGATATTCACATGACAGAGGGTAGATACACGGAACAGCAAGTACTCAACCTGGCCAAAAGAGCCTATGAGGAAGGAAGCGCTAAATTTGACATCGTGCCGGAGAAGTGTGCCCTGCTGGTCATTGATATGCAGGACGAGTTTGTCAAACCACATTGGACACCTGATTGGGTTCCAGAAGCAACCAGGCAAGTTCCGCGCATCAAAAGACTGATAGAACATTGTAGGGAAAGAAAGCTACCCGTTATCTTCACTGTTTATTCAAAGACCCATGACTATCTTGACCGTCCAAAAACCGGACCTTCAATGCCTGGTCGCTATTCAGAGCTGGAGATAGACCGCTCTTCGTTTTTTGTAGAAGGGCGTGTTTGGCATGAACTCGCACCAAGGGAGGATGAGATTGTGATTCACAAGTCTTCCTATGGAGCTTTCTACGACACTCCATTAGAGACCATTTTCAAGAATCTGGGAAAGGACACGGTTATCATCTGTGGAACTTTGACAAACTATTGCTGTGGAACAACGGCGCGTCAAGCTTACGAGAGGAGCTTTAAAGTTGTATTTGGAAGCGACGTGACATCAACAGATGATCCCGATATGCAAGAACCTGAACTGAAAGTCTTGAGGAAAGGTTTCGCGAGAGTTTTGTCTGCGGACGAGATCATCGAAATGTTGTAAGGAGCTATTCAAGATGACCACGCTTTTGGAAGATCCCCTCACCAATCCTCTCGACCTGGAAATCCACGCAGCGCAGGCTGAGGTCGTCATTTGGCAGGGGCGCGAAGCGCTGCGGTTGGAGAACGGCTTGGCCCTGGTCCCCGGCCACCGGGCGACGGACGCCAGCATCGAGGTGCTGATTGGCGCTGATGGGCCGGCCTACCCGGGCATCGCTTTCCGTGTGGCGGATGTGCTCAACTTTGAGCTGGCCTACGCCGTGCCTCACGTCAGTGGTCAGTGGGATGCGCTGCAGTACGATCCAGTCTTTCACGGGTCGAATACCTGGCAGGTGTATCATGGTCCGAGCTACCAACGTGTCACGCAGGTGCCGACCGGGCGCTGGTTCCGGCTGAGGGTGGATTTTCGCGGCGCGCGGGCCGCTGTTTCGGTTGATGGGCAGCCGCCGCTGGTGGTGGAGAGGCTAGCACATCCGACCGCGGCTGGGCTGTTGGGGCTGTGGACCTATCGCCCGGCCTACTTTTGCGATCTGCGAGTCTCGACCTGTGATGGGCTGGACATCCCCCAGGGAGAGATGCCCAGCGCCGCTGAAGGCACTGTCGAAGCCTGGTTTGTGGAGGATTACGGTGTGGTGACCTGTGAACCGAATGGTGTGGTCAACCTGAATCGCTACCTGCCAATCTCGTTGGGCGATGTGCGTCTGACCCGGCGTTTCGAGACGCCTGAGGGAGGGGCGGTGGCGTTCGAGTTTGGCTTCAGCGATGCGCTCTCCCTGGATCTGGACGGGCAGGTGCTCTTTAGTGGAGAGAACACTTTCAAAGGTTTTGAGGACCGCGCAGCGCGCGGGTACGCAGAGTTGGGAACGCAATCCCTCCAGCAGGACTTGTCGCCTGGCGCGCACTGCCTTGCCGCGACACTGCGGGCGAGCGAGCCGTTCGGGTGGGGCTTGGCGTTCGCTGTCTGTGGGGAGGGACTGCACTGGTTGCCAGTGGAATTGGGATGACATCTGATGGAGACAAAAAACAAGCAGCGACAAATCTGCCGTGTAGTCTCTGAATATCAGTCCCCCTATTCTGAGCCGCTTGTCATCAGCGCTGGAGAGGAACTGGCAATTGGCGAGAAAGAAAGCGAGTGGAGTGGTTGGCTGTGGTGCACGAACCGGGACGGAAAAAGCAGATGGGTGCCTGAAAAGTATGTGGAACGGAAAGGCGACACTGGCATAGCACTCTACGATTATGAGGCAACCGAGCTTTCGGTCAGCCTCGGAGAAGAGTTGCTAATGGGCAAAGAGGAAAGTGGTTGGATATGGTGTACGAATCAGGAGGGACAGAGTGGGTGGGTACCCGCAGATCATGTCGAAACGTAACCACTCAGCCATTGTCATTCTGAGCGACCGAAGGGAGCGAAGAATCTCGTTGTTGGCGAGCAAAATCCGGCAGCCTAAAACCAGATTGCTTCGTCGCTGCGCTCCTCGCAATGACACCTCTGAACGCTTAATAAGTTTCTGAGGAAACGAAGTAAAATTTGCAAAACTACCGAGGAGAAAAATCATGAAGAAAGTGATCCTTATCGTGGTCTTGATCCTGCTTGTGCTGATTGCCGTCGCTGGCGTCTTTTTTTGGTACGCCATGGGAAAACCTTTATATGAACCAGGGATGGTTCGCGCAGGCGAAAACCTTCGGGCTCCTCTGACGCCTCCAGAGCAATCAAGTGATGAGCGTTTCTGGAATGTGGAGAAAGACATCCAGCTTTACCACTTTTCTGAGGGAGAAGGAAGAAATGTTCTCATCGTTCACGGAGGGCCAGGCTATCCGTTTGCTAAGCCCTGGCCGGGATTAGAACCGCTCACAAGTGAGTACAAGTTCCACTATTACGACCAGCGGGGATGTGGCCAATCCACCAGGCCCATTGACAGGTTACCTTCATCCAACTATTACGAGAATATGAAGACGCTTGATCAGACACTCGGTATCGGCGCTCAAGTGGCGGATATTGAGAGGATACGCCGGATTCTTGGCGAGGAAAAGCTTATCCTCATCGGACATTCCTTCGGGGGCTTTTTGGCTTCGTTGTACGCCGCTGAATTCCCCGAGAGGGTTGAGGCTCTGATTCTGATAGCTCCCGCGGATGTGCTGGTGATGCCTCAAAAAGAAGGGGGACTCTTTGAAGAGGTAAGGAAACGCTTGCCGGAAAACATGCAGGCAGACTATGATGCTTACCTGAAGGAGTACTTAGATTTCAAGAATATATTCTCCAAATCCGAAGCTGATTTGGTGGCACTGAATGAAGAGTTCGGCAAATACTATGAGGCCGTGGTTAAAACCTCAATACCGGCGCAAGGAAAGTCTGGCGGATGGATGGTCTGGGCCATGTATCTCAGTATGGGGACGCGGCACGATTATCGCGGTGCTTTGAAAGATGTAAAAGCGCCGGTGCTTGTCGTGCACGGGGCAGACGACCTTCAGCCAGAGGAGGCAAGCCGCATTTACGTGGATGCTTTCCCCAACGCCCGGTTTCATGTCATAGAAGATGCTACGCATTTTTCTTTCTACGAGCAGCCTGAAGAATTCGCGGCGGTCATCGGGGAATTTTTGAGCGAGTTGAAATAACTTGACATTGTTACATTGACTGAAACACTACAACGAATTCAGAAAAAAGCGAATTTGAATCGGAAAATTCGTTCCTTTCCCAATTCGATGTAGTGTTATGTGGCAGCCACCTCTGTAACCAAGCAGCCCCTACCAGGAATCCAACAATGTCAAGATAAGGGGATCACTATGAAGACCAAAGAAGCCAGGGAGTTGGGAAAACGCATCGCTGCGTTGGTTCAAGCCGGACAGATCGCTCAGGCCTATGCCCTGCTGGCCCCGGTGCTGGCCGAGCGCACACCATTTCGTCTACTCGATCGCATCGGCGAGGAGGTTGGTGCTGGGCCGCTGGAGGAGGCCTGTCCTGAGTATGATCGAAGGGCAAACGCTTTTCTGGACCGCATCGCCACCGACAAGACCGAAGGTGGCTGGGTGGTCATCGCCAGCGCGCTGGGGGCACAGTTGGAACGTGATCCCGAAGGTGCTTTTGCCCGCTGCCGAGAGTATACCATCGCCGCCGACGTCTGGTACGCCACGGACATTCTGGGGGAGCGGGTGCCCGGCCCGGCGTTGGTGGCCAACTTTCAGCCAGCGCTGGATCTGCTCGCTTTCTGGCGCGAGGACGCCAACCGTTGGGTGCGCCGGACGGTTGGTGTCGCCGTTCACTTTTGGGCCAAACGCTCGCGTGGCGCAGCGGAGCACACTGCCCAGGCAGAGGTGTTGCTGGCCTTCCTGGAGCCGATGTTCGAGGAGTGGGACATGGACGCCGTCAAGGGCGTGGGCTGGGGGCTGAAGACGCTGGGTAAGCATTATCCTGACCTGGTGGCAGATTGGGTAGCACAGCAGGTTGTCCAGCGCCAGCGCCGCCATCGGGCTATAATGCTGCGCAAGGCCCTTACCTATCTCTCGGACGAGCAGCGGGCCTGCGCCACCGTAATTTAGCAAGCCGTCGTAGTGAGTAATCGCCGCTATCGGTACCAATGACGGCGGCCCTGGTACTCAAGAGCCGGACGAAGGGAAAGCCTTCACGTCCGGTTCTGTAGTGGGGGGCGGGGTCGGGAGGCCCCGCCTTACCATAACTTATGCGGCGACCAATGACCACCGACCGGCAAGTGCTTTCAGCTCTTCAACGTATTCCGGCCAGTCGTGCAGCGTCGCCGGGTCGAAATCTGCTCCGTTCGGCCACACAAGTGTATGCACTTCCGGATCAATTTGCACCTGGTTGAACAGAGTCTCATCATTCAGTGGCCCGTACAACTCTCCACAGAGAACTGGCGTGAAGTCTATGACCTGTGAAGTACCGTCATCGAATTCCACTTTCAGGGTGTACGGCCCTACTATCTCGAAGGACTCCACTCGATAGATGGGATGACTCATCACACACTCCTTGATCTCACTTCAGCGGGGCGACCCTCACTGGTGGACGGCCTCCCTGCAGTCGTTCCCCCCTGGCTGACTTATAGTCACATAGAACGATATGCCGGTTGGTCGCACCCCCTACAGCTAGGGGAAAATCGCGGCTTACCCCAACATCTGGTGTGTGTTTTGGCCTAACTGCGCCTTGATGTGATGACAAGTCAGTCAGGGGTCGTTCCCAATTGGCAAGCAACTCATCCTGATGCAACTCAGCCCACGCTTCAACGAGACGTTGCTGCCGCCGAGGCAGCGAACCTCCGATCAACTTAATCGTATCAACGGCATAGACCGCTACTGCATCTTGATGGTACGCGTGAAAGTGAGGCCTATGATGCGGCGCATCAGGTTCAGCGTACATACGGATTATGATACCGTAGAAACGAGCGATCTCTGGCACAATAGCTCTCCTCCAATGCGTGCTGCAACGCTCCCAAGATTTCTCTACCGTAATACCACACAAGGATACTCGATTAGCACGTCCGCTGCAGCGACTTGGTGCGACCCGTTCGCCCGAAACCATTGCTCGTCAGCAACGGGGGATGGGTGCCAAAGGTCGCAAGGGAGCTTGGCGGGCATATGGTTCACGGCACACGGTGGTGATGACAACGGCCCCGGCGCTCAAGAGCCGTGTGAGGGGAAAGCTCTCACGCACGGGTTGGGAGTGGAGGCGGAATCAGTGATGGCTCCGCCCACCTATAATTGTGCCAAATGGCGGGTACCTGCGCCAGTGCGCGACTTGCAGTTGGGCGAAGCTTGGGCAGCGATTAAACTATTAGATTCTACTTACCAGTAGCCTTCTGCTATTGCCGCAATCAAAGCATCCCCAGCGTAACATGATTCAATCCTGAAGTCATACCTCTTAAACATCTCCTCAACATCCGGCCTTTCAAAATATCTTTTATAGATTCTAAATATACGCCCATCACCCAGAACTCTTTCTTGGATCCCTTCCTTTTCTCGATACTGTTGTCGCCTCGCATTCCAAACGCTGTCAATAAACATTAACTGCGGATTGGTCTTTAGAATCTCCTCAAGTTTCCCAAAAAAGACCTCCTCCTGTTGAAACGTTAAATGGCTTAGAAGAAAACCCACTAATGCACAATCATATTTCAAAGTTTCCAAGTTGACATCCAAGAAATCTCCTTGGATAAAACGCGATGCGTTTGCTAATCCCAATTCTTCAACTCGATCTTTACATTTTGAAAGCATCCTTTCAGATTGGTCGAGAAATGTTATTTGGTTACAATTTCGTGCATAGCTTGGTAACCAAAATCCGGCGCCGCATCCTATATCAATCAAATTTCCTTTTCCGAATCTTGAAACCATTTCAGAAACTTTAGCCACGTCTTTTCTATATACATCGGGATCTATGGTGGTATGACCTTTTCCCAAATAGATTTCGTCATATTCTTCTGCTCTCTCATCATAATATGACATCATTTCCCGAATGATCTTGTCATCCGTAACCATAGGTATCTTTCCTTGTCGGAGGCCCCTTGACCACTGGTGAACCCCATCACTAGGCACTGCGCTACGTCTGGTTGGCTCTCCATCAGACTCAAGATTTCAAGTCGGTGGGCCGCATAACGGCGCGGCGGATAACCCGCCAGCGCCAACTCATAAAGCCCAACCGCAGGGAGGGCTTTATGGAGCGAAACATAGAAAACTGACGAATACTTTGCATTCATTATATCACACTCCAAATCAAAAAGCAACGGCTTTTCAGGGTGCAATACAAGTCGGACACGTCCCTGGCGGTCAGCCCGGTTGTGGTCGGTGTTTGGTCCTGCCTGATGGTCAATGCTTGCTGTGTCATGCTGTCTTCCCTTTGCACGATTGTGCCTTATCAAGTACAATTACAGGCAGTGAGGGTAAAAGATGTCTGTCTATAGTGCATTGGAATTCCAAGAGGTTCGCACTCGCAAAATCGTCAACGTCCACAAGCACGTGGACGGCCCCTGGTTCTGGGGCAAGTATACCGCGCACCCTTACGTGGGCTGCCGCAGTGGCTGCCAGTTCTGCTATTCGCGGGGCAGCCGTTACCTGGGACGGCGTGACCCGGACACTTTCGACACCCTGATCCAGGTCAAGATCAACGCCGTGGAGCTGTTGCGGAAGGAGCTTCCCCGCCTGGAGCACGAGGTGATCTCTGTTGGGGATTGGCAGCAACCGGCCGAGGACCGCTACCTGCTATCGCGCGGCATGCTGGCAGTGGTGCGCGACCTGGGCTTTCCCCTGTTCATCGTCGAACGTTCGCCGCTGCTTGTCCGCGACCTGGACCTGCTGGGGGAGATCAACCGGGGGGCCTGGGTGGGGGTGCTGGTTAGTATCAGCAACGTGGACCCGGTCCTGAAGCGAGCCTTTGAGCCGCGCAGCCCGGGTGTAAAGCGCCGCTTGCAAGCCATGGCCAAGTTAGCTGACGCCGGCATCCTGGTTGGCACCTCGATGATGCCCATACTCCCCTTGGTGGGCGACGACGAGGGCCACCTGGAGGACATGGTGCGCGCCACCAAGGACCACGGGGGGATATGTGTGCTGGGCGGCGGGCTGACCATGGACGGCGTCCAGGCCAAGCGGACGCTGGAGGCTGCCCGGCGGTTGGACCCGGCGCTGAAGGCTCGCTGGCGGGAACTGTATGACTGGGAGGTGGGAGGAAAACCGAGCTACGGCCCGCCGGGGGCCTACAATGCCCGGCTGGGGTTGCTGCTCCGCGAGTTGTGCGCCCGTCATGGGCTGCTGGATCGTTTGCCGCGCTACATCCCGCCGGGGCCGTTGGCCGTCAACAAGCGCATCGCCGAGCGGTTGTTTCTCAAGACCTACGACCTGGAATTGGAGCAGGCGAAGGACTATCGCATCTGGGCCTACCGCAAAGCGGCCTGGGCGGTGGACGAGTGGCCGGAGAGCATTGCTGAGATATATAAGGTACAGGGTGAGGCGGGGCTGCGGGAACTGCCGGGAATCGGCAAGAGTCTGGCTGGGGAGATTGCTGGGTGGTTACGAGAAGACAACAACGAATTGAGAATAACAACAACGAATTTGGAATAGAACGAATTAAAGTAGGATAGAGGGGGAGCGATGTCTAAACTTGTACATCCCGAACTCTGTTACCAGGTGCGCGGCGTGCTGCTCAACGTATACAATAACCTTGGCCCGCTGCTCAAAGAGGAATATTATCGGGATGCCATTATCCTTGGGCTAAACAAGCGTGGAATTGCCTGTGAACCGGAAAAGAGCTTTGAAGTCTATTACGAGGGCGAACGAGTGGGGTTGTATTACGTAGATGTGTGGATTGAGGGTGGCAAGATGTTGCTTGAACTCAAGGTTGCGCCTGCGATTGAGCCGATTCACAAAGCACAGGCTATCTCTTACCTGAAAGTCACTGACGCCGACCTGGCTATTGTCGCCAATTATGGTGGCCCTTCTTTCGAAGATGAGCGGCTGCCGAATTTCTTGCGCGACAAGAGGCCAGAGTTTGTCTGGAAATCTCGGTCTGTCGCCCAAGGGTTGCTCTACCCTGACCTGGTAAACGACATTCAGCGCGCTTGTCACCGTGTTCACTTTGTCTTGGGACCGGGGTTCTTACACCAGGTTTACTGGCGGGCGACAATGATCGAGTTGCGCCGCAGTGGTCTTGACTACGACTATATCAAGCAGTTGCCTGTAGAATATGAGGGTCATTTGTTAGGCTATCAAGACGTCCGTCTGATTCGGGTAGAGGGCAAGGTGCTGCTGGCCACTTTCGCGCTTCGCAGGACTGATGACGCTAGGGCCGAACAACTCAAAGCACACTTACGGCGCATGGGTCTTGAACTTGGCTTGTTGGCGAATTTCTACGATACCAGACTAGCAATAACGCCGGTTCGGTTCAAGTAGGGAGACAACAGCGAATTCGGAATTCAGCGAATTGGGTCAGGCGAATTCGATCAACACGTAGAAATTCGTTCTATTTCCAATTCGTTGTTCCTTTCCGTCTGTGGGGAGATGGTTGGCAGCTTGTCAGTTTGAGACGAAGTTTCGCTAGATAGAAGGAGAGGAGACCAAAATGACGCTTAAACCATTGCCCGGATTCAAATCGTTGACCACCCACCACTGCGTCACCGGCTCGATGCGCCATATCTACGAGTTCCACGATCATCCCCTCAGCGAAGACCTGTTGCTGGGGTTGGGCGCCGGGGTCGGATTCGTTTACTGGCACATGAAAGGCACTCTGCCCTTTTATGGGGGGCGGGCCAATACGGGGCGGCCGGGGGAAGAAGGGTTGGAAAAGACCACCGGAAGGCGCACCGGCGTGCGCGTCGAATCCTTTCAAACCGGCAGCGCCCGGAAAGCGGAAAAGGCCCTGCTCGATATGCTGGAAGCGGGTGAGCCGGTGATGATTCACGTTGACATGGGTTTCCTGCCCTACTTTGATTTTCCAGAGGAATACCACTTTGGCGGGCACGTGGTGGTCGTCGCCGGATACGACCCCGAGACCCGCCAGGTGCTCATCGCCGACCGTGACGAGGAACTGCACCCCGTATCGCTGGAAGACCTGGCCCAGGCGCGCGGCTCCAAGTTCAAACCCTTTCCGCCCCGACACACCTGGTACACCTTTGACTTTAGCGGCAAGCGACCGCCGGAGCCAGAAGAAGCCCGGCAGGCGATTCGCGAGGTGGTCACCGCCATGCTGGAACCGCCCATCACCAACCTGGGCGTCAAGGGCATTCGCAAGGCGGCCAAACGCACCCTCAAGTGGCCGGAGATCATGGACGAAGAACAGTTGCGTTTTGCTTGCTTCAACGTCTTTATCTTCATTGACGCCGAGGGCGGCACCGGCGGAGGCATCTTCCGCTACATGTACGGCCGCTTCCTGCGCGAGGCGGCCGCGATCACCGGTGATGACCGGATGATCACCGTCGCCGACGAGTTCCAGCGCATCGGCGACCGGTGGCAGGTGGTGGCCGAGACGTTCCAGCGCGCGTTCGAAGCCGACGACCCGGCGGCAGCCTTGCCAGAGGTCAACGCGCCCCTGTTGGAACTGGCCGACCTGGAAGAAGCAGCCTGGTCGCGGTTGCGCGAGTTGGTTTAGTAGTGCAGATATCAAGTCGCAATTATGCCATATTTTGTCATGAACCTGGTGTATAATACTTTCAGCGCTGGACGCTTGCGCCTTCTGGGACACGATGGCAGTTTCCCATGGAGTGTTGCTACCCTATTCTGCTCGGGTGGGATCCCTTCAACAAGTTCAGGACAAGCGCCAGATCCCGCCGCCAGGCCACCGGATCTGGCGATCCGGTGAGAGCAGGGCAGTAACCACCACGATTCTGATCATAAGGAGGAAAGCGCTTATGAACAGACCGCGAGTAGTCACCCATGCGGTTGCTTCAGTAGATGGGAGGATAACGCTTGCACCCGACGTCCTTCTGCTATACGGGGACGAAAGATGGCAGGCTATCGCGGGATCAAGCGACGATGTATACGAACGGCTCAAGCTTACCTACAAACCGCAAGTCTTCCTGGAAGGCAGCGGCTCTTTTGTTTTGAGTAGCACGGAGCCCGAGCCTCTCCCGCCCGTCGCCGGTGATCCCCAGTCGCTGTATCAGGACTTTTTGCCAGACGACGTCGTCCATCGTCCGGGACACCAGGGGTGGTTCACGGCTGTGGATAGCCGAGGACGCGTGAGATGGTTTTACAAGGAATTTGAGGGATGGGAAGGATGGCATCTATTGGTTTTGGTGGCCCACCATACTCCACCTGAGTATCTGGCCTATCTCCAGCGTGAAAGGATTCCCTACTTGGTGGCAGGGGAAAAGCGAGTTGATCTTCCCGCTGCCCTGGAGAAACTGGGATCCCAGTTGAGAGTTACATGTGTAGTGTCAACGGCGGGAGGCAAGTTGAACGGCGCGCTCTTGCGTGCTGGGCTCATAGACGAAATCAGCATCGAGTTCTTTCCGGCCGTAATAGGCGGCCCAGAGACACCATCCCTGTTTGACGCGCCAGCCTTAAAACCAGACGAGTGGCCAACGCGGCTAAAACTGATTTCCGCCCAAATTCAAGCCGAGGGGCGTGTAGGGCTTCGTTATCAGGTTGTCTCAGAACATGTATCCTGACGAAATTCTCATCCGTGGAGCCAAGCCATCTCTGCAGGCAAGGATCGTGGAGAGGTTGCTGGGTATTGATGAAACGCATCACAAGCACAAGGATTTGATCAAGGCCGATGCGATTCAGTCCTTTGAAGCGTTCTTCGAGGATTATCCTGATAGAGAGCGGGGCATGGTTTGAAAGTCGGGTGAAGGGGCGGATGGAGCCGTTTGATGGTTTCC
>SOHZ01000532.1 GCA_004377365.1 Anaerolineales bacterium | reverse complement strand
CCGAGGCCTGCCCTGAGCTGGGTCGAAGGGGCAACCCTATCTGGGAGGAGATGCGGGAGATGGCGGCCAAGACCGAGCCGACCTTTCTCCTCAACGTGACCCTCAACAAGAACAAAGAGATCACGGGGGTCTTTGCTGGCGACGTCTGGCAGGCTCACGCGGCGGGCACGGCTTTCGCTAGCAAGTCAGTCATGGTGCCTGTGCCGGAGTCTTTCGACATCGTGATCACTACCAACTCGGGCTATCCTCTGGATATCAACCTGTATCAGGCGGTTAAGGGCATGTCGGCGGCCGCATTGGTGGTCAAGGAGAGGGGCAGCATCATCACCGCCGCCGAATGTTGGGACGGCATCCCCGACCACGGAGAGTACAAAAACATCCTCAAGATGGCCGATAGCCCGCAGCAGTTGTTGGAAGTCATCAGGGCACCGGGGTTTCTGATGCAAGACCAATGGGAGGCCCAGGTTCAGGCTCAGATCCAGCTCAAGGCTGACGTCTACGTCAAGACCTCCTATCTCTCCGATGAGCAGATCAGAGAGGCCCTGCTCTTGCCCTGTCACAGCATCGAAGAAACCTTGGCCCAGCTTCTGGAGAGATATGGCCCCAATGCCACCATCTGCGTCCTGCCCGAGGGTCCGCAGACAGTGCCTTACGTTGCAGGCTGAGCCTGGGTGCGGCACAGCCCTCGCCAAAAGCCTGTGCCGCACTAGTGGCGAAAGCCGCCAACGAAGACAAAACGTTGGCGGCTCTGTGTTCCCAAAAAGGGCAATGATCAAAGTACTAAGCTGATCTGTGGTGTAGCTTCGACAGGATGAAAAACAGACGCCTATGTCTTCAAAACGTAAAGGGGCACCAGTTTGGCTACCAGCTCTCCCAGGCCCAACTCCAGAGTGCGGAGGATCACCGTCTTCCCCCGGTAGTTAAAGGGGATCTCTCGCGCGTTGGAGATGAGTTGACAACCGTAGTCACTGGCCAAATCAACCTTGAAGTAACGCCCTTTGCCAAATTCAACCACCCGTGTCACCCCTGTCATGTGAGGAAAGTCGTAACCGCCGCCGTGAGGCAGAATGTTGGCCTGACGTAGGCGGTCGTAGACTCCCAGGGCTTTGGCCCGCTTCTCAAAGCCATAGTTTTCCAGGATTTCTTCGCTAAAGTTGGACTTGCCCAGGAGAAGGTAAGCCGGTATATCACCGCGCAGTGTCACAGGATAGAGAGTCTTCTCATCCTCCACGACCTGATGCGTGCCCAGTATCGCCTCATTCATGCTCGTCAAACCCTGATGGGTCTGGTTGGCAATGAGCTGATAATCACCGAAAAGCCTCTCGGCAGCCAGGGCGCGCCGGCGCAGGGTAAAGTCCTCCGCTACCTGATAGAAGCGATAGTACTCGACGGCCTTTGGCCCTGTCAACACCCTCAAGTCCCCAAAAGGGGTAGCCATGACCTTGGCCTTGGCCAGCAGGCCAGGACTGGCATCCCAGTACAACCCCTCCCCCAGAGGCGTCTGCCCCCGAAATTCACTGCCAGCGCAGTGAATGACGAAAGCGTATTCGGGCAGGGACACATCAGCCAGGACCCTCACCTGAAAGACATCAATGAAATGGTTGCTCTTATCAAAGTCCCAGATCACAAAACACAGAAAAAAGCGGTGTGAGTTCGGTGAAGAAACGGTGAGAGTTTGGTGAACAATTAGGGGCACAGCGAACTAGAAACCCCCTCCGTATGGAGGGGGTGTGAGCACTCTGGCTTTCGCCGTGTGTCAGATTCGATGCGGATTTGCAGACCGCTTCAGGTGGCAACCAATCGTCACCTAGCGGCCAAGGTTCCTTTAGTCGGTCTCCTCCGGTTCGGCGAGCATATATCCAAAGCCACGTACCGCTTGCAAGTACTCAGCCTTGGCGGCATCCCACCCCAGCTTACGCCGGACCTGACGGATGTGGACCTTCAGGAGTTCTCGGGCCTCGCTGTTCTCTCCTTGATACCCCCACACTTCCCACAACAGTTCCTGATACTCTACCACTCGTCCTACATTGAGAGCGAGGTGTGCCAACAGGCGAAATTGGATAGGAGGCAGTTTGATCCGTCGCCCGCCAAAAGAGACCTGCTTCTTGGCAAAGTCAATAACCAGGTCTCCGACTCGAAGGGTTTCGCTTCTCCGGTCGGAGGTGGCTTCCTTAACACGAGCCACGATGGCCTCAATGCGTTCCAGTTCATGCTGTTTAGGCGCAGGAGCGAATTTCACGCCCTCGCCCGTCTGGCTGCCGGAGGTGAGAAGGATGATGGGCAGCCCATCATCCTGGCCGAGCTTGGCAAAGAAAGGTTGCCCCTCTTGTTCCAGATACTCCCTTTCCATGACCACCAAACCCGGCGGGCTTTGCTCTAACACTTGCAGGGCTGCCGTCATGTCACAGGCGACGGATACATTGTGCCCGTCTTTCTCCAAGAGGGGAGAGAGGGCCGACAGGAAAACCTTATCGGGGTTAACAATCAGGACGTTCACTTTGACCCCCCCTCATCACCAGCCACAACCGAAGAGGGTATACAAAAGCTAGTCATCCGGTCTGAACAAAAATCGAGGGTATTCTAAACCCTTTCTCTGCCGTTGTCAATTTCGATTAAGGAAACCGCCAACAATGGTGTTGGCGGTTTCCTTTGGTTGCTGACATACGTTTGGGCTAGCGCTCTATCCAGGACCTCACTCGGCAGGTTTTACCACGATGTTGTCGAAAGC
>SOHZ01000618.1 GCA_004377365.1 Anaerolineales bacterium | reverse complement strand
TTTCAAATTGTCAAGGTGCTTGTGGCCCTATTTCAGACTCCTGTGAACCATGCCCGAAATTCACAACAGATAAAGGAGCACTACTGTATTTTATCGGTGAATTTGGAGCGGCAACGGCGGTCGTCGCTTTACTGGTGGCCTATATATTCTGGAAAAAGCGTTATCAATTGGAACCTTACAACAGAAGTTGACAACATTTTGAAGGTCGGCCAATCTGCCATAGTCAAGCGCGGGATCCTGGCGAGCTATTCAGTCGTCTACGCAGGTATGTTAGGTGACTCAACTTACTCCGTGGTTGTGATAGTGTACTCCGGCAACCGCTCTATGGCCTACAACCTGTATCTTCCAAAGGGCCAAAGCGAAGTTGAGTTGCCAAAAGGACGCCTAGTTATTCTGAACGTGTCGCCGGAGGAAGTACACTTCAGGTATGACGGATAAGCATCTTCCGCGCGCCTCATCTCACAACCGTTAGTCATCCCGGGGACGGGGCTCAGAGCGATGAAGCAATCAGCAGTTAGCGGTTGGTTGGGCAAGGCTAGTACTCTGTCAACCCTAAATTGATGTTTGGGAGGTATCTATGCTTGGACGCTGGTTGAAGCGAAGTGGATCCACAAATGGGGCATCGAACGGACGCTACCGAAACGGCAATGAGTGTCTCATCGAGCTGCGGAAGGTGGTGAAAAATTACGAGACCGCGGCGGGGGACTTTACCGCACTCAAGGATATCAACCTGCGGGTGGATAGCGGCGAATTCGTGGCCGTCATCGGCAAGTCGGGCAGCGGCAAATCCACCCTCATCAACATGCTCACCGGCATTGACCGGCCCACGTCCGGCCAGGTGCTGGTGGGCGACACCGCGGTGCACACGCTCAGTGAAGGGAAACTGGCAGAGTGGCGCGGCCGCAACGTCGGCGTCATCTTCCAGTTCTTCCAACTGTTACCGACGTTGACGGTCATCGAGAACGTGATGCTGCCGATGGATTTCTGCCACATGTACTCCACGCGCGAGCGCCGGGAACGGGCCATGCACCTGTTGGAGCAAGTGGAGATGTCCAGACACGCCCACAAGCTGCCCTCGGCTGTCTCGGGCGGCGAGCAGCAGCGCGTGGCCATCGCCCGGGCAGTGGCCAACGATCCGCCGATCCTGGCCGCCGATGAGCCGACCGGCAACCTCGACTCAAAGACGGCCGAGTCGGTCTTTCGGCTCTTTGAGCGCCTGGTAGACGAGGGCAAGACGATTCTGATGGTGACCCACGACCGGGACCTGTCCAAGCGGGCCACGCGGGTCGTCAATCTGGCCGATGGCGAGATTATCAACCCGGCACTGTCAGAGGTAGCGTATGATTAGCCCACGCTGGCGCAAAGTGCTACGTGACCTGTGGCATAACAAGACACGCACTGTGATCGTCGTGCTTTCCATCGCCGTCGGCGTCTTTGCCGTGGGCATGATTGTCAGCACGCAAATCATGATATCAAATGACCTTTCCGTCAGCTACGCTGCGACCGACCCGGCCAGTGCCGAACTTTATCCCGCAGCCTTTGACGAGGAACTGGTGCAGGTGGTGCGGCGCATGGAGGGTATCCGCGAGGCAAAGGGACGACGTAGCGTCAGAGTGCGTCTAAAGGTTGGACCGGATGAGTGGCGTACCCTCAACCTGGATGCCATCTATGACTACGATGACATGCGGGTTCACAAACTCGCGCCGGAGAGTGGGGCCTGGCCACCCCCCAAACGAGAGCTGCTCATCGAACGGGCCTCGCTGCCCCTGATGAACGCGGACGTGGATGATACGGTTGTGATCGAAACGCCCGATGGGAAACAGCGCCAGATGCGTATCGCCGGCTTGGCTCATGACATGAACAAGCCACCGGCCAGCTTTGTCGGTACACCCTACGGTTATATTGCCTTTGATACGCTCGAATGGCTTGGCTTTTCCCGGGACTTTAACCAGTTGTATATCATCGTCTCCGAAAATGAAACCGACAAAGACCATATACAGGCTGTGGCCGACCGGGTACAAGACAAGATTGAAAAAAGTGGGCGGACGGTCTATTGGATCTGGATTCCGGAGCCAGGTGAACATCCAGCCAACGAATCCGTGGAGCCGATGATGATCATTCTGGGGGTGCTCGGCACCCTCTCCCTCTTCCTGAGCGGCTTCCTGGTAATCAATACCATTTCAGCGCTGATGGCGCAGCAAATACGTCAAGTTGGCATCATGAAGGCCGTCGGGGCCCGCCCCATTCAAGTTGTTCAACTGTACGTGGGCATGGTCCTCATCTTCAGCTTGCTCTCGCTGGTGGTAGCTGTGCCACTGGGGGGGGGTGGCAGCCTACGCCTTCACCGGTTATCTGGCTGGCCTGATTAACTTTGATCTGGCTGGCTTCCGCATCCCGCCCCAGGCGCTTGCCCTGGAAGTGGCGGTTGGCCTCATCGTGCCCCTCCTGGCGGCGCTGTACCCTATCTTCTCCGGGGCTCGCGTCACGGTGCGCGAGGCGCTCAGCACCTACGGGCTGGGCAAGGGGCGTTTTGGTATGAGCCTCATAGACCGGCTAGTTGAAGAGGTGACCAGTGCCATCCGGGCGCTGTCCCGCCCCATGCGCCTCTCGCTGCGCAATACCTTTCGACGCAAGGGACGACTGGCGCTCACTCTGTCTACTTTGACCCTGGGCGGCGCGATTTTTATCGCCGTCTTGAGTGTCCATGCCTCTCTGTTGACCACACTCGACGATGCCCTCACCTACTGGAATTATGACATTGAGGTGGACTTTGCTCACTCCCATCGCATCCCGAAGATCGAACGGGAAGCGATGCGCGTGCCAGGCGTTGTTGACGCCGAAAGTTGGACCGGCAACACCGCTCGCCGCATACGCCCCGATGGTCACGAGGGACCCAACTTTAGCATCGTTGCCCCCCGTGCCGACACGAACTTGATTCAACCTACTGTCCTTGAGGGGCGCTGGCTGTTGCCAGACGACGAGAACGCCATCGTCGTCAATACTTACGTGATCGAAGAAGAACCGGACATCAAGGTAGGCGATGAGATTGTCCTCAAGATTGAAGCGCGCGAGACGACGTGGCGGGTCGTCGGCATTGTCAAGGGGGTGATGACAGGACGCATCGCCTACGCCAATCAGCCCTACTTCGCCCGCGTGATTCGTTTCGTGGGGCGCTCTAGCGGCGTCCAGATTATCGGCGAGCGACACGATCCTGCTTTCCAGTCAGAATTGGCGAAGAAGGTTAAAGAGCATTTTGACAGCCGCGGCTTGCGAGTCAGCTCAACCGAAACGATTGCCTCGATTCGGGAGAACGTTGAGTTTCAATTCAACATCATCGTTGTCTTTCTCTCCATTATGGCCATTCTGATTGCGATCGTCGGTGGCCTGGGGCTGATGGGTACCATGAGCATCAATGTGATCGAACGGACCCGCGAGATTGGGGTGATGCGGGCGGTTGGCGCATCGGACGGTTCCGTGTTGAAGATCTTCATGGCTGAGGGTCTCTTCATCGGAGTGTTGAGCTGGTTCATTGGTGCCATTTTGGCTCTGCCGATTGGCAAGCTCCTCAGCGACGCCGTGGGGATAGCTTTCACGGATTTCCCCCTCAACTACACCTTTTCCATCAACGGCACTTTGCTCTGGCTGGCTGTCGTCCTCATCCTGGCCGCGATGGCAAGCTTTCTCCCCGCGCGGAGTGCCTCGCGGCTCACCGTGCGCGAAGTGTTGGCATACGAGTGATGCGTAACGTAGACACAAGAGAAAAAACTGATACCAAACATCTACAGGAGGAAACAAATGAACGAAAGCTAAAGAAGAACGTACCTGGACTGAAGAAATCGAAATTGACGGCGGCGAACTGGTTGACCGCTGACTCGGTGCGTGGTATAATAGTTGCCAGCAGCTAGAAATTGCGCCTATCACTATATCCAGTAAAGGGCACCATTTCGAACCACCACCAATAGCGCAACGTCGCGCCTGAAGGATGCGAGATTGCGCTATTGTTAATTTTTGACCGACACTTCGCCTCGTGGCTCTCATCGCAACCAGTAGCCAATGGGAGAGGGGATAGAGCATAACATGAGTATGAGTATGCGGGCCGATCTCCTCTTAGATCAGGGTGGGTGGCTTTTGCTGTTTTTGGGCAATAACTGTTCTAAATATGGATCATTCATTTTTTAGATTCTGTAAGGGCTTGTCCTGAGCAGAGTCGAAGGGGAGACCATCAACTTTATGAAAGCGGCACTATTGCGCCACAGGAGGTGAAACTATGGCAAAGCGAATCGGTATACTCACAGCCGGCGGCGATGCGCCAGCCCTGAACGTTTGTCTGAAAGCGGTGGTCTACAAGGCCATTGACCGGGGCTACGAAGTCATCGGCATCCGCAAGGGGTGGGAAGGTCTGCTGCACTATGATCCCGAAAATCCAGAAACCCACGCCGCCAATGCGATGATCATGACCAAGTCCAGGATCCGCGATATTGATCGGGCAGCTGGATCTTTCCTACATTCCAGCCGCCTGGATCCGCACCACGTCAGCCCGGAGGCCGTACCACCATTTTTGCGACCGGTGAAACAGGTAACCCAACCCGTAGATTTAACGGACCACGTTAAGCGTGTGCTGGAAAAGCTGCAACTGGAGACCCTGGTGGTATTGGGTGACAACGCTGCTCTGAATTACGCTGCCCGTCTGAGTGGGGAAGGTGTCCCCCTGATCGGCGTTCCCAAAACAGTTCACAACGACGTCAAAGGCAGTGATTACAGTATCGGTTTTTCTACGGCTTTGGGTCGCGGCGTGCAATGCGTTCACGAGGTCCGGGCCATGGCCGGGTCACGGGAGGAAATCGCGATCCTCGAAGTCCTGGGCCGAAGCACGGGCCTGGTCACGTTGCTTACCTCTCTCCTGGCTGGCTCTGATCGAACGCTCATCCCCGAAGTGCCTTTCGATCCAGAAACACTGGCTTCGTTGCTGATGGAGGACAAAAAGCTTAACCCGAACAACTATGCCATTCTCACCATGAGCGAGGCCGCCACAGTCACCCCCAAGAAAGCGCTCGAGCTTACTGCCGAATTATCTCGCTGGGCCAAACCGAGCCGGCTGGCCCAGGCAACCGCAGCCAAGGCGCAAGAGTTGGGCATGGAAATGGGCAAACGCGTCAGCGGCAGTGGGGCCATGGTCACCGAGATTCTGGAAAATCTGACGGGCCAACGCTTTCTTTTCCAACCGCTCTCACTCCTGATACGGACCGCTATTCCCGATGGGCAGGATTTACTGGGGGCCATGAATTTTGCCACGCTGGCCGTCAACCTGTTGGCCGCGGGCAAAACAGGGCGACTGGCGGCCTATCGTCAAAAGGAAAACTATATTGACCTGCCGATTGAGACGGTTACCGAGCCGGGAGGTAACATCAACGTCGCCGATTACTACGATGCCACCACATACTGTCCCAAACCCGAAATCTTGTGGACAGCGCAAATTTAGGCATTGTGGCAAAAGCGCCACTATTGCGGCACAGGCGGCACTGTTGTGCCACAGGTAGTCCTAACCGCTCACGGCGGGTCTGGCGACCCATCGGCAGCAAAGTGGCTTATACCACGATGCGAATTTAGTGGAGGTTGGAGATGACTGGACAAAATGGCAACGAGCCGATTGTCGAGATAAATAATGTGATTAAAAGTTTCCCGGTGGGTGATACCGAAATCACCATCCTCAAGGGGATTTCGTTTCAAGTGGACGAGGGGGAGTTTCTCTCGATTGTGGGGCCATCGGGGAACGGCAAATCAACCTTGCTCAATATGATTACTGGCATTGACCGCCCCACCGATGGGGAGGTCATGGTGCTAGGCCACCAGGTTCACGAAATGAGCGAAAATGCCCTGGCCCGCTGGCGCGGCGAGAACGTGGGCATCATCTTCCAGTTCTTCCAGATGCTGCCGGCGTTGACGTTGCTCAACAACGTCGTTCTGCCGATGGACCTGGCCAAAAAGTACAAACCCAGAGAGCGCCGCGAACGGGCCATGCACCTGCTGGAGATAGTGGGGCTGGCCGATCAGGCCCACAAGTTGCCCGGCATGGTCAGCGGCGGCCAGCAACAACGGGCGGCGATTTCCCGGGCGCTGGCCAATGATCCCCCTCTGATCACCGCCGATGAGCCCACGGGGAACCTCGACACTGCTTCGGCCCGGATGGTCTTTGACCTCTTTAACCAGTTGGTGGCCGAGGGTAAAACGCTGCTGATGGTCACCCACGACAAAGAACTGGCGCACCTGGTGCCACGCTCGATTGAAATCATGGATGGGCGCATCACCCGCGACGAGTACCTGGGGATTGGAGACTGGGCCGGGCATTAAGAAGAGTACCAGTGCTCCTGCTGGACGACAGTCCAGCGGCGGACTGTTGTCCGCCTTGAGCGAGGCGGTGCTCTCGCTGGATGACAGTCCAGCGGCGGACTGTCGTCCGCCTTGAGCGAGAAGTGAATCTATGGGCGTTCTTCGTTACAAAATCTGGAGCGATTTGTGGGATAATAAGGGGCGCACCCTGCAGGTGGTGGCCATTATCGCTATGGGCGCTTTTGCCATCGGCCTGATCATCGGCACCAGAAACTTGCTCATACCGGCCATGGAAGAGCTATGGCGTGGAGCCACGCCGGCCATGATCGTCCTGTGGGCCGATCCGCCGGTTGATGAAAACACCCTGATGGTCCTGGAGCGCATCGAAGGGGTTGAAGGGGTGGAAGGCTACCTCACTAGAAGCATTGAATGGAAGCTCCACCCTGAAGACCAATGGAAACCGGCCGGCTTGACCGCTCGCGACGATTACGGAGAGCAACACTATGCCAAGATCGAGCTGCTAAGTGGTCACTGGCCCAAAGCTAAAGTTCTTGCCATGGGGCAGGGCTGCGACGTCGCCTTTGGCATAAAGGAAGGGGGGCAGGTCACCATCCGCGTTGCGGACCGTGAACACATCGTTGAGATCGGGGGTAGCCTCTACGACCAATATGCCAGTCCGCCCAGCTTTGGGGGTACTGCCAGTTTTTATACCACCCGCGACCGGTATGAAGACCTGACCGAAGAGCGGAACTTTAACCGGATCATGGCCAGCGCCGCAGAGCCTGTCCTGAGCGAAGCCGAAGGATACGATGAAGCGGTGCTGACCGGCATCGCCGACGAGATGCAGGACAAGCTGGAAAAACAAGACGTGGAATCTGGCGGCGCCGCTCCTGCCCAGGGCGGACCCACACGCGTCTCCGACCCCAACAAGCACTTTTTCCAGGACTTTATGGATGGCATTTTTTTCATCATGGGGGTCATGTCCATTGTAGCTCTGATTTTGGGCTTGCTCCTGGTCTACAACACCATCAACGCCATTGTCACTCAGCAGATCAATCAAATTGGCATTATGAAGGCCATTGGAGCAAGCACCGGGACTATATTCTTCACTTACATGTCCGGCATTTTCGTCTACGGATTTCTGGCCCTTCTTTTCGCCGTTCCCCTGGGGGCTATCGGGGCTCATGGGCTCAACTCCTGGCTGCTTACTCAGTTCAACGCCACGCCCGGACCCTTTACGGTTTCACCACCGGCCGTCCTGGCCCAGGTGGCCATTGCCCTCCTGGGCCCTTTGCTCGCTTCCTTGAAACCCATCTTATCCGGGGCGCGCATCACCGTGCGCGAGGCCATCAGCACCTATGGGTTGAGCGCAGAATCCGGTTTTTTAGACCGCCTTCTGGCTAAATTCCGGTTTATATCGCGCCTGGTCTCACTAATGGTTAGCAACACTTTTCGTAACAAGGAACGGGTATTCCTGACTCAAATCACCCTGGTGATGAGCGGCGTTGTATTCATGATGGTCATGAGCGCCAGTGAATCGGTCAGATATACCTTTGAGGCCGTTTTGTTTTCAACGCTCAAATT
This sequence comes from Anaerolineales bacterium, assembly GCA_004377365.1. GTDB lineage: Bacteria > Chloroflexota > Anaerolineae > E26-bin7 > E26-bin7 > E26-bin7. The sequence goes on along the minus strand of SOHZ01000618.1, from coordinate 1,060 downwards.
TAATATCAGCCTCTCTTTTGAGGATCCCGAGCGCGTCAGCAAGGTCGAAGAGATGACCCTGAGCTATCCTGGGGTAAAAGCGGTGGAGATGTGGACGCTTGCTGGTCCCACAATACGGCCGGCGGGCCAGGAAGAGTCGGAAGATGACAAATCAGCCAGCGTCTTTGGGGTCCCTTTGCCCACGAGCTTTTATGCCCCCCAGATGCGAGCGGGGCGATGGCTGCAGCCAGGTGACACCCACGCGGTGGTGCTCAATGAGATCCTGGCCGACGACGTTGGCGTCGGCCTGGATGACATGGTGACCTTAAACCACGGCCTCAATGGCGAGTCGGATTGGCTGGTCGTCGGCTTGCTGTTCGACCCAGTTGCCCAGAATTCGGCCCACGTCCCGCGCGACGTCTTGCAGAAGGAGATCAACAGCACCAACAGGGCCAATGCGGTCTTGATACAGACGGTGCGGGATGACGCCGAAACTGAAGCAGCCATAGCCAGAAGCCTGCGGGAATACTATGACCAAAAAAAGATCGGGGTAAATCCCCAGGGAACCTTTCTCGACCAGGACACAGCCACGCAAATTGTAGATTCCGTCCTCGGCCAATTTGGGATGTTCGCCGCGTTATTTGGGATCATGGCGGCTGTTATTGGCGCGATTGGCGGTGTGGCCCTGAGCGGTGTGCTCACGCTCAACGTGCTGGAGCGACGGCGAGAAATCGGGGTGATGCGGGCCATCGGCGCGCTGTCTGGGGTCATCGCCGGCCTTTTTGTCGGCGAAGGGCTGATTTTAGGCTGGTTAAGCTGGCTCATCGCCCTGCCGTTCAGCATCCCGGCCGGTCAGTTGATGACCGGTGCCCTGGGCGCTATGATGGGCGGTATGTCGCTGGTGTACAAATATAATCCGCTGGGGGCTTTGTACTGGTTTCTAATCGTCTCTGTTTTGTCGGTTGTGGCCAGCCTGCTGCCGGCGCGAAGTGCCACCCGCATCAGCGTCCGCGAAAGTCTGGCTTACGAATAACTGATTTCGTTGGGGTAAGATGATGGGCGTTATCTGGCACAAGGTTTG
>SOHZ01000352.1 GCA_004377365.1 Anaerolineales bacterium | reverse complement strand
ACTTTTTCCCTCTTGGCGGGGAATCTCCACTTGACAAACTACTACATCTGTACTCCATAACCCGCAGTCTAGCAAGTGAAATAGATTCCTATAAACTCTCTTAAGGACAGCAAAGACAGAGCCCCAGGTGGATGTCCTGGGGCTTTTGCTTTTCTGGAATTGACGACTATGCATCAGGACGCCAGAAATCAGGATGGTCGGGGTCCGTGAAGCGGGCCATGTCGGTGCCGGGTGTCCAGTTTGTGCCATCTGGGAGTCTCGTACGCTCGGACAGTCTTGCCCCTTGCAGGTTGGCACTGGCTAGCATTGTCCGTTGCAGGTTGGCCCCGGCTAGATTTGCCCCTTGCAGGTTGGCACTGAGTAGCATTGCCCCTTGCAGGTTGGCCCCGACTAGTGGGCTGTAGCCTAAATTGTGCAAGAAATTGACTTTTATGGTAAAATCCATGCTGCACATGGCTCACGAAGGAGGATACCCATGCGAGGTCGGAAGCCACGCGGCGTGGAGTTGAAGCCGGAGGATGTACCCAAGCTTGAGGCATTGGTGCACAGCGGGAAGACGGAGCAACGGACGGCTCGTCGGGCGCGTGTTCTGCTTGGGATGCGCCGGGGTGAACGGGTGAAGCAGTTGAGCGAGCGGGTAGAGCAAGACCCGTCCACGGTCTGGCGTGTCTGTCGGCGTTACGAGGAACGGGGGATCGAGGCAGTGTATGATGCCCACCGCTCGGGTCGACCACCCGAGATTTTCCCCCCCTCGAGCGGGCGCGGATTGAGAACCTGGCCTGTACCCAACCGGGAGAGCACGGTTTGCATTTGACGCACTGGTCGGTGCGCGCGTTGCAGACGGTGGCGATACGATTGCCGATTGTGCCGACGATGCACTACACGACCATCGCAGCCATTCTGCGTACTGCAACATTGCAGCCCCATCGTTGGCGCTACTGGAAGACCACCTTGTGGGATGCGGCCGCCGTTCGCCGAGCAGCCAAGGTGTTGTGGTGCTATGAATACGCTGCCTGGCTGCTGGAACGGGGGATTCTGGTGGTCTGTATGGACGAAAAGCCCAACCTCCAGGTGCTGGAGCGGGCGGGGCCGATTCGCCCAATGATCCCAGGGCATATCGAGCAACAAGAGTTCGAGTACATTCGCCACGGGACGGTAAACCTCCTGGTGGGGATGACAGTGCACGATGGTCAAATGTGGGCTGAGTGCTTGGATGCCAATGATGGAGCTCACTTTCGGCCAGCAATCAAGCGCTACCTGAATCACTTTCAAGACTATGTTGGCATCTACCTGGTGATGGACAATGGGTCGAGTCATATTGCCGCTGAAACCAAAAGCCTCCTGCAGGGGTTGAAAGCCCCCTGGGTGCGCCTGTGCTACACACCGCCGCACGCCTCTTGGCTCAATCAGGCTGAATTGCTACTCGGTGCTTTCTCCGAGCGATATATCAAGCGAGGCAGTTGGGACAGCCGCCAAGCAATGATCAATCATCTGGATGCCAGTTGGCCGGAGTACAACGAACTCTTTGCCCATCCGTTCCAGTGGTCATGGACGCGCCCCGACTTCCATCAGTGGATAAAGAAAAAGAAGGACGAAATTCCTTGCAATACTTCGGCTACAGCCCACTAGGACTGCCCCTCTGAGCGAACCATCGGAAAGCCAATGATGTCGCGCCAACTCTTCAGTAGCCGCTATGGCCACGTGTCCCACGCTGCTGCCCATTTGGGTGATGAGGCTGGCCTTTTTGGCTTCGCGCTCTAACTTTTCAGCTTCAGTTGCTAAGAGGGTTGTGCGGATATCATGCAATAATAACTCCCTGGAAGCTTCGGATCGTGCAAGTCCGTCGTAAAGAGCTAAAACTGTCCGTTGAAGACCAGAAAGGGCTTGCAGAATTTCTGCCATAGATTGGGACCCAGGATCCTCACTGCGGCTTAATATCTTCAAATCCAGTGCTACAGAAATCGGTGTTTGGATCTCTACACCTTCTTCGAGTGCTTTAATCTGCCTGATGATCTCTGTTTTTGCTTCTGCCACGCTATCTAAATCATGATGGTCTACATGGATTGTTCTAGTAGCCGCAACATCAAATGGAATTTGCTCGCCTTTCCCAATAATCTGAACGAGTGGCTTCTTGATTGCATGTCGTATGGCAAGCTCATAGAAAACGTTTGGGTTCCGACCTGTCAGATCGGCTATAACAAGTGGGTCTTCTATAATATGTTGGATTACCTGACTCGTTATAATACCTGGTTCTGAAATCAGATCTGCACGTATAGGACCATAACCACACTCATTTGCAGCAGGCGTAATAACATGCCTTAAGATTTGATCTGAACGTTTCCTTGTGTCAGAGTCGGGCTCTCCAATAGGCGCAATGACAAAACAGATTTTCTCTTCAGACACCTTACGCCTCCTATGTTTTCACAACAGCTTTGGCAAACGGGGCGGCGGTTGGCAAAGTCAGGTGGAACTTTTCGCATATAGGTTCAGAAGTCCGTCATACGCATCGCTAAAACTATATCTGAGTTTGCACACTCCTAGATATAGTACTCATCCCCCTGGCTGACTTATCGTCACATAGAACGATATGCCGGTTGGTCGCACCCCCTACAGCTAGGGGAAAATCGCGGCTTACCCCAACATCTGGTGTGTGTTTTGGCCTAACTGCGCCTTGATGTGATGACAGCAATTCCCGTTTTGGCTTTCGGCTTGATATTTGCAGGCATTTCGCCTATA
>SOHZ01000372.1 GCA_004377365.1 Anaerolineales bacterium | reverse complement strand
TTTGGCTGATGTGATCAGTTGTTAATGTTCAGAGTGTTGTTGACCATTACAATTTCTGTAGATATGGAGGGCATCTCAGGCGTGGTGGCGGATGATCACACCTCGTCCAGCCACAAGGAGTACGAGCGCTTCCGCAAGCTGATGACCGCCGAGGCCAACGCGGCCATTGAGGGCGCGCTGGCCGGCGGCGCCGATCAGATCGTCGTCAACGACAGTCACGGCAGGAAGACGAACATCTTGATCGAGGGATTGAGCCCGGTCGCGGAGTTGATCTCTGGCAGTCCCAAGCCCTTTGGTATGATGCAGGGCATCGGTCCTGAGGTGGACGCCGTCTTCTTCGTCGGCTATCACGCTGCATCGGGCACAGGCGCGGCGGTGCTGGAGCACACCTGGAGCGGCCACGTGGTCGAACTGCGCCTCAATGGCCGGGTCGTGGGCGAAATGGGGCTCAATGCGGCGCTGGCAGGTGCCTATGACGCGCCGGTCATCCTGGTCACAGGCGACCGGGCGGTGACTGAGGAAGCCCGCGCGCTGGTCGGCGAGATCGAGACGGTGGCGGTCAAGGATGGCGTGACGCGCAGCGCGGCTCGGTGCCTGCACCCAGAGGTGGTGCATCAGCTCATTCGCCAGGCTGCCGAGCGCGCCCTGAGGCTGGCCGTCTCACCTTTCGTTGTGCCGTCGCCCATCACCCTGCAGGTGGTCTTCCAGCGTGCCCTCCACGCTGACATGGCTGAGTTGGTGCCCGGCAGCCAGCGGGTGGACGGGCGCACCGTCGAATGGATCGGCGAGGATATGCCCATCGTCTATAGAGTGTTCCGGGCGATGGGGGCGCTCTCCAAGGCTGGCTGAGGCCGCCCACCCGCGCCACGGTCGAAAGAGACTTAGCGAGGAGGAAAGAGTGTCGGCAGAAGATAGGCTGATTCTAGTGGTGGACGATGAGCCGCGCATGGCCAAGTTCGTGCGCATGAACCTGGAACTGGAGGGCTATCGGGTCAGTGCGGCCATCAATGGTCTGGAGGCCCTGGACAAAGTGCGAGAGGATCTGCCTGACCTGGTGCTGCTGGACGTGATGATGCCCGAAATGGATGGCTTTGAGACCCTGGAGCACATCCGTGAGGTCTCTACCGTGCCGGTCATCATGCTGACTGTCAAGGGCGAGGAGGAGGACCGCATCCGCGGCCTGGAGTTGGGGGCCGACGACTATGTCACCAAGCCCTTCTCGCCGCGAGAACTGGCCAGCCGCATCAAAGCCGTGTTACGCCGGGCAGAGATGCCTGCACCGGTGGAGAAGACGGCCATCGTCATTGACAAAGACCTGGAGGTTGATTTCCAGCGGCGCGAGGTGATCGTGCGGGGGGAACGGGTAAAGTTGCGTCCCACCGAGTACCGCCTGCTCTACCACCTGGTCAACAACGCCGGTTGGGTGATGACCCACGAGATGCTTTTGGCCAAGGTCTGGGGTCACGAATATCGTGAGGAGAGCCATCTCCTTCGCTTGTATATTACCTATTTGCGCAAAAAGATCGAGCCCGACCCCTCTGACCCCAAGTACATCCTCACCGAGCGGGGGGTGGGCTACCGGTTTGTGGATTTCAAGGAGAAGCCGGGCTAAGGGCGATTGATAATATAGACACCACTCAGGAGGATAGCGCCGCCGATGATTAGAGCCAGGGTGATGGACTCACCCAAGATCACCTGGCTGAAAGACACTCCGAACAATGGCACCAGGTAGGTAAAGCTGCCCACCCGGCTGGCCTCCATCTTCTGCAAAGCCCAAAACCAGACCACGAAAGCAAAGACCGTGCATAGGAAGGAGAGAAAAGCGATGCTGAGCCACACGGTGGCGGGCAAAGTTGGCAGCTTGGCGATGAGGTCGCCATCTATCAAAAAGAGGAGAGGGATGACGGCGGCCATCATCGCCCCACCGGTGACCTGCAAGGGGGGGTATCTGGCCACCAATGGCTTGCCCACGATGGTGTAAATGGCAAAGCAAAGGGGGGCCAGCATGGTGACAAAGACGTAGAGGAGATAGCTTAAGACGATGCGCTCGCCGCTGGAATAGCGGACGATGATGTACAGTCCGATGGAAGCGAGGATCAGACCTGTCCCTTTCTTGACCGTGGGGCGTTCCTTGAGGAAGATGATGGACAATATAAAAGTAAGGACGGGGTTCAGGGAAGGCACAATCAAGCTGGTCGTGCCAGCAGCAATCCTCTGTGATCCGGTCATTACGAAGATGTTGTAGCCCACAGCGCCTGTCAGACCGAGGAGAATCAAGAGCGGCCACTCCTTCCTGACCATAGCCCAGAAGGAAACCCGTCGGGTAGGCAGAAGCAAAGCGGCAAAGGCTACAGCCACCGGGATGAAGCGCAAGATGGTCAGTTCCACGGGCGTCAGGAACTGAACGGCGTGTTTCATGGCGACGAACGAGTTGCCCCAGAGTATGGTGATCAGAACCAGGGCCAGGTAGGTCTTTTTCTGTGCTGTCATGGGCTGTGATGTGTTCCTCCTGTAGGCTGGTCAGCGGGTATCCGTTCAGGTGGAGGGAACCCTTGCGAAGGTTTGGCAGCGGTTTTCGGGCCAAAAGCGTCTTCGCCAACCGAGAGTCATCCTGTGCCAGAGCGATTCGCCTGTGCCGCAATAGTGGCGCAACCCTCGCAAGGGTGGCTGAACGCTTATGTCAAGTTCTCTGCTCCACGTCCATCAGGTGACAGGTGTCGTTGAGCGAGGTCACTGTGGGGCCGCGGGGGCTGAATTCGATCGTGTTTCGTGCCGCCAGGTCCTGATGCAGGCGGCGGAAGTGGATCAGTTCAATGGTGAGAGCGCGGCAGAGGATGGCCATGATGGTCAGGTTGTGACTGACGGCTACTACCTGCCCCTCCGGATGTGCGGCCACGATGCGCTGCACGCTGGCCCAGGCCCGTTCCTGCACTTGAGCCAGCGACTCACCCTGGGGCATGACGAAGCGGTCAGGGGCAGCCCTCCATTCCTCCACCAGTTCGCTGTACTGTGTATGTATCTCGGTTACGCTTACCCCCTCAAAGATACCATGATGGATCTCCCGCAGGCCAGGGTCGGTCTGGACTGTCAGTCCGTGGGGCTGGGCGATGAAACGAGCCGTTTCCACAGCCCGCTTCAGGTCACTGGCGTAGACGGCGGCCAAGGTCTCATTGGCGAAGACATTGGCCAGGGCTTGAGCCTGTCGGCGGCCCAATTCGGTCAGCTCCGGGTCGCTGAAACCCTGTGCCCGGCCCTGAGCGTTGAAAACCGTCTCGCCGTGCCGTAGGAGAAACAATTTCATAGCTTTTCCCTTCCCAGAGAAGTTAGCAAGGCACTATCGCCTTGCTGATTCACTGGAGACACGCAATGAAAGCACCGACTTAATCGGTGCTTTGGTGTTTCCGGTGTGTATTTGAGCTTTGCAGAGAGTGAGCGGGGATTACATGAAAAGTGTCCGGTAGTGAAATAGGCAATTTATGGCTGTTCTAAAAGCAATTGGTATTACAATCAACCCCCCGATGCCTTTTTGCCCATTGTCTGCAAATGCTTCATCGAACCATAGAGGCTGACTAATCGTTCAAATTCGGCGGCATCATAAAAGGCACATTTGCCTTGGCCAAAGGCCTTGGCTACCTCGATGCAAAAACGGACGGTCATCTCGATATCCGCTACCTGACTGGCCCCTGTGGCACAGCCAGGGACGGCCCAGGCTGCTGTGATGGCTACGCCCACCACAGGCGAATCGGTCGCCGTGGCTGGTTGCATAATGCTGTTCAAGTGATAGACGCCGTTTCCGTAAGGGGTGATGTCTTGCATAGTTATAGGCAATACCACCGGCGGCCTACCCGTCACCACTGCCATAGTGTCCAGGAGAGCTTGACTTATCTTGAGGATGTAGCCCTCCTTGACAGTGGGAGTTATGGCAAAGCCCCTCTGATTCAGAACCCAGTTGCCCCGGGTGGTATCAACCGAGAGGACGGCATCCATATCCAGATGCACCTCGTAGCGGTTCATCGTCGCTATGTCCACCGGAGAATCCATGAATGGCACTGGCTCGTGGGGTTGGGTAGGGGCCGTTGGGCAGATATGGGTTGCTACGATCACATCGCCGGGGAGTTTGTCGCCAGCACGGGCCATGTCGGCCAGCTTCAGGGCACAGGCGACTGCGGCGATGGCTCCGTCGGCGTCGGACACCAGGCCGATGACCGTCGGGCGGGCACCGATGCCGCCCAGCCGGCCGATGATCCCCAGGGTGGGCGCTTCGCCGGAGACGCTCTTGCCGGCCGTTCCCGGCACCCGGACGCAGATAAAGTCGGTTTTCCCCTTTTCCCCCTCCACCGGTATTGAGCCTGACAACGCCTCCGGCATCCACCGGAAGAGCGTTGATCTTGAGCATGTGTTGCTCGTCTTCCCGGCCAGGGTTGACCACGACATCGGGGCCGACCGCATCGTGTCCGCCAAAGAGACCCCACGCTATTCTCAATCCTCCACCACTTCAATGTGTATCTTTTCGATCCCCTTTTGCCAGACCCTGATGCCGATCTCTTCGATCTGGGGCCACTGGTCTTGGGAGATACGGGCGAATAGGTTCACGGGCAGAAAGCCGCGATGATCCCGAATGACTTCAGCCCCGTAATAGATGGCCAGGGCCTCGGGAGGATTCTCCTCAGTTTCCCACTCCTTCCAGTAGACCACGTCTCCGGTGCTCGCCGTTGCGGTCTGGTTTTCCCTCAGAACCGGCTTTATGCTCTTTATCGGGAAATTGATCTCCCGTCCGCACCACCGGGTGTGATATACTGTGGTTTCATGGGGCAGTACCTCAAGGACCCTCTCTATGGTCTTGGGTGCGGCCTCCGGCAGCAGGTCCGCAACGAGTTCCCCACCCCTTTCAAGGATGAACCTGATTTTTGAGGGCAAGATCTTAACCTCCTTGGGATACCTTCATCTCACCCCGCAACTTTTGGGTTGCCTCTTGATCTACCTGCATTTCCGGTTCCTTGATGACAACCCCATAATCCTCCCCGGCACTCCGCATGGAGACATAGCCGTTGATCACGTCCTGTAGGACCATTTCGGGATCCCGCTCCAGGGGTGATCCGTATCCCCCTCCGCCGCCCGTCTGAAAGCTGGCCATATCCCCGTCCTTGAGGGGGAGATTGGAGATCTTGCGCCATTCCTCTTCGCTGCCGTCCGTCCTGTGGAGCTTGGTGATGCTGGGTCGCCCGTCTTTGCCTCCGAAGATACCCCAGGGAGGCGTGTTGAGGACCCGGTCCGTGGTGACCGTCATGCCAGCATCATGGCCGATGATCCGGTAGTCCCTTCGGGCACCTAACCCGCCACGAAACTTACCCGGACCACCGGAATCCTGGATCAGCTCGAACCGCTCAACATGCCATGGATATCGGACTTCAGCTACCTCGACCGGTACATTGTACGTATCGCCAAGGGCCATGGAGAAGAGGGCCGGTGCACCGTCCCGGTTGTATTGGCCGCCGTAGCCGCCCGCATCCCCCTCGGCGCAGACATAGTATCGGCCCGTCCTCGGATCGACGCCGTAAATAAAATCCGCCATGGAATCACCAAAATGGCCCCCTCGAACCTTCTCCGGGACGGCCGGGGCAATGGCCCGCAGCATCAGGTCAGGGATGGTCGTGATGGGCGTGGGCCACATGGCGGTTGCCGCAGGAAACTTTGGTTTCAAGATACTGCCCTCCGGAATAATCAATTCAAGCGGTCTGAAAAATCCCTCATTACTAGGCTGGTCCGGCGTGGTAATGATCTTGAAACCGTATCGGGCGGCCGAAATCGTGGACGGCTCCGGCGTATTCATGGGACCCATACTCTGGGGACTGGTACCGGTAAAGTCCACAGTCATCTTCTCATCTTCAACCGTAATCGTAAGCTTCAGGATCAGTTTCTGGCTGAGTGGAGCATCATCATTGCCGTCTCCGTCCAGCACAGCTTCGGCCGAATAGGTTCCATTGGGTATCCTTGAGAGGGCTGCCCGGGCCATCTTTTCTCCCTGCTCCAGGATCTCCGCTATGGACCCTAGCGTGGTCTCCAGACCGTACTTATCGATGACATCGAGGAAGCGTTGGCTTCCAGCCCGCACACCGGCGATCATGGCCCGTATGTCCCCCAGAACGGAATCCGGAACGCGGGTATTGGCCCGGATCAGACGGAAAACGTCCTCATTGGGTTTACCCTCCACCCAGATCTTGACGGGAGGGAGACGGAACCCTTCCTGGTAGACCTCTGTGGTATTGGAGTACCATCCCCCCGGGTAGATCCCTCCCATGTCTACGGTGTGACCCCTAAAAGCGGCCCACCCACGGATTTCACCTCCGGAGAAGGCCGGACAGAGAACCACGATGTCCGGGCAATGGGTGCCTCCGCCGTTATAGGGGTCATTGCAGAGAATGACATCCCCGGGCTTGATATTTTCACGTCCAATGGTCTCATAGGTGCATGAGACCGAATAGCCCAGATTGGCCAGGAAGATAGGCAGGCCGGGCGTTTCAGCGACAAGGTTTGCCTCTGCATCCAGTATCGCACAGCTGAAATCGATGACCTCGTAGAGCACCGGGCTGTAGGCTGCTCTCTCCACAACGCGTCTGATATCCCGACTTGCGGCGATCAGACGATTACGAATGACCTCGAGGGTAATGGGATCTATTTTCATGACATCTTCTCCTTTCTTAGGGTGATAATCAGATTGCCGTACTGATCCACGGTGCATGTCTGATTGCTTTCAATGACCGTGGTTGCAGTGGTTTCCTCGACGACGGCGGAGCCGTGAATAACGTTCCCGGCAAAAAGTTTTCCCCGCCTGAAAATGCTAAACTCCTCGTATCGACCGTCACCGCGATAGACCCGTCGCCGTCCGGTCTGTGCGTCGGCTGCGGGTTCAGGTCCACCCTTGGGGATGGCTTGCAATACAGGTTTCTTCACCCTCCCTATGCCGATGGCCTTGAGCGAGACCATCTCCTTGGGCTCTTCCGGGGCATTATGCCCGTAGACCGAATAATGAAGATCGTCAAAGGCCCCGCTTGCAGTGGCCTTGTCCGCCTCGGTGAAGTTGCTGGGTACAGTAACGCTCAACGCATGCTCCTGACCGAGATAGCGCAGGTCCATCTCATAGGTCACCACGATGTCCTCATCAGCAACGTTTTCCTGTTTAAATATCTCTCTGAGTCTCGGTTCGACATCCCTGAACATGGCATTGATTCGATCGACTTCCGTCTCCTCGATGGCTTTGATCCAGGTGAGAGCGAAATCGTGTCTTAGATCGGCCATGAGCATACCCCAGGCTGAAAAGACTCCAGAGTTCATGGGTATGATGATGGTAGAGATATTCAGCTCTTGAGCGATAGCCGCTGCATGGAGCGGTCCGGCCCCGCCGAAGGCAACGAGTGCGAATTCCCGCGGATCGTAGCCTCGTTTGACCGTCACGGATTGGAGAAGGGCCGACATGTTCGTGTTGACAATTTTGGTGATTCCGAGAGCGGCTTCATCTACAGAAATGTCGTAATAGCTGGCGATCTTTCCAATGGCTTCTTGGGCGAGCCCCGGGTCGATTTCCATTTCCCCTCCCAGGAAGTATTCCGGATTGAGGAAACCCAGATGAAGGTCGGCATCGGTCACGGTCGGTTCCGTCCCCCCCTGCTTGTAACAGGCCGGGCCGGGGTCCGCGCCTGAACTCTGAGGCCCAACATGGAGGGCTCCGGCCTCATCAATCCAGGCGATGCTGCCGCCTCCGGCCCCAATCTCTCTCAAATCGGTAGTCGGCAGGAGGATGGGTCGCTCCTCTACCACATAGGTGTCCGTGGTTTCCGGCATACCGCCTGTTATGATGGCCGTTTTTGCGGTCGTACCGCCCATGTCATAGGAGATGACGTTCTTATAGCCGATGAGTCCGGCCAGTTGGGAAGCGCCGATGGCGCCTGCGGCCGGGCCCGATTCTACCATGGCGATGGGTATATTCCGGGCCACGGTGGATGTCATGACGCCGCCGTTGGACTGCATGATCTGGAGGACGTTTTTATAGCTACGGCTGGTCAGTTCTTCCTCAAGGCTACGGAGGTAATTTCGAACCACGGGCATGACGAAGGCATTTTGAACCGTCGTGCTCGTCCTCTCATATTCATAGTAACGTCTGGTGATAAGATGAGACAGGGAATGGGCGACCTCCGGGTATCGTTCCCGGAGCAGCCTCCCGATCTCCTCCTCATGTCTTGGGTTGGAGTAGGCGTTGAGCAGACAAACGGCCACGGCCTCAACTTGATGCCTCTTCATCTCTTCGATGATCCGATCCAGATCCTTCTCATCCAGTGGAACAAGGACTTTGCCAGTGGCGGTGATGCGTTCCTTTACGCCGAAACGGAGGTACCTCGGAACCAGGGGATCGGGTTTCTTGTAGAGCGCATTGTACATCTCAAGCCGATTGCTGCGTCCGATCTCCAGGATATCCCTGAATCCCTCTGTCGTAATGAGCGCCGTCTTGGCCCCTTTACCCTCAATGAGTGCATTGATGACAACGGTGGTCCCATGGACCAAAAAAGAGACCTCCTCCAAGCTGACGTCAAATTTCTCAATGCTTTCGATAGTTCCGATAGCGGGATTCGCAGGCGTCGATAAAACCTTGTTGAGCCGAATCTGACCGGTAGTTTCGTCTAGCAACACGCCGTCCGTGAATGTCCCGCCTACATCCGTGCTGAGTCTATACATTAGGCACCTCCTCACTTATAGTGATATATCAGAATAAGGGTAACTACTCAGCCGCCCCATCGGGGTACGGCCACACCGCCGGAGCGAGCGCTGATTGAGTAGCGAAGCGTTATCGAAATCAAGCGAGCGGGGTCATAAGCACAACCCGCTTGGTCTCGATACGTCGCTTCGCTCCTACTCGACCGGCGCTGGACTGCCCCCCTGAGTAGCTTGACAATGTCATATTTCAGGAACGCGCAGTCGCTGCTTGCGCAAA
>SOHZ01000431.1 GCA_004377365.1 Anaerolineales bacterium | reverse complement strand
CTACCGCGGGGGGCCCGCGGCGGGGGGCATCGCCCGGGGTCGGCGGACCCCCGTTGTTAGCGCTCGCCTTTGTCGCCCAAAGGGTCAGCCTGCCCCTGTCTTCGGCAGACCTAAATCTCGCCTTCTCCTGGTGGCTCACCTGCACAGTAGACCACAAAGGCCGGCGGTGTAACTTCGGGACTGAATGTAACCATAATGGGTTTCTCATTGCGTACCAAATCGAGAAAGTGTTGGTACTTACTGAAGGACTGGTAGGCGACACCAATTTTTGTGGTGGCATCATAGGTATTAGGTGGTAACGCGTCCGAGCGGAAAAGCAGGTAAAGCTTCTGATCGTCGTCACAATACAGATTGATCCGCCCATCTTGCTTGGCTTCGTATGGGTACAAATAGGCACTATATCTGAGCAGCGTCTTCCTGAATCCTATCACTGTCTCCTTTCTGCAAATGCATCTTCTGATAGTTCGTGCTTGTTATATTCATCTGACTCACTAAAAAAACGATACTTTGGGTCGGAGAGCTATCCTGCCATTTTGATCACCTCGCTTTATCTGTCCAAGAATCGATTTAGGGTTGCGCTAACTATAAATAGACGGACATTCTCCTGTCTAATCCCCTCCAGGGAGGATTAGACGGACTTTTTTCTACCTAATCCCCCAATTGGCGTCTTAGGCGGACTTTTTCATACCTAAATCTTGATTAGGCAGACTCAGTTCCGCGTGATTGTCTTTATACGGAAACGTCAGCAAAACGGCTACTATGCAGAGACAACAAAAGCCAACCCCCTCCTGACCTGCGGAGAAAATTGGCTCTCAATGTTTCGTACTCTCGCCTCCTACATCCATTATTAGCTACCAGCTATGATGGAGGCTGCGATGATGAGAAAAATATTGAACACTGGCGGTGCTTAACAGTGTTATTATATCACAGTTTGAAGCAAAAAGCAAGTCCTAGAACCTTAAAATTTTACAGATACTCTACCGATTCGGCAGGCCCTTCGACTCCGCTCAGGACAAGCCCTTCGGCTGGGCTTAGGACAAGCCCTTCGGCTGCGCTCAGGACAAGCTCAGGGCAGGTAGGACAGGGCCGTCCCTATGATACCATAAGTCTATGCCACGGTCAACGCCGCCTCCAGCACACCGGGTCAGACCTCCGAGGTCTCGGAGACCTCGGAGGTCTCCTGTCAAGCGCTTCTCAGTTGGCACTAAAGGACGTGCAGTTCGCAGACTTTACGGAAGTGGTGGCCGTAAATGGCAAGGGTAATGGCCAGTGGGAACAACTGGGGGCGGCGGAAAAGCGTCCAGAACAGGAGCTTCCAATAGTGGACGCGCTCCTGGCCCACGATACCCAGGTGGTAGATGGAACGGAAGAACGCCATGATGTACTCAAGGACATGCGCAAAGTCCAACTGGGCTTTGATCTTGGGCGGCTTGTACTCTCGCAAGAAGGTCTTGACGCGCTGATAGTAGTGCTCGGGCGAGTAAATGTGTTGTAGTATATTCTTGTATCCCTCGCGCAACGTGTCAAGGTTCATTTTAGGGATAAAATTCATCGTGCCGTCTACGTTATCTCCCGACATTAGACTGAGCAGGCGGCCCTCTTGCTTCAGACGCTCGTAAAGCCTTGTGCCCGGCGGAGCTTGAAGCAGGCCAACCATGGCCGTCACAATCCCGCTTTTCTGGATAAAGTCAATTTGCCGCTGAAAGATGGAGGGCGTATCATTGTCAAAGCCGACGATAAAACCTCCCTGCACTTGCAGGCCGGCTCGCTGGATGCGTTTGACATCTTGGACCAGGTCACGGCCCCTGTTCTGATTCTTGCTACATTCGGTCAGGCTGTCCTCGTCCGGCGTCTCGATCCCGATAAAGACCGTACCAAACCCGGCCTCGGCCATCATCTGCATCAATTCCTCGTCGTCGGCCAGATTGATGGAGACTTCAGTGTGAAACGGCATCCCCCCTTTTTCTTTCTGCCATTCGATTAACGCAGGCAACAGCTCGGTCTTGAGAGACTTTTTGTTCCCAATAAAGTTGTCATCCACGAAGAAGACACCACCACGCCACCCCAGGTCATAGAGTCTGTCCAATTCGGCAACAATCTGCCTGGCGGACTTGATGCGGGGCCGGTGACCAAATAACGCCGTCACGTTGCAAAAGTCGCAATTGTAGGGACAGCCTCGAGAGAACTGGATGCTCATCGTGGCGTAGCGATCCAGATCGGCCAACTCCCACAGAGGAACCGGCGTCTTCCGGATGTCGGCGAACTCGGATGTGGTGTAGACGCGCCTGGCGCGCCCCTGTTCCAGATCCGCCAGAAAGGGTGGGAGGGTCACCTCGGCTTCGTTCAGTACGAAATGATCGGCTTCCTCAAATTGTTCGTACTCGCTCGTGAAGAGCGGCCCTCCGGCGACGACCTTGACGCCTACCTCTTTGCAGCGGGTAATGATCCGACGCGCTGACTGTCTTTGCACAATCATACCGCTGATCAACACGCAATCAGCCCACGCCAGGTGTTCCTTGGCAAGCTTGGTCACATTGACGTCTATTAGGCGCTTTGTCCACTCTGGCGGCAGCATGGCGGCCACTGTCAGTAGGCCCAGCGGCGGCGAAGACGCTTTTTTGCGTATGAATTTAAGGGCGTGCTTGAAACTCCAGAATGTATCTGGAAACTCGGGATAGATCAACAGAACGTTCATTTTTTATTTCCCTCTCAGGCCCCATCACTCTTGGTGAAGGGGCAGGTCATGGTTTTGTTAGATTATATCATGCGTGGTGAGAAAGTGCAATAGGGGGTAGGGGGGATAACAGAAACGCTTCAACTACCTATTTTCTCCGAAATCTGGTATAATGACGTCTGCGATGAAAGCCCTGCTCATAAGCCCCAAAACAAATCTACCCATAGAGACACGCACCTCGCCTTCCTTAGGCCTGGCCTACCTTGGCGCTGTATCCGAGCGGCAGGGCCACACAGTCCGCATCTACGACGGCGACGTGGAAGACACCTCGCTGGAAAAGGTTCTGCGCGGCTTTGATCCTGACCTGGTAGGCATTACGGCCAACACCATCCAGATCAAATCGGCCTGGCGGGATGCGGCGCTCGTCAAATCGGTGGCCGACGTCCCGGTGGTGCTGGGTGGTCCCCACCCTACGGTCCTTCCCGCCGAGTCGGCGGAGCGCCCAGAGGTGGACATCGTGGTGCGAGGCGAGGGGGAGGTCACCTGGGAAGAGTTGTGCCAGTGGCGGACGTTCGTGAGCCTCAGTCGAACGACAGCGAATGATGAACGGCGAGGGGCAATCTCTGGCCTGCAATCCGTGCCAGGTATTTCATACCAGACTCCAGACGGCCAGGTGCACCACAACCCCGACCGCCCTGTGATCAAAGACCTGGATAGCCTGCCTCTCCCAGCCTACCACCTCTTCAAGATGGATAGCTACACCAATTTGCAGCCCACCGTTGACCACATCGAGGGGCCGAGTTATCCCATCCTCACCTCACGGGGTTGTCCCTATCGCTGCACCTATTGCTCCCAGATCGGGCCACGCCGTTGGCGGATGCGTTCGGCGGAGAACGTGGTCGCTGAGTGGCGTTGGCTGGTACGAGACCTGGGCGCAGCCGAGATTGGGGTTCTGGACGACTCTTTCAACATCAATCGCCAGCGCGTGCTGGACATCTGCGACCTGCTCATAAAAGAGGATCTCACTCACGTGCCCTGGATCATGATCAACGGTATCCGCGCCAACCTGGCGGCTACGGAGCTTTTGGGCCGCATGAGACAAGCAGGTTGCATCCGCAGTGCCTTTGGGGTGGAAAGTGGCAATCAGGAAATATTGGATTCCGTCATCGGCAAGCAACTCACCCTGGAGCAGGTCCGTGCCGCCTTCAAAGCGGCCAAAGAGGTGGGCATGGAGACCATCGGCTTTTTCATGATCGGCCTGCCCGGCGAGACGGAAGAGACTATGGATGAGACCATCCGCTTTGCCATCGAGCTGGACCCTGTGGTGGCCAACTTTTCCATGGCCACTCCCTTCCCTGGTACCGAAATGAGCCGCATTGTCAAGGAAAAGGGGCGACTGTTGATCAAGGACTATGACGACTTTGCTTTCTTTGAAGGCAGGGCCAGCTTTGAGATGGACGGGATGAAGGCTGAACTGGTGGAGCGGAAGTGGAAGGAAGCCCATCGGCGTTTCTACCTGCGGCCTTCACGGGTGATGCGCACCCTATTGAAGAAAGAGACCTGGCTGGACCTGCCGCGCACGGTGCAGGTAGCCTGGCGGACGGTGGTGGGATAAGCGCACTGAAGAGATTAACCAAGAGCATGGGGAGAGTTTTCCCTCTCGTTGAGTTTGCAGGGGTGGATCTATAGGAGCTGGAAAGGTAAGGCAAAATGATTGAAAATACCGCTTTGCGCTCTAGTGTGGATAGGTTGATGCCTGATCGCACTCCAGAGGAAGCCCTGGCCGCATTGCTTCTGGATGAGGCGCGGCGTAATTTGGTGAAGTACCGAGCTATAGATCGTCGTTTTCGGCAGAAATATCAAACCACATTTGCTGAGTTTCGTCAGAAGGTGGTTGGTGCTGATACGAGTTTTGAGGAGGAGCAGGACTACTTTGATTGGGAATTAGCGGTCACAGGCATCGAAGAGATGGAGGAGGAGATTCGCAATCTGGAGGCCCTAGTGTAATGGCCGACGTCCCTCAATTGCTCGCTGCACTCCAACAGGCAGCGCAGGCGCGAGCCTATGTCACTCGGCTTGATCTATTGGCTGTCGGACGGGCCATTCTCAAAGCACGTCTGTACCTAAAGCCAGACTTGTTTGTTCAGGTCTATCGCAACGACAAGTTCCAGACGACCAATTTTGTACTGATCCATACTGGGCAGCGAGTTTACGCTCGGGACGAACTGGCGGGAGCTTGGCACCAGCATCCTGTACATGATACTGACTTACATGACCGAAGCCCAGAAGGGCAAAGAGGGGTGAGCTTGGAAGAGTTTCTGGATGAAGTGGAGCAAATTGTAACTGACCTCGATCTGTTATGAGAAATTCGACCCAGGAGGGCTTGTGAAACACATATCGTCGACTAGAACAAAGTGCAGCGTAGGGATCACCGCTTACAACGAAGAGGCTAACATCGGCCAACTGTTGCAGGCCATGTTGGATCAGCGCCTCTATGGCGTGGAGATCAGCGAGATCATCGTGGTGGCCTCTGGCTGCGAAGACCGGACGGTAGACATCGTCCAGGAGTACATGGCCAAAGACTCGCGTATCAAACTCATCATCCAGGAATGTCGCGAGGGCAAGACGTCAGCCGTCAACCTCTTCCTCCAGCAGGCCAAGGAGGACATCTGCGTGCTGGAGAGCGGAGATACTCTGCCCGGCGAAGACAGCGTTGAAAAGATGGTCCGCATGTTTGGGGACCCGCAGGTGGGCATGACCGGAGCCCAGAAGGTGCCCGTCAATGCCCCGCAGCACATCATCGGCTATCTGTCCCATCTGCGTCTCAAGCTGGAGCATCAACTGTGCCTGGAGATACCCCGCACTGGGGAGCTCATTGCTTTCCGCAAAGTCTTCGACCACATCCCGCCCGATGTGGCCATGGATGAAGCCTTCGTCGAGGCCCTGATTGTCAAACGGGGGATGCAGGTGCGCTACGCCCCTGAGGCCGTGGTCTTTAACATGGGGCCGGAGACCCTGAGCGATTTCGTCCGCCAGCGCCGTCGTAACTTTGCCGGTCACCTCTATCTGAAGGACAAATACGGCTACAAAGTCTCCAGTTTGGAGAACAGTCGCGTCCTGCGCATCACCCTGGAGGAGGTCTGGAGTGCCGTCCGCCTCATTTACATGCTGGCTGCCCTGGCCGGCGTAGAAGCTCTCTCTCGCCTTTTGGGGGCCTACGATTATTATCTTAAAGGGAAGAAGCATGTGGTGTGGGATATGGCCTGGACTACCAAGAAGGTGGAGAGGCCCAAAGAGAGTGCTTCTATCACTTCTTCTTCGACGGAGAGAGGGAGGTCTCTTTGAGAGATAAGCTCTTCACTGCTTTCAAGGTGCTCATCAGCCTGGGGCTGATAGCCTACCTCTTCACGCGCATAGACCTGACCGAAGTGAAGACAGCCCTGGCTTCAGCTAATTACTTGTATTTGGTCCTGGCCTTGGCGTTGTACTTTGGGGCTATTGCCCTCAATGTCTACAAATGGGGATACTTGCTGCGGGCACAGGGGCTGGCAGTACCCTTCATCAACCTGTTGAATCACACCTTTGTGGGTCTCTTTTTCGCCAACCTGCCCCTTTCACAGGTGATGGGCGACATTGCCCGTGGTGTGGACCTGGCTCGCCATACCAAAGGACGCGGGGCAGAAGTAGCCGTTTCCGTTTTGATGGATCGGCTCGTTGGATTGGCTTCTTTCCTTTTTGCCTCGGTGGTGACGTTGGCCTTTGCCGTCTTTTCATTGGGTCGCGCTGACTTGACCTCGCTGTGGGTGACTGTCTTGCTGGTGCTGCTGGCTTTCGCCATCGCCTTGGCCGTGCTGCTCAGCCGTCGACTGCGAGGATTGGTGGAACGGCTCTTCAAATGGCAGCCACTGCGCCGATTCACGGCGCTGTATCAGAATCTGTCAGACGCAGTGCAGACGTACCGGTCCAACGTCGAGGCGCTAGCAGTGGCCTTCTTTGTCGCCCTGTTAGGTGTGTTGATAACCAATGTCGTCAACTTGCTGGCTGCTGAGTCGGTGCAGGCGGCCATCCCCTTACTCTGGATTTTCGTCTTCAATCCCCTGACCCCTATCGCCCAGTTCATCCCCTCCATCGGATCGGGTCTAGGGGTCAACCAGGGTGTCTTCGTACTGCTGTATAGTGTCATAGGCAGGGTGACTGGCCAGCCTCAGGCTCTGGCCATGTCGCTGGTGATGCAGGTGGTCATCTATATCGCTAGCCTGCCCGGTGGGGTGCTCTGGTGGCGGACCAGGAAGCTCTGACGTAACCTGTAGCCCTGTAGCCGCGCTCTTGCCAGGCTTTTGACAATGTGATACAATTAAGGGTAGAGGAAAACCGGATAGGAGAAAGTTTTACGGGAATGGAAACCAGTCTATTGGAACAAGACTTGGCCCCGCCAGAGCTAGAAGAGTTCCTGGAGGAAGAAGAATACACTTATCGCTATCCGCGGCGCGGCGATATCCGCAAGGGAGTGATATTGTCCATTAGTTCTGAGGAGATTGTGGTGAACATTGGACTCAAGCGGGAAGGAATCGTACCCAGCAGCGATTTGGAGAGACTGGGGGCCGAGGCGGTATCAGATTTGGAGGTGGGGGGCGAAGTCCCGGTCTTTATATTAAAACCGCGCGATCAAGACGGCAATGTGATCGTTTCGTTGCATAGAGCACGCCTGGAACAGGATTGGCTGAATGCGCAGGAACTCCTTGCCAGCGGTGAGGTGTGGGAAGAGGTAGCTAGTGGCCATAACAGGGGAGGGTTGGTGGTGCCTTTCGGGAAGGTGCGGGGATTCGTACCGGCTTCACAGATAACCAACTTTCCACGCCGCTTGCCTCCGGACCAGAGGGAGTCCAAACTGGCTGAGATGGTGGGCCGAAAGCTCCACCTCCGAGTCATAGAAGTTGACCGCCGTCGCCGTCGTCTTGTCTTCTCAGAGCGATCTGGCGAACGCGAATGGCGCGAGCAGCAACGAGAGCGGCTCATGCAAGAACTGTGTGAGGGAGACATCGTGCATGGCACGGTCAGCAATCTCTGCAATTTCGGTGCTTTCGTTGATGTAGGCGGAGCCGATGGATTGGTGCATGTCAGCGAACTGGCATGGCAACGGGTGCGGCATCCCCGAGAGGTGCTTCAGGTAGGCGAAGAGGTTGACGTGTATGTCTTGCGCCTGGACTATGAGAAGAAACGGATTGGACTCAGTATCAAGCGCCTCCAGTCTGAGCCCTGGACGTTGATTGACGATAAGTACGACGTGGGGCAACTGGTGGAGGGTACTGTAACCAAGGTGACCGATTTCGGCGCTTTCGCCCTGATCAAAGAAGGAGTCGAGGGGTTAATCCATATCTCAGAGTTGGCAGAGCCAGCTCCCAAGCATCCCAGCGAGATAGTCAAGGAGGAAGAGCGGCTGCTCTTGCGCATTGTCAGGCTAGATGTTCGGCGACGACGTCTGGGTCTCAGCCTGAAACGGGTGCTGCAATCTGAGTGGGATGAATGGGCCGCACAGTTCGAACCGGAGGAACCCCAACTTGAGGAGATTGAATCAGCCGAGGTGGTTGAAGGGGAGGAACTTCAGTTTGTGGAGGACGAGGGGCCCGAGGTGACTGAGCCGGAGGCGGAACCTGTAGCCACTGTCTCGGGTGATGAGATAGAAATCGTGGAAGGAGACCAAGGAGTCGAAAGCGGCGAAAGTGAAGAGGTGGAGGTCGTCGCCAGCGACGTAGGCTTCTGGGCAAGCTTTGTCGAAGAAGGGTAGTTCGTTTACCTCTGTTGCACCACCACTACTGTATCGCCTGTGCTGCAATAGCTGCCACTCCTGCACTGTAACAGTGGTGATTGCGGCACAGGTGGTGTAACGGTGGTGATTGTGGTACAGGCGGTACAGGTGATAGGATGGAGTGTTTTCATCCGTTTGGTATGGACTTTGAGGGCCCACGGCCTGGGGAAATAAGGTGAGGTAGAATGCCAGAGAGGGAAAGGCTACAAATAGAATTGGAAAAGGCGCAAGCCGAGCTGGATCAGTTAAATAAACTGTTGGAGCATAAGGCCGATTACGCCATAGGGGAAGGGGATCCAGCCATCTATAATTGGGAGTTCAACCTGGCTCAACGGCGACGCGCGGAACGTAAGGTCAAATCCATTAAGGAGGCACTGCAAAAGATCGGGGAGGGTACTTATGGGGTGTGCGAAAGGTGCCATGGGGAAATTGATCCTGAGCGTCTGAAGATATTGCCCCACACCACTCTGTGTATAGAGTGCGCGAGGGCTGGGCGTAAGTAGGGGGTAGGGCCAGGCTGGAGTGCAAGGTTGGCCATACCTAATAAAA
>SOHZ01000068.1 GCA_004377365.1 Anaerolineales bacterium | reverse complement strand
CTCAGTATTGAGCATCACATTTCTATTGATGCTAATTGTCTGGATCTGGACAGGCGGACTTGAAGAGATCTTACTGAGATACGGTATTGTGTTCTAAGAAATTGATGACGATTTGAGATCGCTTAATGAGCTTACTAAGTTTCCGTAGACCAAAAGATAACAGGACCGAAAGTGCGGACTCGCAAGTGGCTCCGGACCTCCCGGGAGCCGACACGCTAGGGCTTGTGCAGGTCGTCGGCCTGACCGAGGACATGCTCATTACGGAAAACGGAACCTTCCTCATGATGCTCGAGCTCAAGCCCATCGACATGGGTGCAAGCGGGCAGGATTTCAGCTATTGGGTGAGAAGGTATCAGTCTGCATTAGAAAAGCTGCCCCCGGGCACAAACTTCCAGCTTTCCGTCCAGCTCGAACCAAGGGATCCCGTTCCTGACCTCGAATATTTCCTGGACCGAGCGCATCATTGGCACAACATTGCCAACCAGGTGGATGGTCCCGAGAGAATATCCAACCAGGCTAACGAGATCTCCCAAGCTGCGCAGGCCATGACCTCCTTTCTGGCCTTCTGGTTCGACGACTATCAACCTATCACGTGGCGCACGATTTACACCCTTTTCCATAAGGCACCTATTCAGATCTCAAAGCGATCGCTGCTTGGTTTTCGTAAGGACGGGACAGAGCTGCAAGATGCCATTACAGCAAATCTCCCACAAGCGAGAGAGTCGCTTCAGAGACAGATAGGTGTCCTGAGCGCGGCGTTCAGCGAAGCCGGGATGCCCATGAATGCGCTAACTCCTGGTGAGATGTGCCAGGTCGTATGGCGGGGCTTGCATCCTGCCGCAAATGGGATGCCATCAGACAGCGCTGCGGACATCGCCGTATCCATGGCCCAAGGGAGAGAGCCGCCCCGGAAAAAGCCCCCCACCCCCGATGCATTTTGGCCGGGTATGCCAGATGAACAATTGAAGTCGCTGCTGGCCCCGGATACCGTTCTCGAGAAGGAAAGTTGGATCGAAGTGGATGGGGTGAAAGCCGCCGGATACGTTATCCACGACTTTCGACCCCATCAACCAGCAATGGTTCACAGGCTGGCCAATCTGCCGGGTGGTTGGACCGGATCTGTTCATATGGAATTCGCGGACCCCGCTCTTGTTGCCAACAAACTGAAGCAGCGCGAAGTCCAGCTTTCCGCAACCGAGATGGTCAAATCCAGCAAAGGCATCATCCAGAGTTACGCGAACCAGCAGGAAGTCGGAGCTGTGCAGCAGCAGCGTATGGCCATGGAGACCGTTGGGCAGACTCCAGTATTCATCCGCTTTTTCGTGATGCGGACGGCGCCCGACGAGGAGACGCTCAAGGAGAGAACCCGAGATCTCGAAAGCCTGCTGACGACAATTGGAGTGTCGGCCTTCCCTGCCCGATACAGCCAGATGCCGCTCTGGAAAAGCACTATCCCGATCGGCGAAGTAGCTATGAACCAGAAGCCCAGGAACATGACTCCTTCAAGCCTGGGCTCCTTCTTCTGGCCTACACAAAGACGATATATGGACGAGTCGGGAATCTACCTGGGCATCGACGAAACCACACAGCTACCCATCCGTCTGGATCCGTTTGGACGCTTTCAAGAGAAAACCCCTACCTTCCTGGCGCTCGGCAGGCCCGGCGCTGGGAAATCGGTATGGCTGCGGACGATGATGCTCTCTGCTCTCATGGCCGGCGGAAACGTCATGGCGGTAGACATCGAAGGCGAGATGCAAGAGTTCTGCGACCGCTATGGCGGACGGTACATCGAGATCGGCGCGCTCACAGGAGAGCGTATCAACGTCCTTGATGTCCCTCCTGACAGCGATCATCCACTCGAGTTTGGCACAAAACACCTGGTGGCGTTCTGCGAAGCAGTGCGGGGAACCTCCATTCCCAAGGGACCGGAATGGAATGCTCTGGCCCAAGCCTACAGGCTGGTCATGGAAGATCGGGGGCTTATCGATGAAAGGACGGGCATGCCTCAAGGGGAATGGAGGTCCAATAATGCCCCGCTTCTAAAGGACATTACCAGAGTCCTTGCTCAAAGTCGCAATTCGGAAGCTCGTTCCCTTGCGGAGATGCTCCACCCTTACTCAGAAGGCCTCTACGCTCAATATTTCAACACGCCGACTACATTCAACATCCGCGATGAGCGTCTGGTGGTCTTCGGGATGAGACATGTCAACGAATCGGGGACGTGGAACGATCAAGAACTCCAGGTTTATCTGTGGCAGGTGATGGGTTTGTTGTGGGGGGAAGTACTGAGAAGAAATCAAGCATACCCCGAGGTGGCCAATCACGTGATGCTGGATGAGGTATGGGCTTTGTTGAGAACGCCGGGGGGAGCCGCGGCTATCGAGAATATGGCCAGAAGATTCAGAAAGAGGCGTGCAGCGCTTTGGATGGCGACCCAGCAGATAGGGGAGTTTTTAGAGAAGGAACACGGTAGACAGATCTTGTCGGTTGTGGGGACGAAGTTCCTTATGGGGGTGAGCCCGTTCGAGGCCCAGCGGATGCAGAATCCGTTCGAGTTGTCGGACTTCCTCATGGATTTACTCACGCAACTTGGCCATGGTCGAGGGCTCCTGCAAATGCCGAACGCGGTTCTGCGCGTTTCGGTGCGCATCCCTAAGGAACTGGGGCTCTACTAGCCCCCTGCCCCGACAGCTTCCTAGACATTCCTCGCGATGGGCAGCAGGTCATCTCCACGCCGATA
>SOHZ01000201.1 GCA_004377365.1 Anaerolineales bacterium | reverse complement strand
GGCTCCTCCTGGGTACTATTATACCTCAGAGCCGACTCAGTGTAAACAACGAATGCATCCGAAACATGGCCTTAACCTAATCCACACAATTGTAAACCATGCAACTGACCTTTGGCGTCGTTGTCAGGAATTAGATGAGTTGCAACCCTTAACTCCGTTACCACAACGGCTGGAGTTAGAAACGGGAACTGTGGAACTTTGGGGAGATGAGCGAGTCTATTGCTGGTCTCGTACAGCACTGCACCGGCCGCCAGTTGAGTGTGCTTTACGGGCCTTGGAAAAGTGGCTGTATGAGCAGATTGAGAGCGGTACAGAGCCAACCAAACTATTTAATCAAGTTTTAGCTGATTCGACTTCGTTATCCGTCGCTGGCATACTGGTTTCGGTTTCACTGAAGCATATGAAGGAATGTGGGGAAGCTTTGCTGCCAATTCTTACCCAACCGGCGTTCTGGGTAGCAGACATTTGTCGTGTAGCGCAATATGAACTGATGGCTGGACTGGGCATTATAAACTTTAGCTCGGAAGCTCAATTAGAGTCAATAAGAAGTTGGGAACATGCCTCTTATCGCAGATTCCAGCTCGATCATATTGCACAACACCTGTTAGTGACCGGAACAGATGAGACAAAAGAGACTCTAAAGAAAGCCATGCTTTCATTTCCTGATAGACCCCCATTCTTCTTTGCTGAGGAAGCGCAGTCTTCTGAGATTGTAAGACAGAGACTAAAACGATGTGAGTATATAGCTTCATGGGCTGACCCTGCTACGTGGAATGTTGAAGTTGTTGGTGAGAGAGAAGATGGACTTGTGATTTCCATAGAACCGCAGGTATCACCGGAGTTACAAGAAAAATATCAACAAGACGAAGAGTACCTGGAAGTACAAGAACAGAAATGGAGTATAAATCAATGGTCAAGAGTTCTTCGGGACAATGGTGAAGTTGGTAGTGCCTATACTTTGGAAGAAGCTGTAGAGCTAGTAGGCCGATTGTCGGAGTTAGAGGAAACACTACAAAAGTATGAACGAACTGACTATTTAGTAGAAGGTGTTGCGGCAATCGTTTCGGGGTTAATAATTCACAAGTTTGATTGGCTTCAATCGAATAACCTAGCCCACTGGGCTCGTCAGCAACTGCTCAGATTGACACTTCGTTCTAACATCCTTCTTAAGCAACCTGAGGTGGGTCCTACAATCTATCCAATGGATGTGAGCAGATCAGTAGCACTAGCTATACCACTCTTACTAAAGGAGAACCCGCGTGATAGACAGCTACGTTCCGTCACCTATGCACTCGCGCAACATCCTCACTACGAGGTGCGTTCTTACCTGTTCCATTCGCTGCAAATCTTGTGGGATACCAACACGGATTTTGTCTGGGAGTGCATCGCATTTGGTATCAGTGAGATCAAGTTAATCAGGCGTAAGAGGCGAACCGAGACACACAAGCTCAAAAGAGGCTTGTTAGTTCGGATGGGATTACGCAAATTGGCCTCACCAAAGCTCGCGGACCATCCGCTACGAGATATTGATTACTATGGTTTGATACCGATTCTTTCTGTATTCCCATCAGGCAATCGTATCGCCAGTTTATCGGATTCGGAGAGATTCCTAAGCTTTGTGACTGATCTATTGGGGCTTACAATCAAAGTATATCATGCTAAACAGAATCGCCAGCACATATACGACAATTACTTGTCTTCGATTTTGCGCTATTGGGATGCTCCGTTTGGTCAAGCACTCGCTAGTTGGATAATTCATTTACCAAGTGACATAGCCTTCGACCATATCTTGGATCCTGTGTTGAAGGAGTGGACAATAGCATCGGATTTACTAGAACGAATAATGCGCTCCGCTATAGATATTTGCTCCGAAGACCCAACTGTTCAACATCGCTTCGTGGAAGTATGGTATGAAATAGCTGAGGTAGTGCTTTCGTCCACGCGATTCGAGAGAGAGATTTTGGCGCTATTGCTCTGTACGGGCAGATTTATGTCCAAAGGAGACGCTGCTAAGCTCCCGTTGGATGAATTGGTTGATGTATTTGACACCTGGGTTCAAACTGTTGCCAATCGCAAAGCAGGCTATGAGATACTGATAAGGTTCCTCAGAAATGCTGGTTTCAAGTATATGATATTGCATGGGGTGCGCTGGCTGACTGAGGCCTGGGAGCAGATTCCAGATAATACCGTCATTCTCAAGGATGACCGAATGGTTTCATCTCTCGCCTATCTGCTGCATGAATCATGGTATGAGTTTGGTGAGCAATTGCAGACGGATCAAGGTTTACTTAGGCAGTTCTCTGATTTGGTTGATCATCTCGCGGGTCAAGGCGACCAGATAGCTGTAGAACTCCAACGAAAGCTGCGAGATTTAGCTTAGTCGAAGCTCGACCTTCGACACCCCCATCGTGGTCGAGCGCATCGTCAACGACATTGACGAGATCGTGCGCATCGTCCGCTTCCCCGGCTGGCAGCAGACCATCGCCGGCGAGCGGGAGGTCAAGAAGGCGTTGCGGAAGACGCTGTGGAAGTACAAGCTGCATCAGGATCAGGACCTGTTCGACCGGGCGTATGCGTATATCAGGGAGTATTATTGAGGTGTGATGAGGCGCAACTTTGACAAAACCGCCGAGGTAACCTTGCAGCGTTATTACCTCCTCCAGGTCAACCTCTCCATTGTGCTCGAGAACCTTCAACGGTATCTTGCTCCATCACCCAGTATAGGGTAAAGCCACTCATCACCATTCTCTGGCTGAGTGGCTTTCGCCTTTTTCGCTGAGCGGGGGGCTTCTTCGTGAGCGTTACACAGTTAGGACACTAGCCAAGCCAATAACCCACGCTTGACTTGCTCCTTAATGTGGATTATAATATGGATTATCATCCACATTTCTATAGGGAGGCAAAGAAATGAAAACAATTCAGATGACAATTGATGAACCCTTGTTAGCCGAAGTTGATCGGGTGATTCAAGCCCTGGATACTACCCGCTCTGCTTTCATTCGCGAGGCGTTACAACTCGCCCTGCGACAACACAAAATCGCCAAGATGGAACAACAACAAGCAGAAGGATATGCCCGACATCCTGTCGAGCCGGGTGAGTTTGATGTGTGGGTGGCTGAACAGGCGTGGACTGAGCAATGAAACAAGGCGAGGTACGATGGTATACATTTAAAGCACCGGACAAACGTCGCCCAGTGCTGATCCTGACTCGCAACTCGGCAATCGGGTTCTTGAACGCGCTAACTGTCGCCCCAATGACGAGGACTGTCCGTGATATTCCGTCTGAAGTTCTCTTAACTCCTGAAGATGGTCTGCTGACTGACTGCGCGGTGAACTTGGACAACATCCAAACTGTTCCCAAGGCCAATCTTGGCTCTCTTATCACCTATCTGTCGCCAGAAAGAATGGGAGAGGTCAAGCAGGCCATCAGTTTTGCTCTGGGCCTTGATGTGCCTGCCTATTAACAGAAATCTGCTTCGGCAAATACACGGCTGGCGAATACCCTGCCCAGGTCAATCACTTCGACCACCCGTCGGCTTGCTATCTCAGCCAGCATGAGGAAGAAGACATCGTCAGGGAGATATCATCCGTGGCTGCCTTTCGCTCGATAAAAAAGTTGAGCACCAACGATTCAAAATCCTCTGGGTTGAGCTCCCCGAGCTCTTTCTCCGTCATGGCCTTCCCTCAGTACTGGCCAAGTGCCAGCAGACGTGGACGTGCTGGTGGTCGTCGCACCCCAAGGGATGACCGACAAAGAGCGCTTTGCTGTTGACCAGCACCTGATGCGCGGCGGTTCGGTCGTGGTGGCGGCTGGGAACTATGGCATCACGGCCGATCAGTTCGGTAGTGGATTGGTCCTGGAGCCTCTGGAGGGCGGCCTGCGCGAGATGTTAGCCAGTTACGGCATCCAGGTAGAGGAATCGCTGGTGATGGATCCGCAGAATGAGCCCTTCCCTGTGCCGGTCACCCGGCAGGTGGGCGCTTTCCAGGTGCAGGAGATACAGGCGATTGACTATCCCTTCT
Organism: Anaerolineales bacterium; assembly: GCA_004377365.1. Classification (GTDB taxonomy): domain Bacteria; phylum Chloroflexota; class Anaerolineae; order E26-bin7; family E26-bin7; genus E26-bin7. The sequence goes on along the minus strand of SOHZ01000201.1, from coordinate 5,048 downwards.
TCGTGGATGTTCGGTCTGACGGGATGGCGTCGGACAGCCCCATTGTCTCGAACCTGCCCGCCGTGACGCTCAACTGGGCTTCGCCCATCACGATTGACGAAGACAAAAACGCTGGGCGGCAGGTCACGACACTGCTCCAATCCAGCCCAGCTTCCTGGACACAGGCTGATACCAGCATCCAGCCTGACTTTGGCCTCTACCCGGACCTGGGCTTTCCCGTGGGGGATGAGCACAAGTCTCACACGCTGGCCGTCTCCGTCCAGGGTGTCTTCGAGAGCTACTTCAAGGATAAGCCCTCTCCGTTTGCCGAAGGAGAGAAAGAGACTGAGGAGGGGAAAGAGGCTGGGGCTGAGACAGAAGCGGTTCAAGAGCCCATCCCTGGGACCATCGAGGTCTCGCCGGAAACAGCCCGGCTGGTCGTCATCGGCAGCGCCGAGTTCGTGGACGACATCGTCTTCGAAATCTCCTCCCGCCTCACGATGGACCGCTACCTCAACAGCTTGAAACTGATGCAGAACACCGTCGCCTGGTCCACGGAGGATCTGGACCTGCTGGACATCCGCTCGCGTGGGACCTACGCGCGGGTGCTCGATCCGATGACCGAGAGTGAGCAGTCCTTCTGGGAGGGCACAAACTATGTCGTCGCCTTGGTAGCACTCATCGTCATCGGCATCTTGTGGAACGCCCGGCGCAGGAACGAGCAACCGATAGAGTTGCTACCGCCCAAAGCTATCCCGACGTCAGAGAGGTGGGACAACAATGAAACGGCATAACCAAATCCTAGCCGGTATCCTGGTCATCCAAATCATCCTGGGCATTGTCGTCTTCTGGCCCAAGTCGGCGGCCACCGGCGCGAGCGAGCCGCTTTTCCCCGACATGGAAGTTGGTGATATTGTAGACCTGGCTATCGCGGACGCCGATGACAATAGCGTCCAACTCAAGAAAGTCAGCGGGGATTGGGTCTTGCCCGACGCGGACGACTACCCTGCCCAGGCAGACAAAATCACCCCGCTGCTGGACAAAATGGTGGGCCTCACCACCGGCCGATTGGTGACGCGCACCGACGCCAGCCACAAGCGGCTCCAGGTCGCCCCAGATGACTTTATGCGTCGTATTGATTTTGAGACGGCGGACGGGACGAAACACACCTTCTACCTGGGTTCCTCGCCCAGGTATGGCACTACCCACTTCCGCGTGGACGGCCAGAGCGAAACTTACCTGACCAGCGAACTCTCCACCTGGGAGACCAAGGCCGACGCTGCCTCGTGGGTTGACACGGCTTACCTGAGCGTCTCCCAGGACGACGTCACCAAGATGACGCTGGAAAACACCAACGGCACGTTCACCTTCACGAAAGATGACGAGGGCACTTGGACAATGGACGGGCTGGCCGCGGACGAAACTCTGGATGAGAACAAGGTCACCTCCTTGATCCAGCGGGCAGCGTCGGTCAATATGACCAGTCCCTTGGGCAAGGAAAAAAAGGCCACCTACGGGATGGACGAGCCCAATGCCGTGGTGACGCTTGAAACAGGTGACAAAACCATCACCTTGCGTGTGGGGGCCAAAGAACCCGACGCCAACAGATACGTCGTCATCTCGTCCGAGTCGCCCTACTATGTGCGGGTCTCCGAGTATAGCGTGAAGGATCTGGTGGAAAAGACGCGCGACGATTTCCTCCAGGTGCCGCCTACGCCAACGCCGGAAGGGGACACAAATGCATCGTAACGGGCGCGCCCAACCGCCATCAGGTACGGGGGCAGGGGAAGGGAAGAGCAGGGGGAAAGTTATCTGGAGAGTTCAGTCATTCATACAACCTCAGCCCTCCAAAGCTTTGCCAGGAAGCATACGCTTCTGGGAGACACACCATCTGCCTAGTTGTCAGGCAGTCAGGCCGTCAAAAACCTGCTTCATGCTTTGCACGTACTCATGGAAAGCGGCCCGACCCTCGTCGGTGAGGCGGAGCATGGTACGGGGCTTCTTGTCCACAAATTCTTTCTCGACCTCAATGTAGCCCGCCGCTTCCAGCTTGCTCATGTGGGAGGACAAATTGCCCCACGTCAGCCCAGTTTGGCGCATCAAAAAGGTAAAGTCTCCACTTTCGACCACGTACAGGAGGGCCAGGATCATAAGCCGGGCTGGTTCGTGGATGATCCGGTCAATATCGGCCAGGGGCTGCAGGTCTTCACTGACAGTCTTAGTTGTTTCCATTGGACCCAACCTCTACCGGTATCGGGTACTTGCGCAGGAAGCGGGTGAACATGATCACTCCAGAAATCAGTGAGATCACCCCAACCAGTAAGCATTCAAAGCCGATGGCTTCATATCCTGAAGCAATTCCAAGAACCGGAATCACGATTCCACTCAAGAGGAACAAGACCGCAAACACGTAACCGCGCCGCACTCCGTAGGTTTCTCCCAACCAGAAGGGACCTATCGCCAGCATGAAACCGGTAGACCCAGGCAAGAAGTATTTGAACCAGAACGCCCAACCACGGTCCTTGCCCATCGTCAAGTTGAATATGCCGATAGAACTCAGCAAAATCACCACGAAAACGATGGCTGCCACCGCGATACCCTTCGGATCGGCTTCCTTCTCAGGTCGGAGTTTGACGTAGCCGATGCGCGGGTAGATGTAACGCTTCTTGGCACGCTCAAGGAGCGGGTTTCCCAGGAATATCACCAACATACTGATCAAGGGAATCCATTTCATGCTGATGGCAAACAAAGCGCTAACCACCAAGAGGAAGCCTCCCATGATGATCTCCATCAGACCATCCTGGAAAACAGATTGATGCACCCGGCGCTCAATTTCCTTCAAATCTAGATTCTGTGACATGATAAGACTCCTTGACTTCCTCCACTAGCTGTTGCCATCAGACGCCTCTACTGCCAGTAGCGGGTAATCGCGCAGGAAGCGGATGAACAAGACCGTTCCAATGAGCACCATGACACTCCCTGAAACAAAATATGCGATGAGGCTGATGCTTCTGAGGTCCGGGCTCTGCTTCAAGATGATGCGAGTGGGAAGAGATATCGCATACAGCACGCCGTACAAGTACAAGCGGCTAAAATCCAGGAAGTAGGCGGCTAAGCTGAAGCCAGTTATGAAAAGTACCATCCAGATAACCGGGGGAAGGGGTATCCCGGCTACCCATTCAGGCAAGCCAGTTTTAATGCCCCCCCACCACAAAGCACCCACAAATAGGCCTAGAAGCAAAATGACGAATGTCATTGCCACTACTCCCTTCACCTTAGCCTTCCTCTTGAAGCCAAACTTGACGCGGCCTATCCGGGGGGCAGTGATGTATTTCTTGGCGGCGAAAATGGTTAGATAGACCAGCATGAGCGGTGCCGCCAGGACTGCACCCCACCAATCTGAGAGGGGCACGATTTCTTCGAGCAATAGAGCCAGGCCCCATGTCAGGAGTTGAAGGCCCAGAAAGAGATCCCACAGACCATCCTGGAAAGTAGACGTGAAAGCCTTTCGCTCGATTTCTTTCAAATTCATTTTTTGTGACACGGTTAGTCTCCTCGGTTTCTACTTATGCTTCCTCTGGCAATAGTGGGTAGTCGCGCAGGAAGCGGGTGAACACGACCAGTCCTATGATCAGAATGACCATCGCTGGGACACCAATTGCGAAGAAGGTGAGGTCCATGCTCGCAAACTTGTGAAACATAATATCAAGGGGCACCGGTAAGGCATACAACACGCCGATCAGGTACAGGCGGTTGAAATCCAGGAAGTAGGCTCCCAGGCTGAAAACAACCATTGCGTTCACTACCCAGGCAGCCGGGAAGAAGAATGTCGTGTTTAACCATTCAGGCCGATTGCCTCTCACAGCCAGCCCGGCGACAGAGACCCCTGCTCCCACGAGAACTGAGAGGAGCAATACTACCCTTACCCAGTTCAATTTAGTTTTCCGCTTCGGGCCAAATGTGACGCGGCCCATCCGGGGCACCGTGATGAATTTCTTACCGGCCCACAAGACGAGCATAGCCAGTACTTCCAACCCGATGCGCCTGATCGAGCGGCTGATCATTGGGCTGCTGGCCAACGGCCACATTCTGATCGAAGGCGTGCCAGGGCTGGCCAAGACCCTTTCCGTCCGTACCCTATCCCAGGCCATCCAGTCCCAGTTCCAGCGCCTCCAGTTCACGCCGGACCTTCTGCCCGCCGACCTCATCGGCACCTTGGTCTACAATCCCCAAAGCGGGGATTTCACTCCCAAAAAAGGCCCTATTTTCGCCAACCTCATCCTGGCCGATGAGATCAACCGCGCTCCGGCCAAAGTGCAGAGCGCCTTGCTGGAGGCTATGCAGGAACGCCAGGTGACCATCGGCGAGTACACCTATCCCCTCGACGAGCCTTTCCTGGTGCTGGCCACCCAGAATCCCATCGAACAAGAGGGGACCTATCCCCTGACCGAGGCCCAGGTGGACCGCTTTATGCTCAAGGTAGTCATCACCTACCCCGACCGCCGCGAGGAAAGGGAGATCATGGAGCGCATGACCCGCGATAGCCTGCCGCCGGTCAATCCGGTTATTTCTCCCGAGGCCATCGTGCGCGCCCGAGGGGTGGTCAGCGAGATCTATGTGGACGAGAAAATCAAGGACTATGTGCTGGACATCGTCTTTGCCACGCGGGAGCCGGAAGAGTTCGACCTGGCTGATCTGAAACCGCTCATCGCCTATGGGGCCTCGCCGCGAGCGACCATCTATCTGATCACGACGGCCAAGGCCCACGCCTTCCTGCACGGCCGTGGCTACGTCACGCCCGAGGACATCAAGCAGGTAGCCATGGACGTGCTGCGCCATCGCATCATCGTGACGTATGAAGCTGAAGCGGAAGAGTTGACGAGTGAGGATGTAGTGAGGAAGATTCTGGATCAAGTGGAGGTACCGTAAACCAATATAGTTCAGTTAGAGTGCTGGAGTCGAGGCTTCAGCCGGTTTTGCCCGCCTAAAGGCTCGACTCCGACCTTATCCATAGGGGTGTGGCCAAAATGACTTGGAAGGTCCACAGTTCAAGCGGCCTGCTCCAGAAT
>SOHZ01000484.1 GCA_004377365.1 Anaerolineales bacterium | reverse complement strand
CTTCTCACGTTGGAGTTACTGCAAAGATATAGAATGGACATTGATAGAGTTAGAGAGTTGTGTATATTTACCACGCATACGCCTGTGGAAGCAGGACATGACAAATTCTCCTACGACCTTGTTCAGGAAATAATGGGAGAAATCGTTCCCTTGGAAGTCCTAAAGAAATTTGGCGGGCACGATAGGTTGAATATGACTCGTCTTGCCCTGAACTTAAGTGAGTTTATTAATGGCGTGGCCAAAAGTCATCGGGATTTTTCGATAGGGTTGTTCCCTGGCTATAAGATTCACGCGATAACTAACGGCATCCATTCTTACACTTGGACTTGCGAGAGTTTCAGGCGGTTATACGATAAGTATCTGCTTGGGTGGGCAAATGAGCCGGAGTTATTGGTGAGAGTAGGCGGAATTCCGGATGAAGAGATTTGGCATGCTCACATGAAAGCAAAACAGGTGTTGATTGATTACGTTAACAAGGTGACGAATATCGGTATGGATTACGACACGCTAACTTTGGGATTTGCCCGAAGAGCTACGGGATATAAAAGGGTGAACCTTTTGTTTTCAGACTTGAAAAAACTGAAAAAGGTCAATAAGAAGGGAAAGATACAAATTGTTTTTGCTGGAAAAGCCCATCCTAAGGATGAGACGGGAAAAAGGCTAATTCAAGAGATCTTTGGTTACATTGAGAAGCTGAAGGATGGGATCAAGATTGTTTATTTAGAAGATTATGATATGGGGCTCGCGGCTAAGTTTATTCCAGGAGTTGATGTTTGGCTAAACACTCCCTTACGACCATTAGAGGCCTCAGGCACGAGCGGAATGAAGGCTGCACATAACGGTGTGATAAATTTCAGCGTCTTAGACGGCTGGTGGGTCGAAGGCTGGATTGAGGGTGTTACCGGCTGGGCTATAGGGCCACATCCAGACGAGCAGCTCTCAACCGAAGAGACTGAAATTAGAGAGCTAGATGATTTATACAATAAGTTAGAATACATAATCATTCCAATGTTCTATCAGAAAAGAGACGAGTGGATAAAAATGATGGAGAATTCTATAGGAAAGATTGCATATTATTTTAACAGCCACAGAATGATGCGCAGATACGTCACTGAGGCTTACCTGTAGAGTTTGTTCTACTTATAAAGAGGTCCCTTATCAAGCAAGCACATCCAAGGATGTCAACAAAATCTTAGTTGGTATCCAAAACAAAAGGGGACAAAGTAATGCGCACGCGCTCTAATTGCGATGGTATCCAAACCCCCAACAGTTATGTTCGGTACCGCCTTAGATCGTTTTAAGACAAGTGTCAATGGTCTTGGTCAAAGCTCAGTCATCAATTTCTCAGATACTTTGGAATTTCTCTTGCCAATTTGTATGCGTCTTCTTTGTGCATGCATGCATGTGCGAATGCGCGGGCAACGACAATCTTGGATCCGTCGGGAGACCAGTCTGGATAGGCATGATGGTAATCTCCATACGTTATCTGGGTCAAGCCTGTACCATCAATATTGATTGTGTAAAGATTCCACAATCCACCTGGAATGTGCTCATCTTCATGGTTAAAGAGAATCTTAGACCCGTCAGGCGACCATCTCGGGGTGTGATTCGGCCCCCAATCCTCAACAACGGCACTTGTGTCTTTGCTACTTATGTCAATGACCATTATGTCAGTTCTGAGGTCATTGTAGTACTTAGAATAGACGATCTTTGTTCCATCAGGGAACCAATCAGGCCATCCATGGACTCCGCCAGACACTAGTGGTTCTTGGTTTTCCCCATCTGCATCCATAATCCAAATGTCCCGTTGCCAGTGATCACTTTGCCATCGCATAAACGCTATTTTTTCTGCGTCAGGTGAGTAGTCAGGCTGAGCATGCATGCATCTTCTACTTTAAGAGGCTCAATGCCTATGCACACATGCACAGACGTGTAAACATTAATTAGTTATGCGTTGAGATATTTTGGTCACGGTGGGTTGTGATGACGCTGTATTTGATCCAACACGCTGAGTCCAAGCGGAAGGATGAGGATCCGGCAAGACCTCTCTCGAAGAAAGGATGGGAAGACATCAGAAAGGTAGCAGAGTATGCCGAGAAACACTTGCACATTCAAGTCAGCCAGATATATCACAGCGGCAAGCTGCGGGCTCAGCAGACCGCTCAAGTTCTGGCTAACCATCTCCGTCCTACAAAAGGAGTGATTGTTGCCGAAGGATTAGACCCTCTGGCCAATCCCAAGATGTGGAAGAACCGACTGACTGAAACCGCAGAGGATATCATGATAGTGGGCCATTTGCCGCATCTGAGCAAGCTTGCTGGCGAGTTGCTCACTGGGGATGCGAATAGAGAGGTAGTGACCTTTACGAACGGGTGTATTGTCTGTCTTGAAAAGGGTGAAAAGGGACTATGGAAGGTTCGGTGGATGATTACGCCCGAAGTAGTCCCTAAATGTGACGACACAGGCTTGCGTCCCGGGGCTCCAATAGAAGAGGCTCGGAAGATTCTTGAAGAAGCAGCGGCAGTTGCAGAACAGAGAATCAAAGAAACCATGCGATGCATGCATGGATCGCCTTCGATTTGGAAGACAAAGCTTCTGACCGTGCTCGCATAGTTGTCTTTATTTTGCCCAGTTAGTCTAGCCAGCTCCTGTTCGTCAAGCCATGTTGCTGCTGTTGTTTCAGGTGTGACCGCTTCTCCGCAAAGCGGACAACGATGCAAGTATGCATGCTTATTATTCTCGTCTGCCCCAT
>SOHZ01000317.1 GCA_004377365.1 Anaerolineales bacterium | reverse complement strand
CCCTCAAAAACGCTTTTGGAGGCGGATAGGATAGCGGAGGGTGCGAAAAGCAGGATGTTTAAGGAGGTTTCATAATGGCCAAAGGTACACGGGGCAGAATCGTACAAGTCGTGGGACCGGTGGTTGACGTAGAGTTCCCCTCCGAGCAGCTCCCCGAAATCTACAATGGCCTGGAAATTCCCCGCGACGGGGGCAAGCTGGTAGTCGAGGTACAGAACCACCTGGGCAACGATTGGGTGCGCACCGTGGCCATGGATTCCACTGATGGCCTGCGACGGGGCATGGAGGTCATTGACACTGGTGCTTCCATCACCATGCCCGTGGGGCCGAACACCCTGGGGCGCATTTTCAACGTCCTGGGTGAGCCCATTGACAATCTGGGCCCCGTTGAAGCTATTGATCGCTATCCCATCCACCGGGCAGCTCCGCCTTTTGAGGAGCAGGTGACCGAGCCCGAGTTCTTCGAGACGGGCATCAAGGTCATTGACCTGGTGGCTCCTTTCACCAAGGGCGGCAAGACGGGCGTCTTTGGTGGAGCCGGGGTGGGCAAGACGGTAGTCATCATGGAGTTGATCCGTACCATCGCCACCGAGCACGGCGGCTTTTCCGTCTTTGCTGGCGTGGGCGAGCGGTCCCGCGAGGGCAACGACCTCTGGACCGAGTTGAAGGAATCGGGGGTCATTGACAAGACGGCCATGGTTTTCGGCCAGATGAACGAGCCGCCTGGTGTGCGGCTGCGAGTGGCCCTGTCTGGGCTCTGTATCGCCGAGTATTTCCGAGACCAGGGTAGAGACGTGCTGCTTTTCATTGACAATATCTATCGTTTCTCCATGGCCGGCATGGAGGTTTCGGCTCTCTTGGGGCGGATGCCTTCGGCGGTGGGGTATCAGCCTACTCTGAGCACGGAAATGGGCGCGCTTCAGGAGCGCATCACTTCCACCAAGACGGGTTCCATCACTTCTATGCAGGCCATTTACGTCCCGGCCGATGACTACAGCGATCCTGCTCCGGTGGCTGTTTTCGCTCACCTGGACGCCACCATTGCCCTGGAACGCTCTATCGCCGCGATGGGGCTTTACCCGGCCGTGGACCCGCTGGCTTCCACCTCCCGCATTCTGGACCCTCGCGTCGTGGGTGAGGACCACTACAATACGGCTCGCGAAGTTCAGAGGGTGCTGCAGCGTTACAAAGACCTGCAAGATGTCATCGCCATCTTGGGCGTCGAAGAGTTGAGTGAAGAGGACAAGCTGACGGTGGCCCGCGCCCGCAAGATCCAGCGATTCCTCTCCCAGCCCATGTTCGTGGCCGAGACCTTTACCGGTCGGCCGGGCGCTTACGTACCTGTCAGAGAGACGGTGCGCGGTTTCAGGGAAATCCTGGACGGCAAGCACGACGACATCCCTGAGCAAGCTTTCTACATGGCAGGCTCTATTGATGATGTGTTGGAGAGGGCCAAAGAGTTACGAGAGTAAGAGGCGGACAGCGGTAGCCATTTTCTGCGAGGAGGCAAATGTCTACGATAAGATGTGACATCGTCACGGTGGAGCGGCAGGTCTACTCCGATGAGGTGGACATGGTTGTTGCCCCTGGTATCATGGGCACACTGGGCATTTTGCCCAAACATGCCCCCCTGATCACTGCCTTGGAAGAGGGGGAGTTGCGCCTCAAAAAGGGCGAAGAGGAGGAGAGCTTTGCCGTCAGCGGAGGCTATATGGAGGTGCGCCCGGACAGGGTGATCATTATGGCTGGCACGGCTGAGCAGGCCGACGAAATTGACGAGGCTCGGGCCGAGGCGGCCCGCCAGCGGGCGGAACAGTTCTTGAAAGAGAAACCCCCAGATATGGATCGCGCCGCTATTGAAGGGGCACTGCGCCGTTCCCGCGTTCGACTCAAAGTGGCCCGCAAAAGGCGGCGGCGGCGGACTCTTCCCCAGGAGAGAATACAAGAGTAATGCATCGGAAGGGGGCGGATGAACATGGGAGACAAGGGAGAGATACAGGCTCCCTGTCTCCTTTACCTCGCCAGCCCCTTTTACACTGTTGCATCACTTCTGCACCGCCTGTAGCGCAATAGTGGTGCAACAGTGGTGATTATGGTACAGGTGTTTAGGAGGGTGAATGTTTCGGAAAGAGATTGGGGTAGATCTTGGCACGGTCAATGTGTTGGTTCACGTGAAGGGTAAGGGCATCGTCCTGCAAGAGCCCTCTATAGTAGCCATCTCGACTAACGACAACAAGATCGTAGCCATTGGTAGCGAAGCTTATAGCATGTTGGGGCGGACACCAGACACTATCGAGGTGGCACGGCCCATGCGCGACGGTGTCATCGCTGACTATATGGTCACTCATGCCATGCTGCGCTTTTACATTGAAAAAGTCTGTGGGCGGTTCCGTTTCCTTAAACCCAAGGTCATGGTCAGCGTACCTGTAGGGGTAACCAGCGTGGAGAGCCGGGCCGTACACGATGCTGCCCTTGAGGCGGGAGGCAAGGAGACTTATCTTATTCCTGAGCCTTTGGCAGCAGCCATCGGAGCGGAGATGCCTATTGCTACGCCGACAGGCAACATGGTGATTGACATCGGCGGTGGGACCAGTGAAGCAGCGGTGATCGCTATGAACGGTATCGTGGCCTCCGGTTCGGTGCGCGTCGGTGGGGTGAGAATAGACGAGGCCATCGTGGCTTACATCAGAAAAAAGTATAATCTGATGATAGGGGAACAGACGGCTGAGCAGATAAAGTTCCAAATCGGGAGCGCCCTGCCTCTGGAAGAAGAGTTGACCATGGAAGTCAAAGGGCGGGATCAGGTGGCTGGTCTGCCCAGGACTGTCAAAATCAAATCGAGCGAGGTGACCGAGGCCATCGCCGAGCCTCTGGCGGCCATTGTTGGCGTGATCAAGTCTGTGCTGGAGAAAACGCCACCTGAGCTGGCCTCAGATATCATTGATCGAGGGATGGTCATGACTGGCGGAGGATCGCTGCTGCGTAACGTTGATCGCCTGTTGACCAAAGAGACAGGGGTGCCTTGCTTTGTGGCTGAGAACGCTATGGCCTGTGTGGCTCTTGGAGCTGGCAGGGCTTTGGAGAACTATGCAGTATTAAGTAAAAGTCTGCCTCACTTTTATCATTAAGCGGTTTTCGCTGTAGGCCACCTTCTCCTCTCCACCCAGTCTACGACACCCTCAGTGCGCCTTCTCTTTGAGGAAAACCTCCACTTCAGAGAGGCTGGGCAAACCGGCCCGGCCACTCAAGCAGGTGCAGTTGATAGCAGCCACGGCGTTGGCAAAGATGGCCGTGCGCTCCAATTCCCACCCTTGTAGCAGCCCGTAGAGGAAAGCGCCGTGAAAGGCATCGCCCGCCCCGGTGGTGTCTACCACGTTCACCTGGAAACCGGGCACGTGGACGACCTGATCCTCCCACAGGCATAGACAGCCTTCTGCGCCCAGAGTGATGACCACAATCTCCGGCCCCATCTCCAGCAGGCTGCGGCCAGCCTGCACCTGATCATCCTGACCGGTGTACGCCGGTGGGAAGCGCTCGGAGGCGATGAGGACGTCAACCAGGGGGAGCAACTCGTCCAGCCTGGGCCGTGGCCGGTTGGCGTCGAAGGAGACCTTGACCTCGTCGGCGCGGGCCCAGCAGGCGGCGGTGATGGCCGCGTCCATGTAATGGCCATCCAGATGCAGATAGCGGGCCGAGGAGATACAAGTCCGGTCGGCTTCGTCCAGCACTAACTCGCCTGCCGCCCGGTAACAGAGGATGCTGCGCCGTCCGGTGCCTGCTTCCACCAGCACCATGCAGATCTGCGAACGGGCACCGGCCTGCACCCGTAGCCGGTTGAGATCCACCCCCTCCTGCTCGAATTCCCCTTTGAGGAACGCCCCTCCCTCATCTTCGCCCAGCACCCCGATGTAGCCCGTGCAGGCTCCCAGCCGGGCCATGGCCACCAGAGCAGTGGAGACTGGCCCGCCACCGCTTTTGGCGAAATCGCTCAGGCTCACGGTGTCTACATCGAACTCGGGCTGGCCGGGCACGATGCCCAGATAGTCCAGCGCGCAGTAACCCAATCCAACGACGTCCACTCTTTCCCCCTAACGGTTCACAAGACCTGACAGGTTTTGTTACTAAACCTGTCAGGTCTGGCTCTCTATGTCTGTGGGTCACAATCCCAAGTCCAACTGTTTTCCCCTGCCTCCTTGCAAAGTCTGGCGGATCATCTGCATCAGCTTCGCCTCGTCAATCAGCGGTACCCCCAACTGCTGGGCTTTGCGGTACTTGGTGCCGCCAGGGGCTTTGCCTACCAGCAGATAGTCTGTCTTGCTGGACACCGACCCGGTTACCTTACCCCCGTGTTCCTGGATCAGGGCCATGGCCGCATCTCGGCTCATAGAAGGCAGAGTGCCCGTGATCACAAAGGTCAGCCCCGCCAGCGGCAACTCTTCTGCTGGTCTCTCCCGCCTTTCCTCAGCTAGACGTACCCCGGCCCGCCGAAGCTTCTCTATCAGCTTCCGGTGCCGCTCTCGGGAGAACCATTCTACGATATTGCCTGCTATGTGGGGCCCCAGACCCTCGATGGCTTCCAACTCTTCCTGGGTAGCAGCCATCAATTCGTCAATAGACGAATAGTGCTCGGTTAATAGCTCGGCCACGGTGCTTCCCACGCCACGTATGCCCAAGGCTGCAATGATCCGCGCCAGGGGCCGGGTCTTGGAGGCCTCAATGGCCGCCAGCAGGTTGTCGGTGGCCTTTTCAGCGAAACCCTCCAAGGCCAAGATTTCAGCGCGGTCAAGATAGTAGAAATCGGCCACGTCCTTGAGCAGCCCCTTGTCCACGAAGAGTTGGGCCATCCGCGTGCCAAAGCCCTCGATGTCCATGGCCCCCCGGCTGACAAAGTATTCAATGCGGCGCACCAACTGGGCGGGACAGCTAGCGTTGACGCAGTAGACAGCCACCTCATCCTCGGGCTTTACCACCGGTTCTTTGCAAGCAGGGCAGCGCTCCGGTATCTCGAAGGGCCGTTCTTGGCCGGTGCGCAACTCCACGATGGGCCCCACAACGTAGGGAATGACGTCGCCCGCCCGCTTGACAGTCACTGTATCGCCGAGGCGGATGTCCTTGCGGGCCATGTCCTCAAAGTTATGCAAGGTGGCCTGTTTGATGGTCACCCCGCCCAGTTTCACTGGCTCCAGCTTGGCGTAGGGGTTCAAGGTGCCGGTACGCCCCACGTTGATGCCGATGTCCAGGATCCTGGTCGTGGCCTCGCGGCCGGGGAACTTGAAAGCCAGCGCTCCACGGGGGTCTTTGCCCACGAACCCCAGAGCAGCTTGAGTGCGCAGGTCGTTGATCTTTATCACCGCCCCATCGGCCTCATAGTTGAGGGTATCCCGCCTTTTCATCCATTCCTGGCAGTAGGTGATGACCTCCTCCAGGCTGCTGAACCTGGCCACGTCGTTGCACACTGGGAAACCCATCTGCCGCAAGTAGGCTAGCACTTCCCACTGGGTGGCTGTCTCCACCCCTTCGGCGTCTACGATGGCGTAGCAAAAGAGATCCAGGGGACGGACGGCGGCGATGCGCGGGTCGAGCTGGCGCAGGGAACCAGCCGCGGCGTTGCGGGGGTTGGCGAAGGTCTTCTCTCCGGCTTCCTCCTGGCGGCGGTTGAACTCCTCGAACTTGTCAATGGGCATGTAGGCCTCACCGCGCACGACGAGTCGCGCTGGGGGCGGCCCATCGGGTGAGACGGGGATGCGCAGGGGCAGGCTCTTGATAGTCCGCAAATTGGCCGTGATGTCCTCCCCGATCTCCCCATCTCCTCGCGTGGCTCCCTGGACGAAAACGCCATCGAGGTAGTGCAGCACCACCGTCAGGCCATCAATCTTGGGCTCGACCACGTATCCCAGCTCAGCGGCGGTCACTCTTGCTGGCAGCAGCTTACTGATGCGCTCCAGCCAATCGTGGACCCCCTGGACTTCGGCAGCGCTGGCCAGGCTGAGGACGGGGGCCGGATGGCGCACTTTTTCGAATTTGTCCAGCGGCTCGCCTCCCACCCGCTGGGTCGGTGAATCGGGTGTGACCCATTCCGGATGCGCCGTTTCCAACTCCTGCAGTTCCTGCACCAGGGCGTCGTAGGCCGCATCGGGGACGACGGGGTCATCCAGGACATAGTAGCGATAGCTGTGGTAGTTGATCTGTTTGCGCAGTTCTTCCATTCTTTTAGCATCGTCAGCCATAATCATCACCTCTGAAGCTTGGGATTTTGGATTTGGTCATTGGGATTTTCTTCTACACCCATAGTTTACCACGAGTGGGGCAGTTTCGCAATGCCCACTATCTCTCAGATTGAACCCGACTTTACAATTGGGGCGTAATCTGGTATGATTGGGGAAAAGATGAAACACGAATCCAACCTCTTAGGAGGCGAACCATGACAACCGCCTACGTCTACGATCCCATCTACCTGGAACATGACATGACAGGCCATCCAGAAAACAAAAGGCGCTTAGAGAGGACCATGGCCCTTCTGGGGGAGCAGGGAATGTTGGAAAGGTTAACCGAGCTGAAACCCTCTCCTATCTCGATGGAGCGGTTGCAACGGAATCACAGCCAAGGGTACATTGACCAGGTGCGCCGGGTGTCCGAAAGGGGCGGAGGTCACCTGGACCCTGACACTTATGCCAATTCCCGCTCTTATGATACGGCATTGGTGGCCGCCGGAGGGCTGGTGGACGCTGTGGAGGCCGTGCTGGATGGCCGAGTGGATAACGCCTTCGCTATGGTGCGCCCGCCAGGCCACCACGCCCTGAACAGCCAGGGGATGGGTTTTTGTCTCTTTAACAACGTGGCTGTGGCTGCCCGCTACGCTCTGGAGGAAAAGGGCCTGGAGCGAATTCTCATCGTTGATTTCGACGTCCACCACGGCAACGGCACCCAGGACTCATTTTATGAGGAATCATCCGTCCTCTATTTCTCTACCCACCAGTACCCCTACTACCCAGGCACTGGCCATTGGCGGGAGATTGGAAAAGGCGAGGGGCAGGGCTATACAGCCAACGTGCCCCTGCCTGGCGGGGTGGGCGACGAGGGCTTCCAGTGTATCTTCGATGAGTTCCTCTATCCTCTGGCGGAGCGCTACCAACCTCAGTTGATCCTGGTCTCGGCGGGCTACGATTCCCATTGGGATGACCCTCTGGCCATGATGGGGCTGTCCATAACCGGTTACGCTCATTTGGCTCGCACCTTGAAAGCCATGGCCAGCGATTTCTGTGGAGGGAAGATCGCCTTTACTCTGGAGGGAGGTTATCACTTGGAAGTCCTATCCCACTCCATCCTCAACGCTCTGAAGGTATTGCTGGGCGATGAGGACATCGTTGACCCTCTGGGCCCCTCTCCTCGCCCTGAGCGTCCTATTGACGACCTGCTCGTCCAGCTCAAAGGGCTACACCGACTGGTGTAAGATGAGAAATGTAAGCCAGCCCTACCTCCTCGAGAGTGTGACGACTTGGCGACTGGGGGACAAACCTCTTATGTGAACTGGTTGACATTTTCGCTAAAAAGTTGCATAATATATCAAAGACTGGGTTGAGTGAAATAGGAACATTGTAGGTCTGAGGAGTGCTTTGGGAGTCGTAGAACTTTCCAAAGAGGTATGAGTAACTCTTGCGCTGCTTTCGCCGCTGCTGAGAGAGACCCGAAGGAGAAGGGCCATGACTGAAATCAGCTTGCGAGCGTACTGTGATGAAGTCAAAGAGCTTATAAGAGCCGATTCTTACGACCAGGCCATCGCTATCTGCCAACACATCCTGCGCATATATCCAAAATACCTTGAGGCGTATCGCCTCCTAGGGCAGGCTTGCCTGGAAAAGGAAATGCACAGTGAGGCAGAGGACTTTTTCAACCGTGTCCTGATCGCTGATCCCGAAGACTTTATCGCTCATGTCGGGTTGAGTATAATTTATGAGGCAAGGGACCTGGACGAGGCCATCTGGCAGATGGAGCGTGCTTTTGAATTGGCTCCTGATAATGCAGAGGTGGTCCGCAAGGAACTGAGGCGTCTCTACATGCGCCGTGATAAGGTGGAGAAACCAAGGATAAAACCTACGCGGGGAGGGTTGGGCCGGATTTATGCAAGGGGGGGACAGCTACAGCAAGCTATTGAAGAGTTCAAAATAGTTTTGGAGGAAGACGAGGAGAGGGTAGATATACAGGTTGCTTTGGCTGAAGCCCTGTGGCGCAATGGGCAAAGGCTGGAGGCTTCTGAACTATGCTTGAGCATCTTGGAGAAACTGCCCAATTGTTTGAAGGCTAATCTGATCTGGGGAGAAGTCTGGTTCCATAGCGATAACGAAGAGCTTAAAGAGGAAGCGACAGCCAGACTGGCGGTAGCACAGGCTCTTGATCCAGAGAACACGGTTGCCCAAGAGTTGTTCGGTTATCTTTCCCCCCTTTCTCCCCAAATCAAAGAAATCCCACGGCTCGAGGATGTGATCGTGGCCCCCGAGGAAGTGGTAGAAAAACCACCATCAGTTGCGGCTCCTGAGATCACATCTGTAGATGAGGAAGCTCTTGATTTGTTGCGTCAAGCGCGGGAGAAAACCCCAGAGCCAGTGGCCGAAGAACCAGAACGCGAGCCCATGATGGCGGAACCTGCTGCCGAAGTAACAGGGCCAGTGGAGGCTGAGGAAATCCCTGATTGGTTACGGCAATTGAAGGATGTGTCTGAGGAACCTGACAAAGGGATAGAAGAAGCTCCTGTTGGTCCTCAGGCGTTGGTGGAAGAAGCTGTTGAGGAGCCAGCAGTCCTTCAGCCGTCAGAAGTCGAGGAGGAAGGAGAGATCCCCGATTGGCTACAACAACTGAGAGGGAGAGTGACCGAGGAAGCGCCTCCGAGTGAGAAGATGGGCTTACCAATGGCCGAGGAGGAAGAAGACATTCCCGACTGGTTGAGGCAATTGGGGGAAGAGCCCGTCGAAGCTCGGGTATCAGAGCCGCCAACGCCGGAGGGACTGGAGGAGCCGACTTTGGAGGAGGTTCCCGCTGCCGAAGAAGTCTTGGCCGAGGCAGAGGTGCCGGCGGCTGAAGTAGCCCCGGTCGAG
>SOHZ01000462.1 GCA_004377365.1 Anaerolineales bacterium | reverse complement strand
CTGGGCTGGTCGCCTGAAACCCTTCGGGAGCTTGTCCCAAATGCGTAACGCTCCCATACTCCCTATTGAAAACTTGGAGCAGGTGTGCTATAATAGTGAGTAGCGAAAGGTGTTCTCGAATTGTAGCCAATAAACAAAAAAGGAACTTGCTCAAGATCCGGTTTAGCTTGGGCCATCCTGGGCACGAGCCAACACAACAGAAGCCAGGGATGGCATCTCATAGGACTTTGAAATCCAGTCGCACAGGTAGTGGTAGAAGTTGACGCCATTCTTGCGGCAGGTGTCCAAGAGCGATAGGAACACCTCCCACGCCTCGGTCCCGTCATCCGTGCGGGTTCCATAGGAGATCTTGCGCTTGATGACGTATTCGCGCAGTGCGCGTTCGGCATCGTTGTTGTCCAACGGCACTTCGGGAAAGTCCAACACCAGGAGCAACTCGCGCTTCTTTTGGCCGGTCAGTGCAATCCGCCGATCGAGTTCATCATAGCCGGTCGTGCGCGAAAAGAGTTCATCGAAGTCTGCCGATAATTCCTGCTTCAGTTCTTCTGTTGGCGCGGCGGCGTAGGCTTTGAGTCGGTCGTGGTGGTCCCAGATCTCAGATCGAAAGTCATCTACCAGTTTCTGATGGGCCTCGAAGAAGGGACGCAGCTTCTTGAAGAGTCGCTCTTCGTGTATCCAGCATAGACCTCGATGCTCGGTCTGGTTGTGGAACTGTGGGGCATCATCACAAATCAGAATCGACACGTAGTCACCCAATTGCTTCTGCTCTGCGGTTGGAGCTTCAGCACGCTCAACACAAGGCTCAGAAGACTGTTGTTGAGGCGGCTGCCCATCCCCAGTGAGAACTGCGGGTTGTGCACCTTTCCCCTCGGTTGGCTCTTCCAGCAACGACAACAGGCCCGCCACCGTATCGTGGTTCTTGCGCCGATGGGTGAAGAAGCTCGAATAGTAGGGGTTGCACAGCGTCGAAAAGTAGTGGTTCACGCCTGCCACTCGTGCCCCTGTGTCGTCAATGTGGTGGTAAGAGGTGGTTTGCAGCCCGGCCCGCAGAACCGCCTTGCGTTCTTCAGCGAAAAGTTGGAGATGTTTTTTGATCAGAATGTTCGAAATCTGACCATCTGAGATGACGATGCCCGCCGACTGCAACAAGTTGAGGATCTTCTTCTCTGTCACGCGCAATTCAAAGTAGAGCATAATCACGAAGGCTTGCAACTCGCTGCCATAGGACTGCCCTTGCAGCGCCTCGGACAAAGAGGCTTCGTAGAATTGGCCTTTGCTCTCCGAGTAGACTCGCTCCAGCCGGTAGCGAACGTTGTCGGTCTTGAAGATGATATTCTGAATGACCACATCCCGATAGCCACGATGCATTACATCTGGGGGCAACTGGCTACGGTCCAGCTTGATGACCTCTTCACGGTCTATCTTGATCCGTTCTTTCCGAGGCACGCGCTGGCCTGAGTCGGCACGTGACTTAGATCTGCGATCTGGTCGGGGTTTGCTATCAGGGGCTCGGTCTGGGGAGCGATTGGCCTTGATTTTTGGCTTGCCTTTCTCGCCCTTCAGCCGCGCAATCTCATCACGCAATCGCTGGTTCTCAGCCCGCAGTTCGTCCAACTCCGCAACGAGTGTCTCGATGCAGTTGAGTAGCCGCTGTACCAATTCGTGTGTCGGCGGGTCTAGATTCAGTTCTGCCAGGTCTATGTCTTGTAGGCTGTGGAGATCTCGTAGTGGCTCTCTCATGATGAATACATCTATTAGACGCCAGGACGCTTATGAAAGTTCCAATGTACATGGAATCTCCACCAACATTTTGAGTAAGTTCCAAAAAAGCCCCTCGTCTGCCCAGCGAGGGGAAATGTCCTGCCATGTGAATAGGGCACCCGGCTAGGTAATAGTATTGTAGCACGGGATGGCCGCCTGGTCAAGGGCGGCCTTTTGGTTTGAGAAGGTGAATACTATTGTGGAGCGATCGTTCTGGTCAAGGGTCTTGCAATCACCGTGGGTGCGTTTCTTCCTTTCTCTCATAGCGTTTATCGCATCTTACCTTGAGTTTGCGCATGCTAGATGGACATTATTGTTCTGGGTGCTGTTTGTCTTGTCCATCATTGCAGCGCTGCTAGCCGTGGTCCCATTAATTCGAGACCGGCTTCGAGAACGAAAAGGGCGAGCCGCGATATACTACGAGCATCGGCAGAAGGTCAAAACGTTGACGGAGTTGATAAACGATTTTGCGACTGTTGAAAAGGCAAGGCGTCTAGCTGACACAATCCAGGGCGGGGGCAACGTCCGAGTCGTGGCTATTCTGCCAATAGAGGATAGAAGGGTAGGAGTAATGCTTAACATTGGCGAGGAAGAAAACCTAGAGGTGGGTACACGATTGCTAGTCTATCGAATAGATCACTATACGTCTGATGGGCAGCACATCGAACAGCCGCTTGCCGTAGTACAGGTGACATACGTGCAAACAGAAAACAACTGTTCGCACGCAGTTGTCTTAGATCGGTTAGATCCAGAGTTTTGGGATCAAGCAACAATGCAGCTAAAGCGGGAAAAGCACATAGACCCGCCGAGGAACTTTGCCATGCCATATATGCCTAAAGAACTGCACAGTTTGTCTCTGGAAGACCTAACGACTTTTCGACAATACCTGGAGACTATCCACGATTCTCTCACCCGCATTGAGTCAGATCAAGTCGTATATGATTGGACTTTGGACAAACAGCAACTGCCCAGCTACAGAATAAGTGGGTCATAATA
>SOHZ01000362.1 GCA_004377365.1 Anaerolineales bacterium | reverse complement strand
TCCCGCGCCCCTCAATAGCGATTCATCCCGCTGCCCCCCCGCGCCCTCCCCCCCCTCCCCCTTTCCGCGATCCCCGTCCCCCCCCCCAAAAAAAAATCCGTTCAATCCGCTCCCTGAATCCCCTGTACCGCCTGTGCCGTCTACACCGCAACAGTGGTGCAATAGTTGCGCAACAGTGGTAGTTGACAGCCAGCCCCTCTCAGCGTCCTCACTCCCCTTTCGTGTCCTTCGCTCCCCTTCGCGTCCTTCGTGTTTCAAACGCCCCTCCACCAAACACAAAGCCGCTCTCCTGCCTGTGGCGCCTGTATCGCAATAGTTCGCTCCCTTCGGTCGCTCAGAATGACATACGAGCCCCTCTATTGCCTTCCCCGCTGCTTCGTGCTATACTATGCATCGTGACAGCAATCCCCCACAAGGAGGCCACCCCATGCCCCACAAAGCCCCATCGAGCATCTTCTCAACCGCAAGCCCGGCCAAGACGGGTAGGTTCGTCATCGGCCTGGGCCTGAGCATCCTCTCAGGCATCCTGCTCTACCTCAGCTTCCCGCCCTTTGACCTTGGATACCTGGCCTGGATAGCCTTTGTGCCCGTCATCGTGGCCCAATTCATCTTTGCCAACACCGATGGGCAGGGCAAACTCTTTCCAGCCCTCGCCTGGGCCATTCTCATGGGCATCATTCTCCTCGAAACGTTCCCCCTGGGATACCTTCGTGGCGACCCCGTGGGCTTTCTCCCCCTCCTCGGCGTTCTGATCGTAGGCGGCCTCATCTTCCTGCTCGGCATCCCCAATGGAACGGTTGGCTTCCACCGGCGAACGGGCTATCGCTTCTTTCTCCTCTTTCCCACCGTCGGCTGGGTCGGCTTCGAATACCTGCGCCACAAAGCACAACTGGGACACCTCTGGGGTATGCTTTACATAACTCAGCACAACAATCTGCCCTTGATACAACTGGCCAGTCTGGGAGGAGTGTGGCTCGTCAGCTTTATCGTCATCCTGGCCAACTATGCCCTGGGCCTGGCCATCATTACTTACACCCCCTCCCTCTCCCAAGTTCCCTCCCCCACGAGTGGGGGAGGGCCAGGGAGGGGGCCGGGAGAGGGCCGGGGGGAGGGTGAGGGCCCCCACGTCAAAATACCTCTGGCCGTTGCCGCGGCCGTCGTCCTCCTCGCCCACGGGCTTGGGTTTGCTCTGCTCGGCAGCCAGCCAGCCATGGAGAGTTCGTTGTTGCGCGTCGCTGCCGTGCAGGTGGGCGGAGACCTGGGCGATTTTCCCGAGGTCTACCGCCTCTGGTGGAGGAGAGATTGGTCAGGCATGGCCAGGGCCGTCCTCGACGACCTGGAGCCCCTCACCAGGGAGGCTGCGGCCCAGGGGGCCAAACTCGTGGTCTGGCCCGAGGCTTCCCTGTGGCTGGACCCGCAGGAGCACCCGCCAACCAAAGCCAGACTGGTCCGCCTGGTGCAAGAGACCGGCATCTATCTGGTCAGCGCCTATTTCATCCTGCCCGATGAAGGCAACCTGGGCTGGTGGTTGGGCTTTGTGCCCGGCATGCGCAACGAGGCCACGCTCATCTCACCAGATGGCCAGTTCCTGGGCGTTTACGGCCAGGACCACCCCATCCCCTTCACCGGCGAAGCCTTCATAACCGAGCGCACCTATCCCACCTACCAGACACCCTTTGGCACCCTGGCCACCATCATCTGCTACGACAACGTTTTCACCGACACGACCCGCAAGCTGGTGCGCAAAGGCGCCCAATTAGTGGCCCATACCACCCACGATTTTCAGCCCATGGTCGTTTATGATCCCTTGCACGACGTCTTTCGCGCCGCCGAAAATCGCGTCAGCATCGTCAAGGCCGACTGGCGCTACGGCTCGGCCATCATTGACCCCTACGGGCGGGTGCTGGCCGCCAGCCCTACCGACAGGCGGGCTAAAATGGTGCTCATCGCCGATGTGCCCCTGCCGTCCCCCAGCGGTACCTTCTACACCAGAACGGGCGATTGGTTCGGCCTCCTGTGTTTCCTGGGCATGGTCGCTTTGATCGGCTACGATTTCAGTTGGAAAAAAGTTTACAAAAGACGTCTTCTGTAGTAGAATAACCACGTCCGTTCGGATCAGGGGAACCCTGGCCAAGGTTTGGCAGCAACTTGCAGGCCAAAAGTGCCTTTCTATTGCTATGGCTATTCACAACCTTCGCCAGAGTGGCTGAATACAAGACGAGGAGGAGGGGAAATCATGGCTGAGAAACCGGTTTGCGGTCTGGTATTGTCAGGTGGGGGTGGGCGGGGAGCCTATGAGTGTGGCGTCTACAAAAGCCTTCACGAGCACGGCATCGAGCCCGAGATATTGGTCGGAACCTCTATCGGGGCCATCAACGCGGCGGCCATCGTCGCTGGCGCCTCGCCCAATGATCTGGAGCGTATGTGGCTGGCCATGGACACCAGGCGAGTGCACAAGAGCCGCTGGGACTTTTGGAATTTCTTCCGCTGGCGGAACCTGCTCGATCACTCGCCCTGGGAGCGCACTCTGTTGGAACACATTGACTTCAGCCGTATACCGGCCAGCCCCAAAAAGCTGCGCGTCACCGCCGTGGACGTGGAGGCGGGGGAGCTACGGGTTTTCAGCAATCAGGACATCACCGCCAGGCACATCCTGGCCAGTTGCAGCATTCCCGTCATCTACCCCTCGACCCAGATTGACGATGTCACCTATTGGGACGGTGGCACCATGGCCAACACGCCCCTGGGGCCGGCCATTGATGCCGGTGCCGAAGAAATCTACATCGTGCTGCTCTCCCAGATCGGCGCGCGTAAACTCTCCGTGCCCCGCAACCTGCTGGATGGGGCCTGTTTAGCTTTCGAGTTGGCCGTCCTGGCCTCGTTCAAGATGGCCTTGAAACAACTCAAATACATCAACACCCTGTGTGAGCACGGGCTCGATACCGGAGACCATCGCATTGTGCATTATCACCTGATTGCCCCCAGCAAACCTCTGGGCCTCGACCTGATCTTGCGCTATGAGCAGGATCAGATACGCCAGCTAATCAAGCTGGGCTACGAGGATACGAAACGGGTACTGGAGGATAGCCCCTGAAACCTTGCTGGTCTGAGGTGATTGCATTAAAGCTTGTCCGGTGATGCGCTGGTCATGGCTGGCGAGTTCCTACCCATTCCAGGCTCTCCGGACAGGTTCAGAGGTAACTTGCCTATTTTATAGAAATGCTGACAAAACATCTCTTGGGTTTAGCCGCGCAAGTACCGATCGGTTGCCCGCCGTAGTAGACGTTAAATCTAGATTCCCAAAAGCGATTTGGCTTATCACGGGTCAGGTGTGCGCCAACCTGATCGCATGTCAGCCCATCCGGCGGTCGGGGTTTGCCTTCATCTTTCCATACAACGACACAAGCACCGCTTCCGAGCATCTCGATGCCCCAGTCTGTACCGTTGATTGCACCCTCATCATCGCCCAGGCGAAGCAGGGCAAGCGGAAAGGCTTCCGCTGTCCAATTGACCACGAACAGGCCCTGCTCATCGCGTTTCGCGATGAGCAGGGTATAGCTCTCCTGAGTAGGAATGTTGATAGAACATTCTTTCTGATCTTTCTCGCAAATACCGACCGGTCGCTCATCATAGTAGACGTTAAACGCCTCTTTCCAAAAGAGATCTCCTCCACCACGAGTCAGGGATTCGCCAACCTGATCGCATGTCAGCCCATCCGGCGGTCGGGGTTTGCCTTTCTCTTTCCATGCAGTGACACAAGCGCCGCTTTCGAGCATATCCACGCCCCAATCCGTACCGTTGATCGCCCCCTCACCATCGCCCAGGCGAAGCAATGCTAGAGGAAAAGCTTCCGTTGTCTGATTGACCACGAACAGGCTATCCTCATCGCGTTTCGCGATGAGCAGCTCGTAGCTTGCCGGGCCGATGGGGGTTGGAGACTCAGTGGGTGTCGCCGTCGGTGTGAAAGTCCCGGTAGGCGTGGGGGTAGCCGTGGGCGTCTCGGTGAGAGTGGGCATGCTGGTGGGCGTCGCTGTATGCATGGGCGTGGCAGAGGGTATGCTGATAGGCGACAGTGTGGGAGCAACAGTCAGAGAGGCTGTCGTCGGTGGCACCTGAGATGGAGTCAAGGCGGGTTCCATTGTTGCGAGGCCGCTGTCACCCGTTTCGGTTGCAGTCACTTCGCTCTCCACCACAGACAATGGTGTCTCAGTCGCTGTGGCCCGTTCCGTTATCCCTTTAGGGCTTCCACTCACCAGTAACCACACAGCGGCCAACAGCGTGATCAAAAACGTGCAAATGCCTGCCCCTACACCTGCATAGACCATCAGACGTTTGCTCGCCGGAGAAGTAGCGGAAACTGTAGGTGTCGTTAGAGTTGGAGCGGTCTCGGGTTGAACCCGTTGGGGAGCGGGTGTGGCCACGGCAGCCGGAATCGGTGGAAGCGGGTGATCTGCCAGCTCCCTTGTGACACGCTCGAGGACCGAGAGGCGTGGGGCTGTGGCGAGTGATGGCGATGGCGCTTCAACAGGTGTGGCCTGCAAAGCCTGATCCAGTGCATCTGCCAGGTCGGCTCCGCTTTGGTAACGTTCTTCAGGTTCTTTAGCCAGCGCCTTCAGAATCACCGCTTCAAGTTCCGGGCTTATGTCAGGACGCAATTCTCGCGGTGGGCGAGGTGGCTCGGTCATTTGTAGCATAGCAACATCCAGGGGATCCTCAGCGTCGAAGGCAAGTTCACCCGTGAACATCTCATACAGAATGACCCCAATGGCGTAGAAATCGCTTTGTGGCACAGTTTTAGCCGATGAAATCGCCTGCTCTGGAGCGATATAGTGAGGAGAACCAAAAATCTCACCTCGTGTTCCCAGATCGGTGAGTAGAGCCAGGCCAAAGTCGGTCAGAATGGCGCGCCCCTGCTTGTCCAACATAATGTTGGAAGGTTTGACATCGCGGTGAATGACACCCTGGCTATGCGCATAGTCCAGAGCGAGGCAGACCTCTCGCACGATTCGACTGGCCTCTCCCGGTTCGATGAATTCTTGATCTTCTCGGTACATGGCCAGCACAGAACCCAGATCAGCCCCTTCGATGTACTGCGTCGCCATGTAGAGCAGGCCGTTGGCCTCACCGTAGCGATACAATGTGACAATGTGGGTATGCTCTAGTTTGGCGATAGCCTTGGCTTCGCGCTCAAAACGCATGATATAGTCTGAATCGGTGCGGAACGGCGCATCTATCACCTTGATGGCCACACGACGATTGAGGCGCATATCTAACCCTCGGTAGACACGTGCCATGCCCCCTTGCCCCAGCAAATCGTCGAGACGGTATTCGTCGAGTTGTTGCCCAAGCAAGCTGGCATCCCCCCTGGGTGGGGCCGGCTTCCCTCTGGCTTGCAAATGCAAGGCCACTTTCTCGTCCACTGATACCCTTGACAGAGAACGCGCCGTCCTGGGTTGAACACCGGCCGGCAATGACAGTAGTTCGCCTCTTTCAACAGGGACTGGCTGGCTGGTCTGCAAAGCTCTTTCCAAAGCGTCAATCAACTCGCCGCCAGTTTGATAGCGTTCATCAGGAGATTTGCTCAGCGCCTTCAGTAGAACGGCCTCGATCTCTTCGCCAAGGTCGGGATTGATCTTCCGTGGGGACGGCGGCGGCTGAGTCAAATGCTGAAGGGCCACGCTAGTGGGCGAGGGGTCATCAAACGGCACCACCCCTGTCAGCATTTCGTACAGCACGACGCCCAATGCGTACAGATCAGATTGCGGGACGGCGTCAGCAGAAGAGCGGGCCTGTTCCGGCGCAATGTAAAGCGAGCTACCAAACACTTCGCCCAGCGATCCCTGCTGTATATCCATTGCCAGGCCGAAATCGGTCAAAACCACTCGGCCATCGTCCGCCACCATCACATTCGACGGTTTGACATCGCGATGAATAACGCCTTCTTGGTGTGCATAGTCCAGAGCACTGGCCATAGCTTGCCCTATGCGCAGCACGTCATCTTGGGGCATCAGTTCGCCTTCGGCCGCGTATTGGGACAGCAATGTACCCAGGTCTAGCCCGTCAATATACTCCATAACAAAGTAGTAGAGTCCATCTTTGTCATCTGCATAGTAGATTTGGATGATATTCCCATGCCGCCATGTCGCCACAGCCCGCGCCTCGCGCACAAAGCGCTCCGCGTAGGCCGGGTTGTCCCGGTAGCGGGCATCAATCACCTTGAGCGCAACCGGACGTTCTAGCTTCACGTCCCACCCGTAATAGACCTGGGCCATACCGCCCCGTCCGATGAGGCGCTCGATCTGGAAATTTGCGAGTTGCCGTCCAATCAAAGGATCTTCAATCATCGCTTCTCTCCGGTTTCCGCAGGTGGGTTTCACGACTGGTCCGGGTAATACGTCGCAGGTCACGAACAAAGTTGTTTAGACCATGCACATAGGTATCGAGGTAGTCTTGGGTGATGCGGGTGGCTAGATCCTTACGCCCACGTGCCTCCAACATGCCCACGTGAGGCCGGAAATCACGCAGCGTGATGCGCATCACGCCATCCGCATCGGTGATAACACCCCATGCCAGCGTCTTTTTGTCGTTGTCGTCTTTGGCGGTGATAAACCGGGTGAGCGTGCTGGTTGGTGCTACCGCTCCCATGTTGGAGAATACCTCACGCCCCTTGATAAGGTCATTCAGCACGTCAAAGTGTCCAGGAATCGCATCCATCATGCGCTGAAGTGGGGCCGGTATATGGGCCAGCAACTTGATCGTGCCGACACTGGCACTTTCGCCCACAATGGCAATCTCCTTGGCTTTGCTCAACATCGCCCCAAAGCCAGCTAGCGTCGCCAGATAGATACGCTGAAGTTGGTCAAACTCAGCATAGAGGGCCGCACGGTCTCCAACTGCACTCTCGTAGGCGTCCAGCGCTTCTATGACCCGCTCGTGTAAATCAAGTAAATCCAGCTCGTTCAGCGGGACCTCAAAGGTCATCGGATAGAGACGGTCGCGTGGGGAACGCCGACTGGCATCTAGCGGGATCCCGATGGCTGGGTTAACTTGTCTGGAACGCTCTATCGCTTCCAATACAGCCAGAGCAGCCTGCCGGGTAGCGCTTTTGTGGGTCAGGTCTTCCATTTCCGTGAGCAGCTCAGAGTTGGGTTGGTAAGTAACAGCGTGGATGGCACGATAGAGCACAAGGAGATCGTTCACAGTCAACTGGATCAAATCATTGCGTCGCTTAAAGAGTTTGCGCAGCGTTAGAATAGCCTTGAGATTAACAGCATCGGTTTCTGCACCGGCTTCAGGTGTAACCCGTGGAGCTTGCTGGATGAGCTCCAGTTCAGAGGCCTGAAATTGGCTGGCAAGCGCATAGGGACGCGCTTTGCCAGGCTGTGCAGGAGGCAACGTGTTGAGATAGACTGCCCAGGACAGAGCCTCGTTCGTCAGAATTTCGGCCAGGGCAGCACCCCATCCCCCATCGAAAAAGATATGGGACTGGTCAAAGGCGATGGTTTCGCCGGTATCGAACAAAGTTAGCGCATGGTCGCCTATGCCCCGTTCGGCCTGGCGCAACTCGGACAGGGGCAGGTGGCGCGGACACCGATCGCAATTTATCAGAATCGGGGCCAGCCGAAGAGCATCCAGTTCCTTGATCAAGGTCTGATTCATCTCGCTACGCAAGCCGGGCAACGCGGCCCGTTTGACCCTGGCCAGAGAGGCCAGTTGGGTGGGAGGCGCATCGGAAGGATAGATCATCAAGGCCGCAACCTGCGCCCGCACGGTCGTCACAACCGCCGGTTGATTTGTGCCCGGTGAGCAAACTGGTATCAGATAGTAGTGTCCCTGATAAATAACGCCGATGTAGGCCTGTTTTAGCGGGATCGGCGTGCGCGTCTCACCATACGGGCCGGGTTCGAGATAGGCCAGAATCGTCATTTGCTGCTGATAGGCGGGAAGATCATTCTCTTCGGCCATGCCTACCCGTTCAACCCACTCGCGGCGCAGATCACCGCCTAAATCGCGCGTCGCATCTTCCAGGAAACGGTCAAACTTGGTACGACGATATATAGGATAGGTGTTACTGGCCTCAGCATCCGAGCCACGACCGTAGGGACGTTGCCTTTTCCAATCGCGGTAGGGCCGGGCGTAGCGTGCAGCGTCTGGCTCATTTACGGTTACTTCACGCAGTAGGTGGGTATAGACGCGCTCACGCCACTCATTTTCTAGTAGATTGTCGTATTGATGCAAACAGTGGATAGCGGCCATCACCCAGGCTGTGACACGGTCAACGGCACTGAGGTGAATTTGGTGCTGGTTGAGTAGGGTGTCAAAGCCATGAGTTTCGTTAGCATGGCGGGCGGTGTCTTCTCGCAAGGCATAATCCACGTAGAACTGCCACGTCCCTTCCGGGAAAGAATCCTCCGGGTCTTTGCCTGCCAGCTTGAGCAGATTCTGGTAGCCCCAGATGACAGCAGCCGGTCCGGCAAAGACTGCGCCATATACCGCTTTGTCGAGGAACTGCTCAACACCCTTAAACAGCAGATCAATGTCTCTCTTGACTGTTTTGAGAGGTGGTATGTGCCCTGACAGGCGTGCCAACCCATTCAGGATCACTCCCGGCACATTGCCGGCTGGAGTCACCCGCGCCACCAGATCAACCACAGCGTCAATCTCAGGCAAGGATAGCTGCGATAAATTACGCATCATCGCCGACCGCGCCATGGCCCTGATGTTGGTGGCCGTCTTGATGGATGCTTCGGTATAACGCTTATGTGTATCCATAGCCCATGAATGTCCGACCTGCGCTTTGCCTTCTTCCAGGCTGGCCTGGTGAGCCAGTTTGGCCGGCAGAGTCACAATTCTAAGGGCAAAAATCAAGACCTGGATAGGTCGAACTTTTTGACCAAAGTGTGCCTGAAAGCCGATGCTATTGTGCGGAAAAAACTGCTTGGGATGCCATTAGCCCGATACCACTCCAAAGTCTGGCGGGCTCCGTCCTCGAAAGATGTGGGCTGAAAGCCTAGCTCTCGCTCGGCCTTTTCGCTGGAGACCGGCCAATCGTAGAATATGTAGGGATACAGGTTCAGGGGATACCAGGGCTCCCGCCTGGTGAAGCGGGCCAGAATTTCCAGGACTCTGGCCACGGTGACCATCAAGCCTTCGGGGGCGTTGAAGCGCCAGGTGCTCTTGCCCGCCAGGCGGCTGATGATGTCGCTGGCCTGGCGGTGAGAGATGCTTTCACCGGAGACGTTGTAGATCTCACCCATCCGCCCTCTCTCCAAAAGAGCTTCAATGGCCCAACAGGCATCTTTCACGTAGGCGGGGAAGGTGATGTGACGCCCATGGTGGACCTGGATGCGGATGCCGCGCAAGAAATCGTCGAAGAGAAGGCGATTGAGGCTATAGTGCCCCCAGGGGCCATAGAAAGCGCCCGGACGCATGACGATGACCGGCAGGCCCCGCCGGGCGTGATAGCGGAGCACCAGCCTTTCGCACATCAGCTTGGTGTATTGGTAGGGATCCAGAGGGGCACAGGGGTGTTCCTCGTCAATGACACGGCCGGGGATAGGGCGACCGATGACGGCTACGGTGGAAACGTAGACGAAACGGCGTACCTTGGCCTGGCAGGCTGCTTCCAGGATATGGTGGGTGCCCATCACGTTGGCTCGGTAGAACTCTTCCCACGGCCCCCAGAGGCGGAACTTGGCCCCAGCGTGTACGACCTCCTGACAACCCTCACAGGCTCTGGCCACGGCCTTCGCATCCTTCAGGTCCCCCCAGGCCAGTTCGACTCCCAACTTTTCGAGGAAAGCATAGTCGCTGGTGGGGCGGACGAGAGCCCGCATCAACGCCCCACGGCCCGCCAGATATTCACACAGATTGTGGCCCAGGAAGCCCGTGGCTCCAGTTATTAAGATCATGGGTAACTGCTCAGGGTATGTCTGAAAAGTGATCGGTTCACTCTCGGGATAGCTCTGGACGATGTCATTGCGAGCGTAGCGAAGCAATCTCAGATGAGCGACAATGAGATTGCTTCGTCACTTCGTTTCTCGCAATGACAGGGTGAGTAGTTACGATCATGGATACTATTTCATCGCTTATTGCACACTCGAGCCCTTTTCACAGCAAAAGCCACTTGCTTGACATAAGTGTCATTCTCTTTAGAGCTACAACTCCAAAGCCACCCGCAAGCGTGTATTGACCTGTTTCATTGGCTGGTCACTTAGGTAGCCTATGCGTCCGACCAGCAAGCGGTGACTGAGGGTCATCAGCTTGCCACACCTCACCACTGAGGACACGCGCAAGCCCATGGCTGCAAAGTCGGGATCGGCCACGTCCAACAGCAAATCTGTCGCTCCCACCTTTTCCGTCCTGGATGTGATGAATGCCAGGATACAATCGTCACCAGGCCGGTCACTGGCTGGCACCACCAACGCCGGCCGGCGTCTGACGGCCGTCAGGTCAGTGAATGGATACGAGGCCAGCACCACCCACCCACGCTTCAACAGGCCCATGGAAAACGCTCCGCCAAGTCAGCGTCGGTGTATAGCTCCGGCTCATCTTTCAGCCAGTCGAACGCTCCGCCGGTCATAGCCAGGTGGGCCAACTCTTCGTCTGTGGGCTCGCCCAGGTCTACCTCTGTGGACAACACCGTTACAATCACCTCGGTTCCTTCGGGCAGAGTGACCGCCTCGCGCAGCCGTACCCGTCCCCCGTCTATCACACCTCGATAACTGATTAACATCATCCACCTCCTGAAAACACAAAAGCTGCCTGCTTGACGCAGATGGCTTTCTGCAATTAGCTCCTATTATAGCCTGGGTGTTCTAAAAAATCAAGCGAAAAAATACGCCTTTTATCCAAAAGGCCGCCTGCGCCGCAAGCAAGTGGCTCTGCTTTTCACCGCTGGCTGATGAATCTGTCATAGAGGCGAATGCCTATCCAGGCCAAGGTCATGGTGGGCAAGAGTTGCGTGCCGGGGATCAGCTCTTCAAGGACGGCGATCCCTCTCAGGCCCTGCAAGCTCAGTTTGCCCAACATGACCCAGGCGATGGGCGCGGAGAAGACATCCAGGCCGAAATCCAGCAGATCGAGGATGATCACCACTGAGATGGGCACGGCTCGCAGGCAGGTCATGAAATCGGCATCGGGGGGCAGGCGCAGACGCCGCAACCGTCGGTACGTCACGAGGGTGAGCAGGATGGCTGCCACCAGACTGAGGACAGCCAATCCAGCGAAGGTCAGCAGCAGGCTCCGGAGTTGTTCTTCGTTGATTGTCATGAAGAGGACCCCCTCACACTTATCCGTCGCACACGTGCCCCGTTGGACAGAGACGTGTTACCGGTCAACATCAAGTATAGCACATTCCACCTGTTCTGACAATATGCAGAAAGAAACCCTCTCAATTGACATGACCTCAGAGTTGTGCTATTATTGGTATGTATGCGGAGAGCCGTCCTGAGGTGGCGAGCTTTCAATGGATTTCGGTAAAGCTCCTGGCTCGATGGCAACTTGGAACTTTGGCTGTAGTTAGCCGTAGGTAAAGGAGATATAGGGCGATGGCGAATTCGAGGACTGAGCAAATGGTGGGTCGTTTGAGAGACTTGCAGACCAGTTCGACGGACGTTGAGGCTGGCGCTTTGGTTAGCATTGACGGTCTGATTATGGCCTCGGCTCTGCCACCTGATGTGGAAGAGGACCGGGTCTCGGCCATGTCGGCAGCTATGCTTTCCCTGGGCGAGCGCATCGCTATGGAGTTGGGACGTGGCGCATTGGATCAGGTCTACATCCGAGGCGACAACGGCTACGTTCTCCTCTTGGATGTAGGCGAAGAGGCTGTGCTTACCGTGTTGGCCCGCAAAGAGGCCAAGTTGGGTATGCTCTTCTTGGATATGAAGCGTGCAGCAGCAGATCTGGGTAAATTGGTATAGCAGAAATGAATTGAAGAAATCCATATAATTAAGGGCCTATCCGCAGATAGGCCCTTTTGTGCATTTGGGGTGCGAACCGGTATTATTTCTGTCCGCAACGGCGATTTCCATGACTTCCTCCTCGAGGGCTTGAAGCCGGGTTTTATGGCAGGCCTACCCTTTCCTTCACCTCTGCGATGGTCACTTTGGCGATAGCCTGGGCCCGCTCGGCCCCATCAGTCAGGACCTCCCACACGTAGTTGGGGTCAGAGGCGAATTCGGCACGCCGGGCCCGGAAGAGGGCAAAGTAATCGGCCAGGTCTTTGGCAAACCACCTTTTGTGCTCCACACAGCCGATAACCGCGTTGCGGCAGTCGGCCTCAATCCGAGGCGCGTCGTCAGGAGAGAGGTGTTTGTGCAGAGTAAAGACGTTGCATATCTCAGGATGGCCCGGATCGGTGCGATAACGGCGGGCCGGGTCGGTGACCATGGTCATGACCCGTTCTTGGATTTCTTCGGGCGAGGACGCCAGCTCGATGTGATTGTTCAGACTCTTGCTCATTTTGTTGACGCCGTCAGTGCCCAGGACTTTTGGAAAGTCGGTCAGCTTGATCTGGGGCTCGATGAGGGTGGGGCCAAAATGATAGTTGAAACGGCGCACGATCTCGCGGGTGAACTCCAGATGAGCGGCTTGGTCCACACCCACGGGCACAGTGTCAGCCTTGTAGAGGGTGATATCAGCCGCCATGAGTACCGGATAGCCCACCAGGCCATAGTTGACGTTGTCGGGCTGCTGGCGAACTTTTTCCTTGAAAGTGGGCAACCGGGTCAGCATACCGAGAGGAGTCGTCATGGAGAGAATGGTGTGCAGTTCCGTCACCTGAGGGACGTGGGACTGGACAAAGATAATGGAACGTTTCGGATCCATGCCAGCCGCCAGCCAATCGAGCACCATATCGTAAGTGTGGTCTTTTAGAAATTCCGTTTCGGTGAGACTCGTTAAGGCGTGCAAATCTACCACACAGTAGACACACTCGTAGTCGTCTTGAAGGGCTACATAGTTTCGGATGGCACCCAGGTAATTGCCGAGATGCTGCCGTCCGGTTGGCCTGGCTCCGCTAAAGACCCGTCCCTTTTTCTTCATTAACACGTCCCTCCTTTTGTCCGTTAAATTCTCCCTGTCTGCTGTAATGTTCCATAGTTTACCACAAATTAGAGTTCAGGGCAAGGGCTGGCCTGCCTTTGTGTCTGCTGCGCTAGGTCCTCTGTCTTGTAGAAAGGGAGATTTTCTGGTACAATCTTTTGGACTTTTTGGGATGTCCTACAATCTTCCCTATCTCATAACACAAGAGAAACCATGTTACGGCGCAACAGTGCCGAAAGGAGCCGCCTCATGAGAAATGTACACGCCAGTGGGTTGCGGATACAGCCAGTGACGACAGAGCGGGACCGCCGGGGCCTTGTCCGCTTTCCATGGCACATCTACCGCAACGATCCCCAATGGGTGCCCCCTCTGATCCGCCAGCGGGAGCGCCAACTCGATCCAGAGCGGGGCAGCTTTTTCGGTCACGGTGAGGTCGCTCCATTTGTGGCCCGACAGGGCGATGAGGTGGTGGGTACCGTCGTGGCCTGGATTGATCACCGCAGCAATGACTATCTGAAGCAAGAAGCAGCAGGCTTTGGCTTTTTCGAGGTTCTGGAAGATTATCCCATCGCTGAGGCTCTGCTGACCGCCGCCTGTGATTGGGCCCAGGCTAGGGGGATGGAAGTCATTCGCGGACCGTTTTACTTCTCGATGGACGACTCGCCTGGCGTCCTCATCAAGGGCTTCGATCAGCCCCAGGTGGTGCTCACGGGCCACACGCCGCCTTACTATGCCGATTTCATTGAGCGGTTCGGCATGGAGAAATATCGTGACGCCTACGCCTACCGTTGCGATCTAGCCCCCATGAAGGGCGACATGGCCAATTTGCCGCCCAAAATCCTGCGTGTAGCGGATGCCATCCGCAGGAGGGCAAAGGTCAGCATACGCAAGCTTCGGATGGATGACTGGGATAACGAGGTGGCCATCGCCATGGAAATTTTCAACCAGGCTCTAGGCCACATGCGCAACCACGTCCCCATGGACGAAACCGAATTCCGCCGCTTTGCCGATGATCTCCGGGTGATCCTCGATCCCGATATGATTCTACTCGCCGAAGTCGCTGGCCGGCCGATGGGGTTTTCCGTGACGGTGCCCGATATAAATCGTGCTCTCAAGCACGTTAATGGCCGTTTATCCCCTTTGGGCTTGCTCAAGCTATGGTGGTACAGACGTCGCATCAACGTGGCCAGCTTTAAGATATTGGGCGTGCTTGAGGAGTATCGTGGACGGGGTATTGACGCACTGTTTTACGTGGAAACGGCCCGCCGGCTTTTTGCCAAGGGATACGAGTGGATAGACCTCTCGCTGGTGGCTGAGAACAATGTGATGATGAACCGCATGGCACAACGGCTGGGGGGATACGTCTACCGCCACTATCGGACCTATCAGAAGGCGCTCTAATCTTTCAGCGCCTCGATCAGAGCAGCCTGTGCTTCGGTGATGCTTGGATCCCCGTTGACCTCGGTCCGCACCTCTCTTTCGGTATAGTACTCGATCTCCTTGCGTTTCTTCCTTGTTGGTTGAAGCCTAAGAGGTCTTTGGTTCTATCTGCGAGTTGCCTTCGTAGGACTTGGAACCCCGGCGGGTGAGGGTGGGGGCAGCGACACTCCGCCGGGGCTGATTCGCTACCTATGTCTTGAATGTGGCGATAAAGTCGTCAATGGGGATGGCAGCCAAGGTTTGGATCCTGACGCTGCCTCGGGCGGACAGCTCCGCCGAGACCCGGGCGATGGTCTCGTTATTGGGGGCCTCAACGATGTTCACAAAGTCAAAGGGGCCTAGCGTGGCGTATTGGTCCTTGACTGTGACTCCCATAGCCTCGATTTCCTTGTTCACTTCCTTGATGCGGGCCGGGTTTTTCTTGATTGTCTTTGCTCCTTCATCCGTAAGGGTGCTCAGTAAAATATAGGTGGCCATCTGTACTCTCCTTTCCCTTCGAGTTATTTCCCCACCCTCTTCTGATACAGGCCGAACAAGTAGTCGCCCCCCTGAAAAACGCAGGCCGACCTATCCGTGCAGGTGATCCTGATGATAAACGGAGGTCGGCTGTTCATAAGGCATGGCTACCCTCCCTTGCGCCTAAGACTACGTCTACGATGTAGGGCCACAGACAAAAGTGATTGGTTTCAATGACATTATACCACAGTGCAAGGGCCTAAGTCAATGGGTTTTGGCGACTTTCCCCCAAACTTGCGCTCATCTTTTTTCCAGCCAGCCGATCAGCGCTTCCAGCCCCAGCCGGTAGCTCTGCCAGCCAAAGCCGGCGATCTGCCCCATGCAGACCGACGCGATCACTGACGTGTGGCGGAACGGCTCACGGGCGTGGACGTTGGAAAGGTGCACCTCAACAGTTGGCAGCTCTACGCCAGCGATGGCGTCCCGGATGGCATAGGAGTAGTGCGTGTACGCGCCAGGGTTGACCACCAGTCCATCGGCCCACCCGGCCGCCTGGTGCACGGCGTCAATGATGGCCCCCTCGTGGTTCGATTGCAGGGTTCGCAGTTCGATGCCCGTTTCTGCTGCATAGGCGTGCAGCCGCTCGTCTATCTCGGCCAGGGTGAGCCGGCCGTACACGTCGGGCTCGCGCTGCCCCAGCAGGTTCAGATTGGGGCCGTGGATGACTTGTATGCGCCACATCTCTTTCCTCTCGTGCTTGTCTCACAGAGATACATGCCACGCACCATGTACCACGAGGTGCGTGGTGCGTTTTATGTTTCCCTCAACGTTTCCAGAACGGCCAATACATCCGCTTGGGTCACCTGGTCGGTCACGAACACGTCGCTGACGGCGCGGGGCAGGACGAAGCGTAGTGTTTTGCCCCGGCGCTTCTTGTCAGTGGCCATGGCTTGCCAGACGTGAGCCGGGGTATGGCCCCGGTACGTGGTGGGCAGGCCGAGGCGAGCCAGCACCCCCTCGACGCGGGTGGCGAGGGCCGGGTCGCATAGCCCCATCCGGGCCGACAGGCGGGTGGCGGCTGTCAGGCCAACGCTGACACCTTCGCCGTGGGGCAGGGCGTAGCCGCTCAACAGCTCCAGCGCGTGGCCGAAGGTGTGCCCCAGATTGAGGGTCGCCCGCCGCCCGCGCTCGTAAGGGTCGTCCTCGACGACGGCCACCTTGACCCGCACTGCCTGCTCGATGAGCCAGGGCAGGGGGGCTGGCCCGTGGGCTTCGATCTGCTCAAACAGCGCCGGGTCTCCGATGATGCCAGCTTTGGTTACCTCGGCCAGGCCATTGTCCATCTCCTTTTCCGGCAGTGTGACCAGCACGTCTGGGTCAGTGACCACCAGCGTCGGCTGCTTGAACGCGCCGATCAGGTTCTTGCCTCGCGGGTGATCCACCGCCACCTTGCCGCCGACGCTGGCGTCCACCATGGCCAGCAGGGTGGTGGGCAGTTGCACCAACGGCACGCCGCGCAGGTAGGTGGCCGCTGCAAAGCCGGCCATGTCACCGATCACGCCGCCGCCCAGCGCCAGCACCGCACCGCGTCGATCCAGCCCGGCCTCGATGAAGCAATCGTACAGCGTCCGCACCATGTCTAGCGTCTTGTGCGCTTCGCCGTCGGGCACAGTGCAGGTTGCTACCTGGAAACCGGCAGTTTCCAGGCTCTCGGCCACCAATGCGGTGTACAGGTCGTCAACAGTGGGGTTCGTGACCAGCGCGACCTGTCCGCTGAGCCCTCGCTGGCGAAGCAGCGTCCCGCTTTGAGTCAGCAGTCCCCGTCCCAGGTGGATGGCGTACTCACCGTCCGGATAGCGCACCGGGATGGCCGTCGCTGGAAGGGTGTCTGCCACAGCCATGACTCGGTCGGCAACCTGGGCTACGGTCAGGTCGGTGGTGTCCACCTGGAGCGGGATGCGCCGGTAGGCCTCGGATCGCTCTGCCAGCAGCGCAGCGATGCGCGCCCGCCGGTCGGGGACGTCGAGCAGGGGCCTGTCTTCGGAGGCCTCCAGGCGACGCAGGATCTCGTCCGGTGAAGTGGTGAGGCAGAAGACTGGCCCGCTGGCGCTGAGGATCTCACGGTTTGCGGCGGGGATCAGCGCTCCGCCGCCAGTGGCGATCACCAGCCCTTCGGCAGGCTCAGGACGCAGCCCTGGCCGGGCGGCCAGTTCGCGGCAGAGGGTGGCTTCCAGGCGACGAAAGTGGGCCTTGCCCCGTCGAGCAAAGATGTCGGCCACCGTCATGTCTTCGCGGGCTTCGATGAGGGTGTCCATGTCCACGAACTCACGGCCCAGCCGCCGGGCTATCTCCTGCCCCACGCTGGTCTTGCCGGTGCCCATGAAACCAGTGATGATCAAGTTATCCCCGTCACGCATGGCGTCTCCAGACCTTCCAATGGGCCTTCATCTCGGCCAGGCTGTCGCCACCCAGCTTTGCCAAAAGTGCGTCGGCCAGCACCCAGGACACCATCGCCTCGCCGACGACGGCCGCCGCCGGCACAGCGCAGACGTCGGATCGCTGGTATTGCGTCGTCGCCGGCTCTCCCGTGGCCAGGTCCACTGAGCGGAGCGGCGTCACCGTGGTGGGGATCGGCTTCATGGCTGCCCGCATCACCAACGGCTGCCCGTTGGTGATGCCGCCTTCGAAGCCGCCGGCACGGTTGGTGCGGCGGATGAGCCGGCCATTTTCCATAAAGATTTCGTCGTGGACCTGGGTGCCCATTCGCCGGGCGTTTTCAAAGGCGGGACCGATTTCGACGCCTTTAATTGCCTGGATGCTCATGACAGCGTGGGCCAGCCGGGCGTCCAGCCGGCGGTCCCAGTGGACGTGGCTGCCCAGGCCGGGCGGCACGCCGGTGGCGACGACGACGAACACGCCGCCCAGCGAGTCTTTGGCCCGGCGGGCTTCGCTGATCCGGCGGCGCATGGCTTCGGCGGATGCTGGATCAGGACAGCGCACATCGGAAGCCTCGGCGTGCGTCCAGAGTTCATCGTAGGGCAGATCCGGGATCTCAGCGACGACGCCGCCGATCTCAAAGACGTAGCTGCCCACGCGGATGTCAAACTCTTTCAGCAGCCGCCGGGCAACAGCGCCCACTGCCACCCGGGCGGCTGTCTCGCGGGCGCTGGCGCGCTCTAGCACCAACCGCATGTCGTCAAAGCCATACTTGAGCGCGCCAGCCAGGTCGGCGTGGCCGGGACGCGGGACGGTGAGGGGGGGCATCTCTTTGGCTTTCCAGTTGGCCCAGTCTCGGTTCTCGATGCGTAGGGCCAGCGGTCCGCCGGTGGTCAGGCCGTGGGCCAGGCCACTGGAGACAGCAACTTTGTCTCGCTCAATCTTCTGCCGCCCGCTGCGGCCGTAGCCCATCTGGCGGCGGCGCAGTTGGAGGTTGATGTCTTCCTCAGTGAGGGGCAGACCAGCGGGGAGACCCTCGATGACCGCCGTGAGGGCGGGGCCGTGGGATTCGCCAGCAGTCAGGAATCGTAGCATGGTAGATCTCTCTCAATTCTCAATGCTTAAGCGCGTTCTCGGCGGCGACGCGCATCACTTCTATCGGCGGCGAGTGGCTGGTCCACCGTGTAAAGGCCAGCGCCCCCTGGTGGACGAGCATTCCCAGCCCGCAGACCGCCGTGGCCCCGGCGGCGCGGGCCTGGACTAGCAACTGCGTCTCCGCCGGGTTGTACACCAGGTCAAAGACGGTCCAATGGGACGGCAGGGGGAGTGTCTCCGGCCAGGGAGAAGCGTCGGTGTGGGGCCACATGCCGACCGGGGTGGCATTGACCAGCAGGTCAAAGCGAGCCAGGTTCAGCTCGGCCAAGGTGGCCGTGATCGGCACCCAGGTGACCGGCGCATGGACGCCGATGCGCTGCATGTGATGGGCCAGTTGGGCAGCCCGCTGCACCGTTCGGTTGTGGATGGTGACGGCGCAGCCGGCCTGGGCCAGGGCATAGACCACTGCCCGCGCCGCGCCGCCAGCGCCCAGCACCAGCGCGCGCCGGCCGGCCGGTGCAAAGCCTGCCTCCCGCAGCGCGGCCAGAAAGCCGTCGCCGTCGGTGTTGTGACCGATCAGTCGTCCTTCCTGCACGACGATGGTGTTCACCGCGCCGATGTCCCGCGCAGCGCCGGTGATCTCATCCAGGTGGGGCATCACCACCTGCTTGTGGGGCACGGTGACGTTGGCCCCCCGGTAGCCCTGTGCTTTCAGGTCGGTCAGCGCCGCTTTTACCCTGCCCGGCGGCGTGGGCAGGAGAGTGTAGCGCCAGTTGAGCCCCAGCGCGTCAAAGGCGGCGTTGTGCATGGCCGGCGAGACGCTGTGCTCCAGCGGCCAGCCGATGAGGCCGACGAGTTGGATTGGGTTGTCAGTCATAGTTTTTGTCCTCCCAGGTGCGCCAAGGTGGCCTCAAACCCCGGAAACGAATCGGCGATGCAGCCCACGTCCTGCACGAGAGTCTCTCCGCTGGCGATCAGCCCAGCCACGGCCAGGGCCATGGCCAAGCGGTGATCGCCGTGGCTGTGGACGGCCGCGCCCCGCAGCGGCGTGGGGCCGTGGACGAGGAAGCCGTCGGGCCGGGGCGCGATCTCGGCCCCGAGGCGGCGCAGTTCCTGAACCGTCGTCGCGATCCGGTCGGTCTCTTTCACCCGCAGCTCGGCGGCGCCGCGCACGATGGTTTCGCCCTGCGCCTGGGTGGCGGCCACGGTCAGGATGGGGAACTCGTCAATGGCCCGCACCACCAGCGCGCCGCTCACCTCCACGCCGCGCAGCTCCGAGGCGCGGGTGGTCAGGTCGGCCACCGGCTCGCCGCTCACCGTGCGCTCGTCGTGCAGCGTCACGTCGGCCCCCATGGCCCGCAGCGCGTCCAGCAGCCCGATGCGGGTGGGGTTCACCCCGAGGCCCTCGATGGTGATTTCTGACCCCGGTACCAGCGTTGCTACCACGATGAGAAACGCCGCTGACGAAAAATCCCCCGGCACTGTCACGTCCAACGCCTGCAACCGCTCCCCTGGATCAATCCGCAATTTGCCATTTGCCATCTGCAATCTGCCCCCCATGGCGATCAGCATCCGCTCGGTGTGATCGCGGGCCGGGCCGGGTACGTGGAGAGTCGTGGGGCCGTCGGCGTAGAGGCTGGCCAGCAGGAGGGCGCTCTTCACCTGGGCGCTGGCCACCGGCAACGTGTAGTCTATCCCACGCAAGTTTCCGCCTTGGAGGGCCAGGGGCGGTCGGCGGCCACCCTCACGGCCCAGTACCGTCGCCCCCATGCGGCGCAGCGGCTCGACGACGCGGCCCATGGGCCGGCGGCGGAGTTGGGCGTTGCCGGTGAGCACGCTAAGGAACGGCTGCCCGGCCAGCATCCCGGCCAGCAGGCGCATGGTGGTGCCGGATCGGCCGCAATCCAGTACGTCGTCCGGTTCCCGCAGGCCGCGCAGTCCCTGTCCGTGGATGATTAGCGTCGTCGGCGCGAGTTCTTCGACCTCGACGCCCAGCGCCTGCACGGTGCGCAGCGTGGCCAGGCAGTCGGCGGCAGGCAGAAAATTCTCCACGCGGCTCGTCCCCTCGGCGATGGCGCCCAGCAGCAGCGCCCGGTGCGAGATGGACTTGTCGCCTGGCATACGGACGTGACCCCGCAGCGGGCCACTGGGCTGTGTGATCAGGTTCGTTGGGCTCATTGGAACAACCTCCTTCGCCGTTGGGCGGCGGCGGTCATGGCGGCGCGCAGGCCAGCCTCGTCGCCCGTCTCCAGCAGGTGGGCCAAGCCGGCCAGTTGATCCTGAAAGGCGGTGAGCATCCGGCGCACCGCCGTCCGGTTGGTGAGCAGGATGTCGAGCATCATCGCCTCGTCGCTGGCAGCCAGGCGGGAGGTGTCGTGGAAGCCGCTGGCGGCCACCTCCCAGACGGTGTCGTTGGCCAGGCATTCGGCGGTGGCAACCAGGCCGACAGCCAGCAGGTAGGGCAGGTGGCTGATGGCGGCGACCAGCGCGTCGTGGCAGGGGGCGTCCAGCAGCAGGGGGCGCGCGCCGACGGCCTGGGCCATCTCGCGAGCCAGGGCCAGGGCGTCGTCGCTGGTGCGGGCCAGGGGGGTGAGGATGTAGGTTGCGCCTTCGTAGAGTGAAGAATCGGCGGCAGACAGGCCGGCGGTCTCTTTGCCGCACATGGGATGGCCGCCCACCGGTTGCACGTGAGGAGGAAGCGCCTGCATGGCCTGTACCACGGCTTGCTTGGTGCTGCCCACGTCGGTGAGCAGGCAGCCGGGAGGGAGCAGCGGACCGATTTCGCCGATGAGTTTGATGATAGCTCGCACTGGCGTGGCCAGCACTACGACGTCGGCCCCTCCTATGCCTTCGGCCAGGTGGCAGGTTCCCTCGTGGATGACCCCCATGGCCAGCGCCTGGGTCACTGCCTCCTCGCGCCGGGCCATGCCGACCACGCGGCGGCAAGCGCGGCGCGCCGTCAGCGCCGCCGCCAGCGAGCCCCCCATAAGGCCCAGGCCCACGATGGTCACTTGAGCGTCTTGTAGCCGGGGTGTCATGTTCACAGCTCCCGGCCCACGGCCTGGGCCACGGCTTGCAGTTCGACCATCAGCCGGGCAAAGGTCTCTGGTTTGAGGGACTGCGCGCCGTCGGAGAGGGCGCGGCTGGGGTGAGGGTGGACCTCGATGATGAGCCCGTCGGCACCGGCGGCTACGGCTGCTTTGGACACAGCCGCCACCAGATCCCACTTGCCCGTCCCGTGGCTGGGGTCGGCGATGACCGGCAGGTGGGTGAGGCCCTTGAGGGCCGGGATGGCGTTGATATCAAAAGTGTTGCGGGTGTAGGGCTCGAAGGTGCGGATGCCCCGCTCGCAGAGCATCACCTGGTAGTTGCCGTGCGACAGGATGTACTCGGCGGACATGAGCAGTTCTTGCAGGGTGGACATCATGCCCCGTTTCAGCAGCACCGGTTTGCCGTTGGCACCCAGAGCGTGCAGCAATGCATAGTTTTGCATGTTGCGGGCACCGACTTGCAGAATGTCGGCGTATTCGGCCACCAAGGGCACGTCCTCCGGGGCCATGACTTCGGTGACGATGGCCAGGCCGAATTCATCGCGCACCTCGGCCAGGATCTCTAACCCCTTGCGGCCCAGGCCCTGAAAACTGTAGGGCGACGTGCGCGGTTTGAAGGCCCCGCCGCGCAGGATCTTGACGCCGGCCTCTTTTACGGCGTGGGCCACCTCGCGCATTTGTACCCGATCTTCTACGGCGCACGGCCCGGCCATCACCACCACCTGGCGATCGCCGATGCGGGTGCCGTTAAGTGGGATGACGGTGTCGTCCGGCTTAAAGTCCCGGCTGGCGAGTTTGAAGGGTGGCAGCACGCGCATCACTTTCTCGACGCCCTCCATTCGTTCGAACATCTCCCTGTTGACCG
The DNA here is from genome assembly GCA_004377365.1 of Anaerolineales bacterium. Lineage (GTDB taxonomy): Bacteria > Chloroflexota > Anaerolineae > E26-bin7 > E26-bin7 > E26-bin7. Next base: position 6,725 of record SOHZ01000362.1, on the reverse strand, counting down.
GGCGATTGTCGCCGATGACGCCGATAATGGTGCGCTCCTCACCCTGGGACAGATGGGTGCGAAGGCCGAGTTCGATGATGCGGTCTGCGACGCGCTGTACGTCGGTCTCCGTGGCGTTCATTTTCATAACGATGATCATGGTTCTCCTCCTGAACGTCTCTCGATTTTGTTTTTATCTGTCTGGCATGGCGGCGGCCGGGTAGGAGCCCAGCACTTTGACGAACGATGCCTTGAGCAACAATCCCGTCAGGGCTTCGGTGCAGGGTGGGTCCTGCCAGTGGCCCTCAAAGTCCAGGTAAAAGACGTAATGCCAGGGGCGGTCACGCCGGGGGCGGGATTCGATTTTGGTCAGGTTGATGTCTCGGTTGGCGAATTCTCCCAGGCAGGCGTGGAGGGCGCCTGGCACGTGCCGGGTGGTAAAGACCACGGAGGTTTTGTTTCGTTCTGCGCGGGGTGGTTCTTGGTGGCTGAGGATGAAAAAGCGGGTATAGTTGTAGAACGAGTCTTCGATGCCATAGTCCAGTTCCTCCAGGCCGTAGAGTTGACCAGCCAGTCGGCTGGCGATGGCAGCTACGCCCGGCTCCGGGGCGGCGGCCAGGTCGCGGGCACTGCCAGCGGTGTCGTAGGCGGTCTCTGGCGTCCAGCCGCGATTGCTCAGGTAGCGTTCGCACTGGGCCAGGGCCTGGGGATGAGAGCGCACCCGCTGGATGTCGGCCAGTGCCGTGCTGGGCGGAGCCAGCAGCGCGTGCCGGACCCGCAGGATGCCCTTACCCCAGATGCCGAGGTCATGATCGAGCAGCAGGTCGTAGGCCCGGTTGATAGAGCCGGCCGTTGAGTTTTCCACCGGCAGTGCGCCATAGTCAGTTGCCCCGGATTCTACGGCTTCAAAGATGCCCTCAAGGCTCCGGCAGGGCTGTGTCTCTACCTCTGAGCCAAAGAACTGATAGATAGCCTCCTCAGAATAGGCCCCTCTTTCTCCCTGGAAAGCCACGCTAATCATCGTTCCCTTCTTATCCTTCATTCTCCCTTCCAGATCTGGGCGCAGCGACGCGGCGCAGCGCAAGTAGACGTGGCGGATCTCCGCCTGGGGCTTTTCTGTGTTCCAATGGATGAGCACGCGCACGCATCGGGGCAGGCTGCCCGGCACGGGAATCTCCTGGGCGTCGAGCAGGGCCACGTGCTGCCAGCCCAGCTCCCGTGCCGCCCGCGCGGGAAAGGCGGCTGTCAGGTCGGGGGTGACGGTGAAAAAGGCGCTGGCGACGTCCTCAATGGCCACATCGTTGGCTTCCACGATGCGGGTCAGCAGTTCGCGAGTCGCGGCCAGGATCGCGGCGGCGGAGTCGGTCTCGACAGTTGTTGCACCACGGATGCCTCGGCAGGGCATGGGACACCTCCTAAAGTGCGGACCAGCGAAAAAGTACGGATTGGCGGAAAGGCACGGATCAGCGGATTGGTTGTAAAAACAAAGAGCGTGGGGCCAGTGGCTCCACGCTCGTCAGGATCTTTGGGATCAGCTAAAGCTATTTTTGGCAAAACCTTCCTGGCGCGAAGCAACGGCCTGATGCCGGGGCATAGGCGTAATAAAAGTAGCCAAAATAGTCTTCACGCCAGGCAAGGCGCAGGAGGACAGACCTCTCCGATGCGGTGTCTGAGGGTGAGATCGTAGTCCAATTGTGGGACGTTGACTCGCTAGGCATTGGGTCGCTCCTGCTGGAAGTAGCAAGAATATACCATAGAACAGGAAATCTGTCAAGTCGCCGTAAAGGGCGGCGTATTCAATCAAGAGGAATTACCTCAACCCCGCAAATAGATCCGTCTCTACCCTCTCTGGCCAGCCGACGGTCGAGCGAACCAGCACAAAGCTTTCGCGCCGGAACCACGGTTCACGCATCACTTCGTCGGGCGTGTCGGCAAAGCGATTCTGGCGGCCCACCTGGGTAGTGTGACACTGGATGCCACGCAGTTTGGCCTCCACGTAGTCGCTCACGTCAATGACGGTGGTGATCTCGTCGCGCCGCCGCCCGACAAAGTAGAAGGGGACGCCGTCCATCATCACCGCCGCTGGTTTCTCCTCCTCAGCCATGGCGGCCACCTGCTCTTCGGGCAGCGCGCGGAAATAGACCTTGCTCACCTGATGCGGTTCGCAAGCGTCAGCCAGTTGATCGGGGAAGCAATCAGGGTCGGCAGCCAGGTCAACGGCGATGGTCGCCCAACGATGGACGGCAATGTGGTCGTAGTGGCCGTAGATGCCATCCGGCCCGAAGGTGATGAGGATCTGCGGCCGGAGTTCGCGGATGATGCGCACCAGCTTGCCCACGGCCTGTCCTTGATGGACGATGGGCAGTTGCCCGTCTACGTAGTCCATGAAGCGAGGGGAGTGGATGCCGTAAAGCTGACAGGCGCGGCGCAGTTCCTGCTCTCGCACGTAAGGCAGGTTGGCGGTGGTGGCCAGGTCAGGCTCGGCGATCTGCCCTGCCTCACCGCGTGTGGCAGTCACCAGGTATACATCGCAGCCTTCGGCTGCGTATTTGGTCAGCGTGCCCCCTGTGCCAAAGGCTTCGTCATCCGGGTGGGCAAAAACAGCCATCAACGTTAGTTTACTCAATTTCATCACGATTAATACTCGTAGCAACTGCCGCCGATGAATTCCCGCAGGAGCGAGTCGGGCGGTATGGCCGAATCGTCCTCGACCGGGGTGACGGATTTCAGGAGGCGATACACGCGCTCAGCGCGCGTGAAGGCATCCTGGCGCAGCGGATCGTCCTTGTACTGTTCCACCCACTTCTCGAAGTGGCCGAACAGCCTGGCCCCCATGATAGGTAGTTCATACGGCAGGCCACTGTTGACGATGTAATCGGTTGTGTTGACATAAGGGATGATGTTGCGCATCTCGCTGCTGCGAACATAGTGCCAATGTTCCAGTGTCTGCTGTGGTTTGTAGGCGCGATGAGTGGCGTCACGGACCATGCGGCGCATCAACCGCAGATCCATCCAGCGAACGAACCTTCCATCAGGGCCCTTCATCTGAAGCAACGGTTCGATGTACAGTTTGAATTTCAGTTCGTCGTCAACGCTCCGCGTCATGTCGGCGAACAGGCCGTGCAGGCTGTCAATGAGGATGATGTCGCCCGGTCCCAGCCGCATCGGGGTCCGGTCGTCGTGTCGCAGGCCAGTCTTGAAATCGTAGAAAGGAATCCGCACCTCCTCCCCGGCGATCAGGCGCACCAGGTGCTCGTTGATGAGTTCCAGGTCGAGGGCCTGAGGTGTCTCAAAATCATAGTCACCGTACTCGTCTTTTGGATGCAGCTCCAAGTCGAAGAAGTAATTGTCCACAGTGAGGGGGACCAGGCTGAGACCCATCTTTGTCAGCAGGTGGCTGAGCTTAATGGTCGTGGTCGTCTTGCCGGAGGAAGAGGGCCCGGCGATGATGACGATTTTCACGCTGTCCCGACGTTCCCTGATCATCTCCGACGCGGTGGTGATGTCCTCGTTGTAGGCCCGGTCGGTTTCCCGCACGATCTGAGGGAATTCTCCACGCGCGATGCGCGCGTTCAGGCGCTCGACGGTATGGACATCGTGATCCATGGCCCAGTTGAGAACCTCCCAAATCTTGTGCCAGGGGATGTTCTCGGAGGGATGGGCCGAGCGCTCGGCCCGCTCCTTCCGCCGGCGGGCCCGTTCGTCGCGGTAGAGAATGTAGGCCTTGGCCGTTCTGGCGTGGCCATTCTCAATCAGCACCTTCTCGACGACGTCCTGGATTTCCTCGACGGTGGGGATGTGGTCCGGCTGCGTGGCCTCCTCCAACATAGCCACCACCTGGTTGGCCAGGCCCTCGGCGATGGAGCGGTCGCGGCCGCCCACGGCCACCGCCGCCCTGTAGATGGCGTTGGTGATGCGCTCTTTCCTGAAGGGGACCACCGCCCCCGTTCGCTTGACCACTTGCTTAATCTTTGCCATGTCGTATCCCTCGCTACTCCCCATACCCCAACGAGCGGACGTACCGCGCGAGTTTACGCCACGTGGCCTTGTACGAGGCAACGGCGTATTTGGAATCACTCACCTTGCGCTTGAACTCGATGGTAAACGATGGTTCTCCCAAAAAGATGTCTGGCGAGAATGTGTCGTGGTAGCCATAGCTGCACTCCAGCCAGCCGACAACCCAGCAGTTATCAATGTGTTTGCGTACCGTACGCTCAGAAAGCCCGGTTGTCTCCAGGTAGTCTATAAACTGAAACAGAAGCGTGCCCACTTGCCGGGCAAATTCGTGGGACTGCTCGTCCCAGTACCAGTCCTGGATATATTCTTCTAATTCTTGCTCCTCGTTCAATAGGTCCCTGTCCATTCAATGCCTCCGTCTCTTGCGTGGGCGAACCGTAAAATGGGACGGCTCCTTCGGCCCGCCCCATTGGGCGATTCTTCTCGGAGGCGGCCGCAGCCATTCGACTCGTCGGATGTGGCGCAGGATCGTAGCTCAGGTGCGGGCTTTGAGCTTCAAGATGATTCGATAACCGTTGACGATCAACTCGTTGCCAGAGACCGCAACCGGGGCCGGCACCGGCTTTGGTAGCGACAATGTCACTTCGTCATCATCCGATATCTCTCCCTGCACCACGATGACCGGCATCCTGGCACGACGTTCACGGTCAAGAATTTCCCACGCTTCGAAGAAGGTCGGCATTGAAAGCTCGTCAACTTCGCGAGTGATAAAGTCGTCCAGGACCTGTGCCAGTTCCTCGGCACCTAATTCTTCCAACATCTTCTCAGCCATTGGTTTGTTCCTTTGATCGGTGTTGTGGAGTCCGCTTGGGAGGTAGAATGATGTGCAGCATGGCTCTGGTATCACCTTCCCTACGCAAAGCTAGCGAAGCCTTCCTTTATCAACATATCGAGCATACGCTGGATCTTGGCAGCGCTGCGGGCGTAGCCGTGCTCTTTACAAAACTTGAGCAACGTTTCCAGTGGCTCCTGAAGTTTAGCCTGCGAACCGTGGAACTTGGGCAGGACCTTCTGACAGACCTGGTGGTCAAAGGCCACGTCAAGGTCGAAGGCGGGGTCATTCAGCCCACGTGCGTTCCACAAGTAGAGCAACACCTCATCGGCGACACGGTAGCCAAAGTGCATCTCAAAGGGCTCCAGCAGTTGATTCAGCCTCACCAGTTGGTCACGGTATGGTGCCAGCTCTGGATCGGACCGTAGCTCTGGCACTTGCTTGGGCAGCAATGCAAACTTTCCACCGTTGGTGAAGGCTGCGATGCTTTCTTCGCTGGCGGTGGATGCCCTTGGCTCGCCGGCATCAACGATCTTGAAGTAAGTGTCCAACCGCACGTCGCCGAACTCGATGGTGTTGGCCCGATCGAGGACTTTGGGGCTGAACATGTAGGTCGTCTCGTCCACGTTGACCGTGCCAGCAAAATACACATTGAGAGGAGCAGTCAGGCGCGGCGGAACAAAGTGTTGGGGGGCAAAGCCTGCTGCCCTTGCCTCGTCGTAGTCGAACTCACCATTATGATAGCTCTCGTCTACAAAGCTCGCGAAAGGACACTTTTCACACCTGACCAGACAAGTAAACCGCTCTTCATGGTAGTAGCTGGGGTCCACAACTCCCTCGTTTCCAGCGGCAAGTACGCAGCGGGGTTGATTGTGAAGAACCAGACATTCCTGCTTGATGCTACCACCCTCTCCAAGCCAACGGCTTTCCATGGCGCTCAGGAAATCGGCAAAGTAGTACTCTACCTTGGCCAGGTTCATTTCATCTAGGATGACGAAATAGGGGCGTGGCCTATCGCTTTGGAGGTTGATGGTAGCGCGCAACAAGAGTCGGAGGAAATCTGTGGCACTGTACGTGCCGGTGATGAGATTGTGGAAGCCCAGCAAGCCACGGCTGTCCGTCCAATCAGGTCGTACAGGCACAAAAGCGTAGTTTTGTTCGCCATCGGTTGGGCTCATCCACTTTGCGAATAGTTGCGCCAGTTTGGTCTTGCCTGTGCCACTGATGCCGGTGAGGATAGCGAAGGGTTTGGTTTGTAAGGAGAGGTGGTAGGTAATGAGCAATTCGGGGGAAAAGTGAAAGCCGCGATCCGTCACATAGTCGGTGAGGCTACCCAAAGGCCCTGGTGGTGGACCATCACCATCAGCGTCTACATACCTGGAAAATACCGCATCCACTTCAGCCAAGTCTTCCAAACCGTAGCGATCCCGAACCTGCTTCGCAAATTTATTGTACATCAAGTAGTTGTCTATCGTGAAGCCTAATTTGCGGTTTAGACCAAGAAGTTTTAGCGCTTTGCGAGACTTATTGTTTAATACAATCCATTCATCTGGCCTCAGAGCCATCAATGTGCCCGTTGCCAGGTTGGGCCATAATCCATTAACGGATTGAGCTTTTTTCAACCGCTCCTTGATAGGCTCGGCATCATTTTGGAGTGTCAGCAAAGCATCACGTAGCTGTTCCTCTATCGCTTCGTCGCCCAAACCCGACTTTGCGAAGAAAGCACGGATAGTTGCTGCTCCAAATCCAAAAGTACAATTTCCAACAACTTGGACCGTGCCATTCTCGAGCATGGTTTTCAACTCGTCAATCGAGTAGTTTTGCCGAAACTCCCAGCTATTGTACCTTTTGCCTTCATAAATAACTCCACCTATTTGCAAAATGTGCCTGTTAAAGCTATCTATTGTAATGGTCAACAACACTCTGAACATTAACAACTGATCACATCAGCCAAATG
>SOHZ01000181.1 GCA_004377365.1 Anaerolineales bacterium | reverse complement strand
ACAATATATGGCCCATTAATTGCTGAAGATGACATAAAGTCAGCGAAAAGGGAGTGAATAGAGTGTGGAGGTTGCATAGATATAGGGCGGTTTCAACATAACGTGGCCTTGTCCGACACACTCTTAACTCACTGTTGCCGTAATTTTGCTCCCATTATATCATCTCTGTGACCCTTTTGCATGACATTAGACCGACAGCAGGCTGACAATCACCACTGTTGCGCCACTCCTGCACCGCCTGTACCGCAATAGTGGTGCAACAGTGGTGATTGCAGTACAGGCCATAGGCCCCCGAGAGTGAATAGTGGTTCGGGATGCTCAAACCAAGCCAGCGGCAGGGGTTATGCAACACTCTGGTATAAGCTGAAAGCTTTGCCATCTATCCATACAGCGGAAAAGGCCAAAAGGTTCATAAAGAAAAGTGCCACGAACGACTTGCCTGGCAGCAAAGAAATTGGACGGGTTGATACTCAAGTCGCCTAGTAAGGTTTAGGTATACCACACTCGTAGTGTTTTGTCAAGAAACAGCAGGCCACTTATAGTGTTGCCCAATTGACAAAACCAGGAAAGAGTTATGATAACAGAAGACATCCGAACGGATGCTAGCTTGGATCAGTCAGGGGACATCACCGCTGTTCAGCGCTGCTAGCCGCGCCTGACTTGGTATTTAGCAAGGCAGATCGCGAAGTCAAGGCAAAGTCCCTTGACCTATCCCAGCATTTGTGGTATACTTTACAATATGTTGCACACGTGTGCACATTCCCCTAGCCAGACCCTCCCTTGAGTGAATCCGTCGTTATGACTCAGCTACGAGGCGGAACGATTACTGTAGCAGTACATTGGCCACCAGATCCTCAAACGGAAGTTTGACCCGGAAAATGAATTCTCGTGAGCGAGTCAGGCTGGCATTGGATCACAAGGAACCCGATCATATCCCCTTTGATTTGGGCGGGACTAGCGTATCGCTCATTCATCTGACCGCTTACAAGAATCTCCGCAAATACTTGAATTTATCAGTTCGTGAGCCCAGAATCTCCTATATGGCAGAGCAGTTGGCTGTTGTTGAAGAAGACTTAGCGGAACGGCTGGAAACAGATGTTGTTCTTGTTATGCCGCAGCCCCAGGCAGACTTTGAATTTGTGTTTCGTGATGAAGGCGCCTATGAAGCATATACAGATGAATGGGGGATTGGTTGGCAAAAGCCTAAAAAGGGTGGTTTCTATTACGACATGTACATCCATCCCCTGGCTAACGCCAAGAATCTAGAGGATTTCAAAACATTCCAGTTCCCGGATCCTTTGGATGACCATCGATTTCAGAATCTGCGGCGTGACGCGGAAGCAGCGGTTGAGCAAGGTAAAGTGGTCGCTCTGGCTGGACCTTGTTCCGGCATTCTTGAGATGTACGCTTGGACTCGGGGTTTTGAGCAGTTCTATATAGACCTGGCGGTCAACCACGAATTCGTAGCCTATATGCTTGATCGCCTGGTTGAGTTCAAGTGCGCGTTTTGGCAGCGGGCTCTGGCAGAGGTTGGCGATCTGGTTGATGTGGTTCTCGAAGCCGATGACATGGCTGGTCAACACTCTCTGCTGTTCTCGCCTGAGACGTACCGAAAGATCATTAAGCCACGCCATGAAAAGCTCTTTTCCTTCATCAAGCAGCAGGCTCCGATCAAACTGTTCTTCCATTCGTGCGGCGCGATCCGCCCGCTCATTGGAGATTTGATAGATACGGGGATTGACATCCTAAACCCAGTTCAAATCAGTGCTGCTGGTATGGACCCCAAAGAACTTGAACAAGAATTCGGCCGTGATCTGGTCTTCTGGGGAGGCGGTGTTGATACGCAAAGAGTTCTGGGTACGGGCACCCCGCAGGAAGTCAAAGAGGATGTAAAGCGAAACATCGAAGCACTGGCTCCTGGTGGTGGCTTTGTTTTTGCTGCGGTGCACGACATCCAGGCAAACGTTCCTCCGGAGAATATCATGGCAATGTGGGAAGCCTGGAAAGCTTATGGCGTCTATTAGAACAAGAATCTAAAGGGGGTATTGTGCAATCTCAAACGGCGACGTTGACGCGGCTGCGCTACAGTTTGGCTAATTTTCCTGAAGTGGTGGCCTTGGTTAGTTTCCTGGCAGTCTTTGTCTTCTTTGCCGTTGCGGCAGACAATTTCCTGACCCCGTTGGCTATAAGCAATATCCTGACCTTTGCCAGTATCACAGGCATCGTGGTCGTCGGCGTGGCCATGCTCATGATCTCAGGTGAGTTCGATCTGTCAGTCGGCTCAACCTTTGCCGTCGCCAGTTACGTCTTTGCCTTGAGCATGAATACCGGGGTAGCGCCGATTGTGGCCTTGCTGCTGGCCTTGATCGTCAGTGCCCTCTTGGGATTGATCAACGGCTTGATCGTTACGGGCACAGGAATCCCCTCGTTTATTACCACGCTAGGGACAATGCTGGCATTCCGCGGCATTGCGCGCGCCATTGGTGGCGGGGATTTTGCCAGGTACACCGGGGACCCGCAGGCACTGTTCGATTTTTTGAACGGCGGGATCGATCGAATTAATCAACTCTTCACGCCGGCCGGCAATTTCCGCGTCTCCATTATCTGGTTTATCGTGATTGCGATTGTGATATCTTTAGTGTTGATGCGCACGCGGTACGGCAATTGGGTGTTTGCGGTTGGAGGGAATCCCGGCGCGGCGCTGTCGCAGGGTGTGACGGTCAAGCGAGTTAAGGTGATCAATTTTGTGCTGACTGGACTCCTGGCGGGTATCGCCAGTGTCATGCAATTTGCTCACCGCCTGAGCGTAGATCCTTTACGCGGGGAGGGCATGGAGCTGATCGCAGTCGCGGCCTGCGTCATTGGTGGCGTGCAACTCACCGGCGGCCATGGCACCATCTTTGGCGCGTGCGTCGGGATGTTGCTGCTGCAAATGCTGGAGCAAGGCCTGGTGCTGATGCAGGTTCCGGTCCAGATCTTCCAGGCCGTGGCTGGCCTGATCTTGCTCATTGCAGTCATCAGCAACACCTATCTTAGCAGACAAGGCTAATCGCTTTGTATGTTTGGTATCAGTAGATCCCGTTTTTGCTCGCAGCGGATTTGCAGCCCACCGCCGGGCCGCTGGATTCCAAATCCAGCGGGAGCAATCTGTGATCTACTGAGCATGACTTCAGTTGCTGGATGTGCTTTCCAAAGGAGGTGATGCCTATAGGCGAAAACATTGACGTAGATCATTTTGGGTAGTGTCAAAGCTTGCTACATTCTCATTAAAGGAGGAAAAGGGAAATGAAAAAGTTCGTAAATTGGTTGCTGATCGCAGTCAGCATCTTGGCCGTGGTCCTGGCTGGGTGCGGACCTAAACCGACCGAGGCGCCTCCCACCGAGGCCCCACCGCCAGCGGCTGAGAAGCTGACCATCGCCTGGATTCCGAAGGCGCTGAATAACCCCGTGTTCGAGGTAGGACGGGATGGCGCCTTCAAGAAAGCCGAGGAGCTAACTGCGGCCGGCCCGACCGAGGTAGAGGTGCTCTACGTCGGCTCTGTGGCCTCCGACGCAGCAGAGCAGGCACGGGTAGTAGAGGACGTCATCGCCAAGGGCGTGAACGCCATCGGCATCTCCTGCAACGACCCCACAGCCTGCGAGGACCCCATCAACAAGGCAGTGGAGGCCGGCATCCCGGTCATGGCCTGGGACTCTGACTCGCCCGACAGCCAACGCTTTACCTACCTGGGAGTGGACAACTACGAGGGTGGCAAAGCGGCGGCTGACTTGCTGGTGCGCTTCATGGGTGAGGAGGGCAAGGTCGCGCTGCTGACCGGCGTGCCCGGGGCCTTTAACCTGGAGGAGCGCATCCGCGGCTTCCAGGATGGCGTGGCTGACTATTCCGGCATCGAGATCGTCACCACCGTCTACTGCAACGACGACATCAACCTCGGCGTGCAGGTGGTGGAAGAGACGATGCAGGCGAATCCCGACCTCGACGGCTGGTTCTTCGTGGGGCTGTGGCCGCTGTTTGCGGACCGGGGCTCCATGCCGCTGTGGGAGGATGCCTCCCTGAACAAGGGAATGGCCAACATCGTCTTCGACACGCTGCCGGTGGAGCTAGAGTTCCTGCAGGACGGCTACGTGCACGGTCTGGTCGGCCAGAAGTACTGGGGCTGGGGCTACGACACGGTGCAGATGATCTATGACTACGTCACGGAGGGCACCCGCTACGACGACTGGACCGACTCGGGCATGGACATCGTCACCGAGTGCAACGTAGACGCCATGGCCGACATGTGGGCCACTAGCGACTTCACCAAGGTGCTGCCTGACGCCTACGAGTGTCTGGGGGTGGCCGCCGAGGCCCCGGCACCTGGGGAAGAACTTAACTTCATCCTGGTCCAGCACGCATTGTGCGCCTGGGACTCCTTCTGGTGCACGGTCGAGCAAGGCATCGCCGACGGGGCGGAAGACATAGGCGTCAATGTCACGGTCCTGGGGCCGGATGAGTTCAACCTGGAGAAGACGGCGACCCTCATTGACCAGGCAGTGGCCGCGCAGCCGGACGGCATTGCCCTGACGGTGACCGACCCCGTCCTGTTCAAAGAGCCGATCATGCGGGCCCTTGACGCGGGCATTCCGGTCATAGCCTACAATGCTGGCTCCGGCCCAGTTGTGGATGGCATCCCCTACATGGCGTACCTGGGGCAGGATGAGTACCAGGGCGGCTACCTGGGCGGCCTGCGTCTGGCAGCCGAGGGTGGGACCAGTGGCGTGTGCATCAACCAGCAGGTTGGGCACACCGGCCTGGACGCCCGTTGCCAGGGCTTTGTGGATGCCCTGGATGAGAAGGGCATCCCGGCCGAGGTTCTGGCCATTGGCGATGACCTGGCCGAGTCGCAGACCATCATTGACGACTACTTCACCGCCAACCCCGATGTTGACGTCGCCCTGACGCTGGGCCCGAACGGGGCCACCCCGTTCTATGCCTTCCTCGATGCTGCTGGCCTGGGGCCAGAAGACGTGACCCACGGCACCTTCGATCTGAACGACGAGATCAGGGCCGCCATCGAGAATGGGACCAGCATGTTCGGCATTGACCAGCAGCCCTATCTGCAGGGCTATGGCGCCGTGATGTGGCTGGCTATGGTCAATCGCTACGGGATCACCCCGGCCATGCCAGTGATCGCGACGGGTCCGGGCTTTGTGGACCAGAGCAACGTCGGCGCTACGCCGGATCCCGACAAGGAAGTCAACCTGATGCTGGTCCAGCACGCGTTGTGCGCCTGGGACTCCTTCTGGTGCGTGGTGGAGAAAGGCATTCAGACGGCAGGTGAACAAATGGGCGTCAACGTCACGGTCCTGGGGCCCGATGAGTTCAACCTGGAGAAGACGGCTTCTCTCATTGACCAGGCGGTGGCCGCGCAGCCAGACGGCCTTGCCTTGACAGTGACTGACCCCGTCCTGTTCAAAGAGCCGATCGAGCGGGCGCTTGATGCGGGCATTCCGGTGCTCGCCTACAACGCCGGCTCCGGCCCGATCAAGGATGGCATCCCCTACCTGACGTACCTGGGGCAGGACGAATACCAGGGCGGTTATCAGGGGGGCCTGCGTCTGGCGGCCGAGGGTGGGACCAGTGGCGTGTGCATCAACCAGCAGGTTGGGCACACCGGCCTGGACGCCCGTTGCCAGGGCTTTGTGGATGCCCTGGATGAGAAGGGCATCCCGGCCGAGGTTCTGGCCATTGGCGATGACCTGGCCGAGTCGCAGACCATCATTGACGACTACTTCACCGCCAACCCCGATGTTGACGTCGCCCTGACGCTGGGCCCGAACGGGGCCACCCCGTTCTATGCCTTCCTCGATGCTGCTGGTCTGGGGCCAGAAGACGTGACCCACGGCACCTTCGATCTGAACCCAGAGATCGTGGCCGCCATCGAGAATGGCACCAGCATGTTCGGCATTGACCAGCAGCCTTTCCTGCAGGGCTATGGCGCTGTAATGATGTTGACGCTGCTCAATCGCCAAAACATCGTCCCAGCGCTGCCGGTCACGCCGACGGGTCCGGGCTTTGTGGACGCCAGCAACGTCGCCATTGTGAAAGCACTCGCTGGCGAGTACCGCTAGGTCCAGCCTGCTTTTACTGGCACAGGCAGAAGGGGAAGGGGCCTCGTTTGCCCCTTCCCCTTCCATCCCTGTCGAAAGCCAAGATAGAAGGGGGAGGGCACTGGCTTGGTGCCCTTCCCCCTTCTACAACTCACCTTTTGAGGAGGTGCCAAGTATGAGCACTGCTGCAGCCTGGCAAAGAGATGTGCGGAGACTGTTTGCCGACTCGCCCCTTGCGGGGCCATTGGCAACCCTGATTGTTGTCTTTATTCTACTTTCGCTGTTTGTCCCTAAATTCTTTACGCTGCGAACAGTGTCCGGCATTGTGAACGCGGCCACCCTTGTCGGCATGATTACCATCGGCGTCACGTTGCTCATGATCTCCGGCGAATTCGACCTGTCGGTCGGCGCGCTGTCCGCCATGGGAGGTTACTTGTATGCGTTCAATACCATGGATGGCGGCTCGCCTGTGGTGGCGTTTTTGTTGGCGATCCTCGTGCCCGCCGCCATGGGCGCCTTGAATGGCCTGATCTTGACCTGGACAGGGATTCCATCATTTATTGTCACCCTGGGCACGCGCTCGCTTTACCGGGGGGCGGCGTGGATTGTTTCCGGGGGAGTGATGGTCCAAACGTTGGAGAAACTCACGGTTTACAATGTCTTCAACGGGCGGCTCGACGTGGTGAACAACCTGTTCCGAGGCGCGAGGTTCCGCACCTCGCTCTTATGGCTGCTTTTGGTGGCGTTCATCTGCCAATATGTGCTGGTCCGTACTCGACATGGCAACCACGTGTTTGCGACCGGGGGAAGCCCCGGGGCGGCCCAGGCCCAAGGTGTCAACGTCAAACGGGTCAAAGTGATCAATTTTATGGTTTCGGGGGCGCTGTCTGGCTTTGCCGGTGTGCTGCTGTTCAGCCAGTACAAGTCGGTGCAGGTGGCGACCGGTGCCGGTTGGGAGCTGAACGCGATTGCATCCGCCGTGGTGGGCGGGGCCTTGCTCACCGGAGGGAGCGGCAGCATTTGGGGCGCTTTGATCGGCGTCCTGTTGATCAGCGCCCTGCGTACGGGCGTAGTGTTGCTCAACATTTCTTTTATCCCGGCCGACAATTTTCCGGCTGTCGTTGGCGTAACGATTGTGGCCGCTGTGATCCTGAACAACTGGCTTCGCAGCCGCGCTTGAGGCATCATCATATCAGGAGAGATTAGCATGAGCAATAATGGACAAGAAGACACTCAAGTGGTGCGGATGGAAAATATCGTCAAGCGCTTTGGCACCATCACCGCTCTGGATGATGTGGATTTCACCGTCGAAAAGCAACAGGTGATGGCGCTGGTCGGCGACAACGGCGCTGGCAAATCAACTCTGATCAAGATTCTCACCGGCGTCTATCCGCTCACCAGCGGGCAGATCTACTTCGAAGGCCAACCAGTGCAGATCAATTCCCCGCGCGATGCGCGTGGTCTGGGGATTGAAACGTGCTATCAGGATTTGGCGCTGGTGAACTTGATGAGCATTTCGCGTAATTTTTTCCTGGGGCGCGAACTGGTGCGCAAGCTCGGCCCGATCAACTGGCTCAATATGCACAAGATGAACGACCTGACGCGCGACGCGCTGGGCGATGTGGGCATCGAGATCCGGGCGCCATCTGAAAGGGTCGGGAAACTCTCCGGCGGTGAACGCCAATCCATTGCCATCGGTCGTGCGGTGCACTTTGGTGCGAGACTTTTGATCCTGGACGAGCCGACGTCTGCCCTCTCGGTGGCCGAGACGCGCAAAGTGCTGACGTATACGCTCAACGCCAAGGAGCGTGGGCTGTCGGTCATTTTTATCAGCCACAACGTCCGCCACGTGTACCAGGTCGCCGATGCTTACACGATCCTCCGGCGTGGCCGAAAGGTCGGTACCTACACCAAAGGTGAGCTGACGGAAAACGATATTGCCGACCTGATCACGGGTGAGCGTGAGTATTAGGCCCGTTCGTTTCTGGGCGTTTGATGATGGACGAATGCGATAAGTCAATTTTCTAAGCAACGCTCAAGAGGGAGGCTACCCGGTTCTTTGCCAAGGAAGTATTGACAGATACTCGTCTATCTGGTATAATCTGATTAGTTGGTTGCGTCAACAAACTAATCCGCCATTCACCCGACGAGGAGAGGTCCTTGGGAAAACGTTACCGGACAGGAGATCAAGCTCTGGTCAGAGAGATAAACCTGTCTATCATCCTGAACTGTCTCAGGGAGACCTTTCCTCTTTCGCGTGCCCAATTGGCCCAGATCACCGGCCTGAACAAGACCACCATCTCCAGCCTGGTGAGGGAGCTCATTGCCCGGCAGTTTGTGCGCGAGATTGGCTTTGATTTATCTGAGTCTAGAGTTCAGAAGGAGACATTATAGATGAGAGGGGCAAGGAACCCAGACAGCGCAACCGGAGTAGCGGTCAAGCGACGAGGCATCCCGATCCTAAGCGGTTTTAGGGAGGCCAATATCCTCATCGCTCTGGCAGTTCTCTGCGCTGTCTTCTACTGGATAAACCCCTCCTTCGTGAACTTGTTGAGTATCCAAATAATGTTCCGCGATGTGGCCGTCTTTGCTATGTTGGGCATTGGGGTGACTCTGGTCATCATCACCGGCGGAATTGATCTCTCCCTGGGCTCTATGGTGGCCTTGACCAACATGCTAGTCGCTTGGTTCATGGTAGATCAGGGACTGGGCATGATTCCGGCCATCTTGGCTGTCCTCATTTTCTCCGCTCTCGTCGGTCTTATGCACGGGGTTTTCGTGACCAAGGTGGGTGTCCCGCCCTTTATCATCACTCTGGGTACCCTGATCATCGTCCGGGGCATGGCCGCAGCCATGAAGAAGGGCTGGATCATCGCCGGATTGCCGGAGCCTTTCCTTTTTATCGGGCAAGGCCAAGTTTGGATTTTCCCAGTCCAGTTCATCATACTGGTGATCGTGGCCATCATCGTGGCCTTTATCCTGGATTTCACCGTCCTGGGCCGACACATCTACGCCACTGGCGGCGCTATTGAGGCGGCCCGGGTATCGGGTATCAACGTAGACCGGG
>SOHZ01000080.1 GCA_004377365.1 Anaerolineales bacterium | reverse complement strand
CCGTGTAGACGCCGGTGGCGGTGTAGGCGTGGGTATGGGTGACGGCAGACGTGGTATTGGTGATGCTGTCGCCATAGTCCCACAAGTAGCTTGACGCGCCCATGGAACTGTTGACAAAAGTCACCGTCAGGGGCACTGTGCCACTGAGCGGAGTGGCGTAGAAATCAGCCACGACGGGTTCTGGGTAGACCACAGCCTCCTCAAGGACCAGGTAGGCCACCTGTTCGGTGTTGTGACGGCGCTCACTGTCGCCGATTTGGTCCTCGTCCACGGCCAGTTCGAGGCTAGTGGCACTCAACGGCGCCGCGCCGTAGAGCACGGCCCAACTCCCATCACCACTATCCATGGCCGCCTGGCTGAGAAGGGCCACCTGAGGCGTGCTGCTGAAGGCCGGGCTGAAGTCGTAAACATAAGGAGGCCGATTGTCCATGCCGCGCACAGTATCAGCGCCCAGTCTCGCCCGGTAGGCGACTCCCTCCAGGCTGCCTGCCCCCTCCTCAATGACGACCACGCCCAATACCTCGTTGGCGCGGACGGTGTCGGTATCCTCGCCGACCATCTTGCCCACCCAAAGATTGCCGCTGTCGGGCGGCGAGGTCGGCGAAGCACCCCGGTCCCAGAAGACAGACCAATCGGGATCGTTCTCACTCATCACCTGCCCCAGGACGACCGGGTTGGCGTAGCTTTGCCCATAGCTCAGGCTCTGACCTTGCCACGAGCCTTTGTAGTCCGTCAGCGTGCTGTCCACCAGGTGCGCCTCGATGGCCCGGCTGTCGGGCAGGGTGTAAGCCCCCGCTTCCATCACCAGGTAGTGGACCGTTTCCGGCTGGAGGGTTTGAGCACTGGGGTTTTGCAACTTGACCTGGAAACTGTTGCCCTGGGCGTTGCGCACCCGCGTCAGCAGGGGCAGCGTGTTGTTGCTGTAGGGGGCCGTGGCAATGACGACCATGGCCTCGTAGCTGTGGGCCAGCGTCACGGTCACATAGTCGCTGCTGCCCACGCCGCTGACCGTGCCGACCTCCAGGCGCAGTCCACCTTCAGATGAGGTAACCGCAATATAGTTCGGGCGGGTCAGTGTGTCGCTGCCATCTGGCCCCTCGACGGTCAGGCGGACGGTGTAAACTCCCGCCGCTGTGTAGACGTGGGTTGTGGTTGCGTCACTCGCCACCTGCCTGTGACCGTCTCCAAAATCCCAGGTGCGGGTCAACACTTCTCCAACCGACACGTCAGTGAAAGTGACGGTCCGTGGCATGGTGCCTGTCAGCAGCCTGGCACTAAAGTTGGCCCTCAAACCGACCCTACGGGTAGCGGTGGCCGTGGGCGTGGCCGTCGGAGTGGCTCGACGGCTACGGTGCTGCCCAGGCTGTGTCCTGAGCGAAGTCGAAGGGTGATCCTGGTGCACGTAGTAGAGGGTGCCGTCCACGCGGGTGGCGATGAGCTGCCAGAAGGAGTACAACGGACTGGCAGAATTAAGCGGACGCGCAGGAGTCCGTTCAATTCCCTACGTCCGTATTCTACTCGCTTTCTACAGGCGACTGGCACCTGAGGACTGAAAACCTTAGTTAACGCGCTGGTGGAGGGGAACCTAATCAGCCTGATCGGGGAACTCTTTGGCGAGGAAGTCACGGATCGTGAGGATGGGAATGTCTGCGTATACGCCCAAATCCAGGAGGTGATTGTCACCAGATACAACACAGGCGGCATCAGCGACGGCAGCACAGTGAAGGAAAACGTCATCGTCCGGGTCAGCAACCACGATACGAGGGCCCTCCAGCACCTCAAAGATAGAGACCAGGTCCACGGCATAGGCGACCAACTCCGCAGGGGTCAGCCCCAGTTGCGTCAGGCGAGGTTGCAGCCGCTCATAGGATAACACTTCGGCCAGTTCGTCGAGCATAGCGGGGGCCATGCACAACTCGACTTTGCCCGCCTCGGCCAGGCACAGCAACTTCCAGGGCATCCCCCGCCATAGCAAACCCGAAACCCAGATGTTGGTGTCAATCACAATGCGCACGGCTTACCCTGTCCGTCGCTGACGTCGAACCTCGTGGACAATCTCGTTGATCTCGTTCAGGGACAACGGTTTTCCTTCCGACGCTTGCGCCACGATACTCGTCACCGGAGGCGGCGTGATGCGCTTGAGGTGTAAAGTGTCCCCTTCAGTCCAGATGACGAAACGGTCTGAAGGACGAAAACGGGCAGCAATCTCCTCGGGTAGTTTCAGGGTGTGCTGCGAGGTGAGTTCGGCTATCTCAACCATCTTTCTCTCTCCTTATCGGCGAATAAGCTTCTACTGCTAGTATACTATACCTCCCACCTGGTGTCAATCTTGCATTAAGGGGGAAGTAGGAGTTGCAAATGCCCCACGCGAGAGGCGATGCGCTGAAAGGCACGGCATTGGAAGGTCTGCGCCCCCCGTGCCGCCCACACGGGTGGCGATGCGCCCGGCTGAGCCCCGCCGAAGCCCGCTGGCCGTTGGCGTAGCCTTAGCCTCTGGTATGCATTGTCTAGCCCAGCCAAAATGCAAGACGCGGAAGGTTATGAAACCTTCCGCGTTTGCAGCAGGGAACGATGCGCATATCTCAGTGATGTTAATGGTAGCGCACTTCATGGCAGCCACTAACCTGCCAGTAGCCTACTGGCTCGGATGCAAAGAGCGGCCTCTATTCTTCAGTGTGATCTTGAAGTGCATCAGGATGGACATCGGAGATCATCATACCGCCGGCGATTTCTTCACCCGGCGTCCTGGGAAGCACATAGACTCC
>SOHZ01000625.1 GCA_004377365.1 Anaerolineales bacterium | reverse complement strand
TGAGTGGCACACACCATGCGGTCACGCATGGACCATTATAACCCGGTCAATGACAAACAAGTTCCTACAAAGTCTGGGCCTATAGATTTACTTGGAATAGATAAATCGGGAAATCTTGTTGTAGTTGAGCTAAAAAGGGACAAACTCCCAAGAGTAACATTAGCTCAAGCAGTAGATTACGCTTCTGATAGTGCATCTTGGGATGTAGACAAGATAGGTGAAGTATGTTTGAAGTATACAGGACAGAGCTTGGAAGACTATCTAAATGAGAGTTTTGAAGACGTTGATTTAGAAGATTTGGCCATTAATAAAACCCAGAGGATTTTACTGGTTGGTTTCTCTGTTGAGGAGTCTTTGCAGAGGATGATAGAATGGCTGTCAAATACTTACGGTGTCAGTATAAATGCGATCGTTTTAAGGTACATTAAAACAAAAGGTGGTGACGAAATCATTGCCCGAACAATGATTATCTCAGAAGAAGTAGAAAGGGAAAGAACCAGAAAAAGGCGGTTACAAATTCGGATGTCAGATGAACCTGGGAATTATGACGATGAAGAATTAAGGGATTTATTAAAGCAATATCTTTCAGAGAATAAGCTTACGCCCCGTCGCATTAGAGAAATATTACTTCCTTTATGTTTAGAAAGCGACGTTGTGACGCGAGAAATGATCAAAAAAGAATTGGTTCAAAGAGGAGAGGCTGCAGATGAGGGTAGGGCAGGGACTATTTTGACCACGATCTCTAGGGCACTGGGTATTGAACAACGAGATTATTTACGACAGATAATACAATATGAGAGACCAAATCCTTGGGAAAAGGATAATTATAAGTTAGTAGAGAAATACAAAGATATGGTAAAGAACTTATTAGATGAACTACGTAATCAAAAAGAGGGGAAATCAGGCGAGGGAGTCTAGAAGGTTGTCGCTTTGAATGCTGGATTGCATCCAATGCGGCCAGTGCAGCGGTTAGAACTACAGGGGTCAACCAGATGAGCACGATGTCTCCACCAAAATCTATAGACATAGCGCAGGTCATCTTGAACGCTTCCTTATTCAATTTCGAGGGGAACCAGGATGATGGAAAAGGCAGATTGCCGCAGGCCGTGATGGACTCTTTTGACCTTGAGGCGGCACTGGGATGAAAACGATTCGTTTCTCTCGGCATGCCCTTGACCAGATGCGATTGCGTGGCGCAACACAAGAGGAAGCATGAAGATTTACTACGATGCCGAAGTAGATGCGCTGTATCTTGAATTCCACCCCCTGGCGGATGGGACTGCAGAAGCCCGTCCGCTAAGCGATGAACTGGTTGCTAACTATGGGCCAGATGGGAAACTGGCCGGCCTGGAAATTTTGGATGCCAGCCAGGTGCTGGGCCAGGTAAGAGGGCGGATCGTGTTTGAAATCGCACCGACATTGGCTGAGGTACAACCGTGAAGTTTCATTACTATCCCGAGACCGATTCGCTCTACATTGATCTATCGGAAAAGACGAGCGTAGATTCGCGAGAGGTTGCGCCGGGGGTGGTGCTGGATTTCGATGCCGAAGGACACCTGGTGGGCATTGATATTGACCACGCCAGCAAGATAGTGAACCTCTCGCGGCTGGAGGCGGAGGCGCTGCCCATCACCACCGTTTCCCTCGTGGGGGCACAAACCTGACGGCATGGCCCGACCATCCTGCCTGTCCCCGAAGGTACTCCGCTTCTCAATACCTGCCCAGGAACAATTGTTTGAGGCTGTGGGCTGAGACTCTTCTTTGCTGGGCAAGGTCTCCGACCCAGCCCGCACCCGCTCGATCGGGAGACCTCAGAAACGGGATTGAGCAAACTTTTCTCAGGGAAAGGACGAGGAAATCACAGTGGCTAATGAGAAAATCCTGGTCATTGACGATGACGCAGACCTCGTAGAGTTGATCAGACTGGCCCTGGAGACCCAAGGCTACCAGGTCTTCAGCGCCGCCAGTGGCACGGAGGGGTTGGAAAAGGTCAAAGAGATCAACCCCGAGCTGATTATCCTGGATGTGATGATGGAACACGTCACCGAAGGGTTTCAGGTTGCCTTGGAGTTGCGGAACCCTGATCCCAAATCGGAGTACGCCCCCTATAGAAAAATACCGATCATGATGTTGACTGCCATCCACAGTAAGACTCCGTTACGCTTTACACAGGATGAAAAGTATCTGCCCGTGGACGATTTCGTGGAGAAGCCGCTGAAGGCCAGTGCTCTACTGCAGAAGGTAGAAAAGTTGTTGGGGAAGTAGGAAGTAGAATGAAGACACAAGAACTCGTTCGAGACTTTGAACTGCTAGGTTGTATCCAATGTGGCCGCTGCAGCGGGGGCTGCCCCATGTCTCTGCGGACCGGCCTGAACGTCCGACGGCTCATCTACGAGGCCCTCGTTCGTGACACCATGGAGGTTCGCGAGAAGCCCGAGATCTGGGACTGCACCACCTGTCTGACCTGCACCACACGCTGTCCCAAGGCTCTGGAGCCATCCAGCGTGCTCATCGGCATGCGCAGTGTCCTGGTCGAGAGTGGTCGCATCCAGCCCACCATCCGCGACGCATTGGAAAGCACCTTCAAGCACGGCAACCCCTGGGACCGGGGCCGGAACAAACGGTCAGAGTGGGCAGAGGGCCTGGACGTACCCAACATTGCCGAGGTTAATGATGCGGAGGTCCTCTTTTACGTGGGCTGTACCCCGGCCTACGACACCCGCGCGCAGGGGATCGCCAAGGCCATGGTCGAGGTGTTCCACAAGGCGGGGGTCCGCTTCGGCACCCTGGGCAACGACGAGAACTGCTGCGCCAGCGAGGCCCGCCGCATGGGCGAAGAGGGCCTCTTCGAGATGATGGTGGAGGAGAACGTAGAGCTTTTCAAGGAATGTGGCGCGGAACAGATGGTGACCACATCGCCCCACTGCTACAACACCTTCACCAACGAGTACGAGGGGCTGGACCTCCAGGTGCAACACTACACCCAGTTTGTGGCTGGGCTGATCGAAGAGGGGCGGCTCAACTTTTCGGGCGAGGTGAACAAGATCGTCACCTACCAGGACCCCTGCTTCCTGGGCAAGCAGAACGGGGTTTTCGACGAGCCCCGCGCCATATTGAAGAACATCCCTGGCCTGGACTTTAGAGATTTCGACCGCTCCAGGGAGCGGAGCCTCTGTTGCGAGGGCGGCGGGGGACGGATGTGGGTAGAAGCCACTACCGGCGGGGAGCGACTGGCCGAGGTCCGGGTCAAGGATGCCGTCGAGATGGGGGTGGAGGTGATCGCCACGGCCTGCCCCTTCTGCCTCTTGACCATCGAAGATGCGGTCAAGACCACAGGCCACGAAGAAGAAATCCAGGTCATGGACATTATGGAATTGGTCACACAGGCGATATAAGCAAAGAATTAAGGAGGTAGATTTATGGAGACAGTAGTCTGTGTCAAGCACGTGCCCGAGACAGCCGAAGCGGACATTGTCATCCGCGGTGACGAACGGGGCATCGAGGAAAAAGACCTGACGTTCGACATCAACGAGGCCGACAACTATGCCATCGAGGAGGCCCTGCTCTGGAAGGAGAAATTCGGAGGCTCCATCACGGTCATCACAGTGGGACCGGAGGACGCCAACATGACGGTGCGCATGTGCATTGCCAAGGGCGCCGACAAGGCCATCCGGCTCGGCGACGAACGCTTTGAGGGCTCTGACAGCTATGCCATCGCCAAAATCTTGCACGCCGCTCTCAAGGACGTGGAATTCGACGTTGTGCTGACGGGCATCCAGGCCAGCGACGACGGCCACGGCCAGGTCGGTCCCATCCTGGCTCAACTGCTGGGCATCCCCCACGCCGCCTATGTCATTGAGACAGAGATCGTCGAAGAAGGCAAGCTGGCCAGGGTCCAACGCGAACTGGAGGGTGGCCTGTACGAGGTGGTGGAAATCGAGCTGCCGGCTGTCTTTACCATTCAGACCGGGATCAACGAGCCCCGCTACGCTTCCATCCTGGGTATCAGGAAAGCCACCAAAAAGGAAATAGCCCTCTCGGGTCTGGATGACCTTGGTCTCCAGGAGGACGATGTGGGCGAGGCGGGGTCCAAAACCAGGCTGGAAAAACTGTTTCTCCCTCCTGTGGGAGAGCGGGCGCAGATCCTGGAGGGCTCGCCCCAGGAGGTGTCAGCCGCACTCGCCGGACTTTTGAAAGACAAGGGGGTGATTTAAGATGGGCGATATCTTTGTTCTGGCAGAGCACAGGCAAGGTGAACTCAGAGAAGTCACCCTGGAGATGCTGGGCAAAGGCCGGGAACTGGCCAAGCAGATGGGTGGTAGCCTGAAGGCCGTTCTCCTGGGCCATGGCGTTGACGCCTTTGCTGGGGAACTGGCCGACCAGGCCCATGAGGTCCTGGTGGTTGACGATGAGCGGTTGGAGAATTTCAACTCGGAGCTTTATCAAAAGGTTCTAGTTTCCCTGCTAGCTGACCGGAAGCCGACTCTAGCCCTGATCGGCCACACGGCCTGCGGTATGGACCTGGCCCCCAGTCTGGCTGCCGAGTTGAACCTGCCCCTGGCCACAGATTGCATCGGCTTCGAGTTCGAGGATGGCCGGCTGTTGGCCATCCGGGAGGTATACGGGGGAAAGCTCCAGGCCAACGTCTCTTTCGGGGAGAGCGAGCAGTATATGGCCACCGTGAGACAGGCTGCCTTCCCGATCCAGGAACTCGAGCCCCTGGGCGGACAAATCGTGGCCGTAGATTCGCCGCTGACTGAGGAGGCCAAGCGCAAAAAGTTCATCGAGTACGTCGAGGCAGCCGTAGGTGATGTGGACATCACCCAGTCTGACATCGTCGTGGCTGTTGGCCGGGGCATCAAAGAGCAGGAGAACCTGGAAATCGTGGAAAAGTTGGCCGAGGCCGTGGGGGGTGTCCTGGCTGGCTCCCGGCCAGTGATTGACGCTGGCTGGCTGCCACCCGACCGCCAGGTAGGCCAGTCGGGCAAAACGGTCAAGCCCAAGCTGTACATCGCCGTGGGCATCAGCGGGGCCTCGCAGCACATGTCTGGGATGAAGGCCTCGGATACCATCGTGGCCATCAACAAGGACCCCGGCGCGCCGATCTTTAACGTGGCTACTTATGGGATCGTTGATGACCTCTTCAAGGTCGTGCCCGTGCTGACGGAGCAGTTGAGCGGCGGCTGATTGGTAGTCAGTGCCTGAGGGCACTTCTCAACTTCAGCCAGGGATTTCTAATCCTTGGCTTGGCTAGTGGGAGTGCAATGAAACCAAAGGTTGGGGTATACGTCTGCCACTGTGGAATTAACATCGCCAGCACGGTGGACGTGGAGGCAGTGACCGAGTTCGCCCGGCAGTTGCCTAACGTGGTCGTGGCCAGAAACTATCAATATATGTGCTCTGATCCCGGCCAGGCCCTGATCAAGCAAGACATCGAAGAACTGGGGCTTGACAGGGTGGTCGTCGCTGCCTGCTCGCCACGGATGCACGAACCGACCTTCAGGGCTGTGGTTCAGGAAGCGGGGATCAACCCCTATTTCTTCGAGCAGGCCAATATCCGGGAGCAGTGTTCCTGGGTGCATGAAGAGGGAGCAGACACTACAGAGAAGGCCATGCGACTGGTGGCTGCGGCTGTGGCCAAAGCCGCCCTGTATCGGCCGCTGGAGGAAAGAGAGGTAGGGGTCATCCCCGCTGCTCTGGTCATCGGCGGAGGCATTGCTGGACTGGAGGCTGCTCTGGACATCGCCGAAGCGGGCTATCGGGTCTACCTGGTGGAGAGGAAGGATCACCTGGGTGGGCACATGGCCCGGCTCAACAGAACCTTCCCCACCCTGGAGAGCGCCGCTGAACTGCTGTCACAGGCGATATCCCAGGTCCAGGAGCACCCTAACATCGAGGTAATGACCACCTCAGAAGTCGTCGAGGTGGAGGGTTATGTCGGCAACTTTGCCATCAAGGTGAAAGTAGGACAAGTTGGTAACTTGTCCGAGCTTGAAGTGGGGGCCATCGTCGTGGCCACCGGCTACGAACCGTTCGACCCCCGGCTGAAACCCGAATTCGCTTACGGAATCTACGACAACGTCATCACCAGCCTGGAATTCGAGCGGCTTTCCTCCCCCTCTGGCTCCACCGGGGGCAAAATAGAGGTCAACGGCCAGCAGCCCAAAGATGTGGTTTTCATCAAGTGCGTCGGCTCCCGGGACAAGAACCTCGGCAACGAGTACTGCTCTCGCGTATGCTGCATGTACACGGCCAAGCAAGCCCACCTGGTGAAAGAGCAGATACCCGACGCCAACGTGACCATCTTTTACATAGACGTGCGCGCTTTCGGCAAGGGTTTCGAAGAGTTCTATGACCGGGTGCGGATGGAGGGTGTCCGGTATCGGCGCGGCAACGCCTCCGAAATCTACCGCAAAGGCGAGAGACTGGCTGTCCGAGCGGAGGACACCCTCCTCAGCGAGACCCTGGAGGTGGAAGCAGACCTGGTGGTGCTGGCGGTAGGCATGGTGCCCCGTCACGACGTTAAAGACGTAGCCAGCTTGCTCAAGCTCTCTCGCTCGCCGGATGGGTTCTTCCTGGAAGCCCACCCCAAGCTGCGCCCTATTGACACCACCACCGACGGCGTGTTCCTGGCAGGGACCTGTCAGGGCCCCAAGGACATCGCCGACACTGTGGTCCAGGCCAAGGCTGCTGCCTCCTCAGCCTTGATCCCCCTGTCCCGCGGCCGGGTGAAGGTAGAATCCATAGTCAGTGTTGTAAACGAGGAAATCTGTTCCGGCTGTGGTATCTGCGAGGGACTGTGTGCCTACGGGGCCCTTTCCTTGCATCCATGGAAAGGCGTCATGACGGTCAATGAGGTTCTGTGCAAAGGCTGTGGGGCTTGCGCGGCGGCCTGCCCTTCGGGAGCGATGACTTTGAGTCACTTCACTCACGACCAGATCCTGGCTCAGTTGGAGACCCTGGTAATGTGATGGGAGTTTGGAGACTGCTTGCAAGCGACTTGTGAGGCAGAGTGGTGAATTCCATCGTTTGTGTCAAACAGGTTCCTGATACCGAGATACGAATTGAAATCGAGGATGGTCAAGTCGTCGAGGAAAAGCTCCAGTACGTGATCAATCCCTACGATGAGTATGCCATCGAAGAGGCCCTGCGCCTGAGAGAAAAGTTCGGCGAAGGCCAAGTCACTGTGTTGACCCTGGGGCCGGAAAGGGCCAGAGAAGCCATCATGCAGGCTCTGGCCGTAGGGGCTGATGAAGCCATCCACCTTGCAGATGAAGCCTTCCAGGGTGGAGATGCCTATGCCACAGCCAAAGCGTTGGCTGAAGCCATCGTCAGGCTGGGTCTGGAGTACGACATCATCCTGTGTGGCAAGCAGGGCGTAGATCACGATAACGCTCAGGTCGGCATTGCCCTGGCCGAGATGCTGAACCTGCCCCACGTCTCGCTGGTCACCAAGCTCGAAGTAGCCGACGACAAAAGCAAAGCCACGGCTCGGCGAGAGGTGGAAGGAGGCAAAGAGTTGGTAGAGACTCCCTTGCCAGCGGTCATCACTGCCCAGAAGGGCCTCAACGAGCCGCGCTACCCCACATTTACAGGCATCAGAGCAGCCAGGAAGAAACCTATCCACAAGAAGACAGCCGCTGAATTGAACGTAGACCCTGAGACCGTCGGTGCCGCTGGAGCCAAGCTGGGAATCGTCTCCCTCAGCCCGCCGCTGGAAAGGAGCGCCGGTCATATCATATCAGGGAATCCAGTTGAGGCCTGCGGGGAGCTGGTGCGTCTGCTGCGGGAAGAGGCAAAGGTGGTGTAACATGCCAGGCAATGTCCTCGTCGTCGCTGAACACAAAGATGGCGACCTGAAAAAGGTCACCTTTGAGATGTTGGGTGAGGGGACCAGGATCGCTGAGAAGTTGGGCGGCGTGGTGGAGGCCGCCCTGTTAGGTTCGAGTGTGGGCGGCGCAGTTCGTCCCGCTCACTGCGGGGTGGCTGACGCCCTGGCCCACTACGGCGCAGCCAGGGTGTACCTGGCCGATGACCCTTCCCTGGGGAAATACAGCGGTGAGGGTTACACCGCTGTCCTTGCCAGGCTCATCGAAAAGGTCGAGCCAGCCGTGGTGCTCCTGGGAGCCACCACCCAGGGCAAAGACCTGGCCCCTCGAGTGGCTGCCCGCCTGGGCCTGGGCCTGGCTTCCGATTGCACCGCCTTCGAGGTCGCTGCCGATGGGCGGCTCGTGATTACCCGTCCAATCTACGGGGGGCGGGCCATCGCCACTGTGATGGAGAAGACCACCCCACAGATGGCCACCGTGCGCCCCAACGTCATGGTGCCTCTGGAACCCGACACCTCAAGCACGGCTCCGGTGGAAAAGTTAGCGGTGGAGACCGGTGACATCCGGGCCCAAGTTATTGACCTAATTCAGGAGTCTGGCCAGCAGCAGGTGGGGTTGGCCGAGGCCGAGATCATCGTCTCCGGTGGACGGGGATTGAAAGGGCCTGAGAACTTTTGCCTTTTGGAGGATCTGGCTGAAATCCTGGGAGGGGCAGTGGGCGCCTCACGGGCTGCTGTGGACGCGGGCTGGATAGACCATAGCCATCAGGTGGGGCAGACCGGCAGAACTGTCACCCCCGAGCTGTACATTGCCTGCGGCATCTCGGGGGCTGTCCAGCACTTAGCTGGGATGAAAACCGCCAGGTATATCGTGGCCATCAACAAGGACCCCGAGGCTCCCATCTTCAGGGTGGCCGATTACGGCATCGTGGGCGACCTCTTCGAGGTGGTGCCAATTCTGACAGAAGAGTTCAAAAAAGCATTGCGGCAAAAGCAAAGATCGAACTGAGATTAGCAGAAACGGGAGAGGAAGGGGCACGAGCAAATGCCAAACATCGAGATAAATCCCAACTGGTGCAAGGGCTGCTACATTTGTGTGGACGTCTGCCCACGTAAAGTGCTAGAAATAGACCAGACCATCTTCCAGAAAGGTCGTCACCCCGTGCTGGTTGCTCGTCTAGAGGATTGTACTGTTTGCCGCCAGTGTGAATTGTTGTGCCCAGATTTGGCTATCATAATCTCGAACGGCACAATCTCAGCAAAGGGTGTGGTGGGGTAAATAGAGGGATGATATCCGAAGTACTTCGTAGATAACACGTTAGCCGAAATTGCTGGGAGACAGCATAGATGATTGGCAACCAGCAGTCT
>SOHZ01000503.1 GCA_004377365.1 Anaerolineales bacterium | reverse complement strand
CCTCGCCGACGGCGTAGAGCTTGCTGTGTGTTGGATCGGCGAACAACTGGCGGCGCGGTGGCGAGAGCGACACTCCCAGGGGAATCTGCTGCTCTACCGTGCCTTGGGCGGCGTCAATGGCGAACAGCATCCAGGTCTGTCCCTCCGGCCCCCGCGCCACGCTGTTGATAGCGAAGAGACGTCCAGCCTGCTCGTCCAGTGCCAGCGTCTGGATGCCAGTGCCCTCGTAGCGGTTGCCAGGAATACCAACGTCGGTGATGATGCTCACCAATTGACCGCTCACCACGTCCATGGCCAGGATGCGATTATCATAAGCCAGATAGGTGTACAGCCGGCCGGCGACGGGATCCAGGAGCAATTCCTGCGGCCCCTCTTGGGTGATCACTGCCCTTGCAGGCACGGCCACCCCCGCCAGCAACAAGAGACCCAGCAACAGCGCTACGGTTGCTCCCCGCATGCGGATGCCCCAGAACCCGGATTGGCCTTGCGCGTTTCGTCTCATCCCTCTCCTCCCCCTCTTTGCATCCGTTCAACGTGCCTGCGCCGTCATAGACGGGTCAGCCAGTGGCAAAAGCAAAAAGCCACCCTGTAGATCAGAACAGCTCGTTACTTGAGCAGACCATGGCCTGCTCCCTAAGAATTGCCGACTTTCTGCTGAGGACGAACTGGCTCTTTTCTCAAGCCATCAATGAAATGAAACAGCGTCAAAATAGGATGCTGGTAAAACATGCGGGGACCGGCGTACCGCATCACGACCCTGATCTTCTCCCTCATAACGGGCCTGTAACAATGCACAGGGCACTTGGCGCACGTCGTTTTATTCTCCTGGAACGGACATTTGTTGAGGCGCTCCCTGTCATAATTGAAAAGCTCTCTGCACTCAAAGCAAAGCTCGTCCTTCTTTCCATGCTGGCCATGACAATAGATGCTTATCATAGCCTCAATAGTATTGTTCTCCCTTGCCATTCTAGGATGGTCGTTAGACATGATAAATACCCTTTGATGCTAGTCGTGTCGCATCAGGTCAGCGTACCACCACCTGGACGGAGAAGGTCTCCAGGGGGTCCACGCCCTCTTCCCAGGGGCGGTGGTAGACCAATTTCAGAGTCATCTGGCCTGCGCTCGTGGCCTCGAAACGGAAGGTCTCCCAGCCCCCTGTTCCTGGAGGTGGAGGCTCCCGTGGGTCAGACTGTTTAAACTCTGCTTCTCCCATCTGTTGCAGGATAGGCTCCTCGAATTCAACCACCTCCCACCTATAACCAGTGGTCGGGTTGGACTCCAGCGTGATGACCAGGACCTGGCCTTTCTCGAGCTCGATCTGGCGGCCGTTGTCGTTGGCGTCAAGCTTGATCTCTGTAGAACGCCCGCAGCCAGCCGCTAGGACCAAAACTGCCAACAGCACCGCGATAATGTTCCCACGCACGGTAAACTCTTTGAACTTTTTCAACATTTTCTGATTCTCCTCAGTAGTATTGGGGTATCCCAGCTTATAGACGATGCAAGCCGGAAAATAGTTCCCCAATTTCCTGATGAGCTAGCTACACTCACCAATCCCTACACCCCTCGCGGCGGATTGACGATCATTGACAATCCGGCCGCCACAATCGCCATAATGGCCACCGCCGTTGGAAAGCTGATCATCCTAATGGAGAACATCATCATCAGGTACCACAGAACGGCAAAGTCATTACGCAGGATGCCAAAGCCAAAGAAGTAGAACAGCACATAAACAACCAATCCGCCCAAGGCGGACAAGACCATATCGAAAGCCTTGCCAAGGCCACGCCGCCCGCCGATAAGAAACCAGAACAGGGTCGGCACGAGGAAGAGCAGAGAGAAGGGATTGATC
The DNA here is from genome assembly GCA_004377365.1 of Anaerolineales bacterium. Classification (GTDB taxonomy): domain Bacteria; phylum Chloroflexota; class Anaerolineae; order E26-bin7; family E26-bin7; genus E26-bin7. Next base: position 922 of record SOHZ01000503.1, on the reverse strand, counting down.
GCCAGGATGTAAAGCCCAGCCAGTCCGGTCACAAAGAGTCCAAAACTGTTGATCTGGCCTGGCGACAATTTGGCCAACTGCGCCCCATAGCGTCCTGTCAACTTGCGCCCCAGGCCCAGAAATACAGCCAGCCCAACCACAAACAGAATCACCGCCGGCCACCTCGGCTCGAAAAGCGGCTCATCTTTGGAGGTTGCCGGGTAGAGGTGATACTTGTCCATCAAGCCAACCGCCACAAACACATACAGCAGGACAATGGCAGCAACCAGCGGCAACCACAAGCCCAGGTAATGGGGCAGTCCCGCCCACCAGGCTATCAGCTTCTTGACGTTGAGAGGCCCGCCTTTGAAGCAACTGCCCACAAAAAACAGCCCCACAAACCCAACAAAGATCGCCCATAGCGGCGCGCCGCGCAGCACCTGGCGGCTTTCATCAAAATACAGGTACGGACCTGACTCCTGGGGGATTTCATCCATCGCCAGCAGATCGCGCAGCAAAGCCTCGGCAATGCGCCCCGATTGGTAAAGCGTGTCAGCGGACTGGTAGGCCAGGGTGTCGTCCGGGGAGTGATAGGTTTCCCAATGCAGATCGCTGAATTCGCTATCGTACAAACCGGCGAAACCCAGCGCCGGAATACCGGCTGCCACCATCGGCCCTTGGTCCATAAATGAGATAGGCACAGCCTGGTTCAGCACCTGGTCAAACGGGCCGCGAAGCTTTGGCACCCACAGATCGCCGCTCGCCCGGGCCGCTTCGCGGGCGCTTAGCAACAGCCAGATGGGGCCATAGTTCCGAAATTGCCCAATGGGTGACATATCCACCCAGTTGTAGAACTCTTTTCCCAGGTTATCGAGCGAGATGCCGGCAATAATCTGACGGGATACAACTGGGTGTACACATATCGCTTGCAGCCGCTCAATCC
>SOHZ01000669.1 GCA_004377365.1 Anaerolineales bacterium | reverse complement strand
TGTTTTAACTGCGGGTGAACACTTATAACTATGACCTTGCGTTTCACGATCCCCCTCAAGTTTACAGAAAGCCACCGACAGGTGGTTTACCGATACCTGAGCACCCCAGAGAGCCTGCCTCCCCATATTTGGGCTACCCTCTTTGAGGCGATGGATCTGCTGCGAACAGCGATGGTCAGTCGTCATCCCGGTCAGCAACGTACCTTTGCCAGTCTCTACCATTCACTGCTAGACCTGCGTTACGCTGACGCCTACATCGCCACATTACTTGACAGCGAGAATCCCTCTCAAATCAGTATGCCTTTGTGGGCAGCCGTTGCCCGCCGCATCACTCAAGAGTTGCGCACTTCTGAATTCTTCGAGCCCAACGTTCCTGGTAGCCGGTTGCTGGTGGGCTATCTGCTCTACTGGTGGCAACAATTTGCACGTGGTTACGCGTTTGAAATTGAGATCCTCCAGGACTTGACTGCCTCTCATCTGGATTTCAAATCTCACAACTTGCGGGTACGGACCAAGCGTCTGTCTCCTGTTGACTTGGTCGTAGCTTCTTTCCGGGGCGATGTGAAAACCAGCACCTATTTTCTGGCTCAGCAACGCCATCCTGACCCAGACATTGATTTCTACATCACCCGCGCCTGGCTGCCGACGAGCCGAGTACGAACCCTGGTGGTTTTCTTGAGGCCGGCTATGTGGCAAAAGATTGATGGCGAGACATCGCAGACTACGCTGGACACCCTTGAGCAAGTGCTACCCCAGCCTGGTTCAGTCCAGATCGGGACTCAAACAGTGATCGTAGTGGATTACGAGATATGGAAAGAAAAGATGCGAATTTATCAGAGGGAGGTCCAAGATGACTCAGACGCTTAACAATCTGACCAACGAGGAGTTCGACCAATTGATTGACCGGTACATTGAGCAATCCGCACAGTGGGATGGTGCGTTACCTCTGGACACAATGCTGGAGACCTGGGCTGAAATTGAGCGTCGCAAACAGCAACTCCTGGTGCGCGTACGCCTGATTGACGGCCAGATCACTCTGGAAACGCCCCCCGAAAGCCCACTGATCGTGCGGGAGCCACACGTTCTGGTATTGGAGGATGGCAGCGAGTTGACCCTGGAATTCGAAGAGTCGCTGCTGCAAATGGAAAATGCGCAGCGGCGTTGAATCGGGTATTCCTCTCTCTGTGGTACTCTCTGGGAGAAGACACAAATAAGGGGAGAGCCCGCAGACTCTCCCCTTGCGACCGGATACTTCCGATCCATCATTCGCTTACATTGCAGCAGATTTTTTGACCTTCGTCAAGGAGGCGCTGTGCCAGACCAAAAACCCATCGAGCGCAAGTTTCCCATCAGCGAGGTGAACCGTATCGCCGAGCGCGAGGCCCACGCTAAGCGCTACTACCGCCCCATCTACACCATGCACAAGTGGTGGGCGCGGCGGCTGGGCAGCGTCTTCCGTACCATCGCCCTCTACGCCCTCACAGATGAGGCGAGGCTGGAGCAAGCCGAAGCTGAAGTGGGCGCCGATCTGCTAACCTTTGAAAAGAGCGAAGAGGAGCGCATCTGGGACCTTTACCTGAAAGACGCTCAAGTGGGGAAGGGCAAGGTGGTGCTGGATCCGATGATGGGCGGCGGCACCAGCATCGTGGAAGCGCTGCGCTTGGGAGCAGACGTCATCGGCTGCGGCCACAAGCGGATGGGGTAAACGCAACGAGATGTTGCCCGTAGAGAAACGGAGTATGACCTATGGCTAAACGCAAGCGGAAACCTACCGAGATTGAGGACTATCGGCACGACGCGACGCGCAAGAACAACCCACCGGTGGGCATGGTGCAGTACGAGGTAGTGCGCGAGACGCCGCAAGAGCACTACGCCTACGACCCGCACCTGAGCCCACAACTGGTCTGGGCCAACAAGCCCGGATTGCAGGGCATCGAGGTGGAGGACGCGACCGGCGTGGACGTGGACACCGTCTCGCTGCACATCCACGAGCGGGTCAGCACGCAGGCCATTGTGCAGGCCGTGCAGCGACCCCAGCCCAAGCAACTGGCCCTTTTTGCCGACCCCGACCTGCCGCTGGCTGAGGCCGTCCAGTTCTACCAGCACGACGTGGATTGGGCCAACCGCCTCATCCTGGGCGACAGCCTGCTGGTGATGAACTCGCTGCTGCGGCGCGAATTGATGGCTGGCAAGGTACAGATGATCTACGTGGACCCGCCCTACGGCGTCAAGTTCTCCAGCAACTTTCAGCCGCGCATTGACCGCCGCGACGTGAAGGACGGCGACGACCACCTGACCCGCGAGCCGGAGCAGATCAAGGCTTACCGCGATACCTGGACGCTGGGGGTGCACTCCTACCTGACCTATCTGCGCGACAGGTTGCGCCTATGCCGAGAGCTGCTGACCGACAGCGGCAGCATCTTTGTGCAGATCGGCGACGAGAACCTGCATTATGTACGTTGCTTGATTGATGAGGTGTTTGGTGCAGAGAATTTCTGTGGCGTCATTACTTTTGTTAAAACCACCAGCCAGACAAGTGCACTCTTGGCAAGTGTAAACGATTATTTGCTCTGGTATGCAAAAGACAAACAACAGATGAAGTATAGGCAATTGTTTGTAGAAAGAGACCGCTTTGAAGCAATCCAAAAGACCTACCAGAAGATCGAATTACCAGGTGGTGAAGTGCGCAATATGCGCGCCAAGGAGATAAGGAATCCAAATCTTATACCTGAGTGTGCAAAGATTTTCTCGTATGGGGACATGGTATCTCAAAGTGGCAGTGAGAGCACGCAAAGACCATTTAGCTTTAAAGGTCGAGTTTTCACACCGAGGGCGGGTGGATGGAAAACTAATACCGAAGGATTGGAAAGGCTGAGTCACGCGGGCCGTCTAGGATACAGCTCTAAAACCTTGTTATACAAGCGGTACATTGACGATTACCCATACACGGCACTAGCGGGGTTGTGGACCGATACTAAGATCAGCGGATTCTTCAAATCTGAAACGAAGCTCTATGTTGTCCAAACTGCCACCAAAGTCATCGAACGCTGTATTCTGATGACCACCGATCCTGGTGACCTGGTGTTTGACCCTACCTGCGGCAGCGGCACCACAGCCTACGTAGCCGAGCAGTGGGGCCGGCGTTGGATCACCTGCGATACCTCCCGCGTGGCATTGGCCCTGGCCCGCCAGCGGCTGCTTACCGCCACCTTCCCCTACTACCGCCTCTACGACAAGGAGATGGGTGTGCGCGGCGGCTTCATCTGCAAGACCGCGCCCCATATCACCCTCAGGTCCATCGTCCAGAACACCCGCCTGGACCTAGTAATCGAAGAAGACGAACCCGAACTGGAGCAGGCCGTCGCTGCGCTGAACAAGGCCCTTGTAGGGGCGACCGGCCGACCGCCCCTACAGGAATGGGAGCTCCCCATCGAGGCCCCCGATGATTGGCCGCAGGAAGCCAAAGACGGGCACGCCGAATATTGGCGGCTGTGGCAGGAAAAGCAGCAGCGCATAGATACCATCATCGCAGAAGACGCGCCGCAGGAGACGCTGTACGACCAGCCGCAGGTCGAGCGCAACGTGGTGCGGGTCAGTGGGCCGTTCACCGTCGAGGCCATTCCACCGGCCAGCGCTGCGTTGATGCCGGAGACGCCCATCGGTGGGGAACCACAGACTTCCGAAGTCTTGGAGACTTCGGAAGTCTCAGCCGCTGCCCACATTCCCCTGCTGATTGACCTGTTGCGACAGGACGGTGTCACCTTCCCCGGCAACAAGCGCATGACCTTCACCAGCCTCACCGCCCGCAGCGGTGGTGTCCTCCACGCTGAGGGGATCCCGGCCAACGACGAATCGGAGATCAAGCGTGTAGCAGTTTCCTTTGGCCCGCAGCATGGCGCGGTCAGCGTGTAACAGGTGGAACAGGGGCTGCGGGAGGCCTACCTGGGTGGCTTTGACGCCGTCGTCTTTTGCGGCTTTGCCTTTGAGGCCCCGGCGCAGGCCGCCATTGAGGCCAACGTCCACCCGCACGTCAAAGCCTTCCTGGCCCACATCCGCCCCGACGTGATCATGACCGACGCGGCCGGGGGGAGCCTGCTCAAGACCACCGCCAGCAGCCAACTTTTCACCGTCTTTGGCGAGCCGGATGTCACCCTCAAGCAGGACGGCGACGAGTTCATCGTCGAGTTACACGGCGTGGATGTCTATGACCCGCTGACGGGCGACGTGCACTCGGCCCACGCAGGTCAGATCGCGGCCTGGTTCCTGGATACGGACTATGACGGGCGGACGTTCGCCATCTGCCAGGCTTTCTTCCCCAACAGGAGTGCCTGGAAAAAACTGGAGCGGGCGCTCAGGGGCACGCTGGATAAGGAGCGGTTCGAGCAGTTGACCGGGCGCGTGTCGCTGCCTTTCAAGGCGGGGAAGCATGGCAAGCTGGCGGTGAAGGTGATTGACCAGCGGGGGAATGAGGTAATGCGGGTGTTAAACTTGGAGGAAAGAGAGGCGCAGTATGATTAGCCGGATTGAGGCGCTCAACTACCGGTGTCTGAGGTACGTGAATCAACCGCTGGAGCGATTCCAGGTGTTGGTCGGTCCTAACGCTTCGGGCAAGAGCTCCTTTCTGGACGTGGTCGCTTTGCTGGGCGACTTTGTGCATGACGGCCTGGACGAGGCCATTCTCCGCAATCCACGCCACCCGCGTGGCCGGGCGACCACTGTGGACGAGCTCATTTTCAACCAAAGCGCCGATCGTTTTGAGCTGGCTGTAGAGCTACGTATTCCTCAAAAGCTGCGGCGACCGGGCAGCGGCAACTATGAACGGGTACGCTACGAAGTGGCATTGGGCAAAAACGAGCAGAACGGAGAGCTGGCGATTGTCGGGGAAACGCTGTGGCTCTGCGCCGCAGCGGGAGGGAAGGCACCGGCGGCTCACCCGCAGTTGGAGCTTTTCCCCACCGAACCGGCTGCGCCCGATACCCTGTTCACCGCACCGGGCAGGAAGAAAACCCCAGCGGGTTGGCGCAAAGTGGTCAACAAAGTGCCGGAATCGGGCAATGACTACTTTCAATCTGAAACTAGCAAGTGGAACACGTTGTTTCGCATCGGGCCGCGCAAGGCGGCCCTGGCCGGCCTGCCGCAGGACCCGGACCGCTTTGCAGTAGCAATATGGGTGCGCGATTTGTTGATAGAAGGCGTCCATATCCTGGCCTTGAACAGCATTGCCATGCGCAGCCCGTCCAGCCCCTCGGAACCACGCACCTTCCGCGTGGATGGCTCCAACCTACCCCTGGTCGTCCAGGATCTCAAACGGCAGCACTCAGACGTTTGTCAGGCCTGGGTAGAGCATATTCGCACGGTGCTGCCAGACATCCAGACAATCAACGTGGTCGAACGTCCCGAAGACCGGCACTTGTACCTGGCTGTGCAGTATGCTGATGGCGGCGAGCCGGTTCCCTCGTGGCTTCTCTCTGATGGCACCTTGCGCCTGCTGGCACTGACGCTACTGGCTTACTTGCCTGAACACGAAGGCATCTATCTGATCGAGGAGCCAGAGAACGGCGTCCACCCGCGGGCGATTGAGGCTGTGTTCCAGTCACTTTCCTCGGTGTACGATGGGCAGGTGCTCATAGCCACTCACTCACCTCTGATCCTGGGGCTGGCCAGCCGGGAACAAATCCTTTGCTTTGCCAGGAACCCTTCTGGGGCCGTGGACGTGGTGAACGGCCACGACCACCCTCGCCTGCGCGACTGGAAGGGCGAGACTGATCTGGGCACGCTCTATGCCTCAGGGGTGCTGGGATGAAAGACTTGGTGATCCTGGTAGCCGACATCCAGCAGGAAAAGACTATCCAGACCCTGCTGGAGGAACGACGACACTCCCTCGAACTGGGGCCGGTGACGTTCGACATCTTTCGCCACTCCAATCACGACCCTGGCGTATACCGCCAAGCTGGCACGTTCCTGGGGGCATTCACCCATCAGTATCGCTATGCGCTGGTGTTGCTTGACGTTGCCTGGGAGGGTAGCCCCGGCGACTCGGCGGAGATCGAACAGACCATCCAGGCGGACCTGGACCAACGCGGCTGGCGGGGCCGAAGTGCAGTCATCGCGCTCGACCCAGAGTTAGAAGCGTGGGTCTGGGCAAACTCGCCTCACGTGCCAACAGAGTTGGGTATGACGTGGGAGCAGATCAGAGAGTTGGCGGAACGGGAGGGCTACTGGTCGTCGGGCGCGGCGAAACCCGCGCACCCCAAAGAACTGCTGGAGGATGTGCTGTACCGCACTCGCAAACGTCGCTCGTCCGCCTTGTTTATGAGGCTGACACGGCGCGTCGGGCTGGCTGCCTGCCAGGATGCAGCCTTTGTGCGCCTGCGCGAGACTTTGCGGGCATGGTTCCCGGCGACCAGCGGTTGAGGTAATGCAGGTCATTTCTCTCTCCAGGTTTGCAAAGTAAACAATAGGAGCGAATCAATGGCACACACTGTGATGAAACCTCATGAGATTGTGGACTACGCTGTTTCTGGTCGGCTGGATATTCCAGAGTTTCAGCGTGGCTTTAAATGGAATCCTGGACAGATCCGAGATCTGGTTGACTCGCTGTGGCGAGACTATCCGGTGGGCACCATGCTGTTCTGGAGTGATGATAAATACGATCAGCCCCGTACTTTCAAAAGTGCCGTGCGGAATCGGCGGTGGATTGTAGATGGGCAACAACGTTGCACTGCTTTTTGCCTCATCTTAGGCAAGAAGCCCTCTTGGTTTGAGACACAAGAACCCCGGGAATGGAATGAACTCTTCGACAAGTGTGATGTACTAGTTGATCTTGCGTCCGACCCTTCCGATCTAAAGTTTGCTTTGCCCAACCCGGCACGCAGGGCGTCGCCAGAGTGGGTATCAGTTCGTGAGATTCTGACGAAGGAAGAGCCTGACAAGGAAATCCCAATGGCCTACGCTCGGCAACTTCTGGAGCAGATGGGCAAGGACCGACGTGATGATGCGGCCGCCGATGATATCCATGCCAGGGTTGCTTCGGTGCGGCGTATCCTCCATCGTGAGATTGTGACCGTAACCGTCGGGCACGATCTTGAGGACGTGGCTGAGATTTTCACTCGCTTAAACCGCGCTGGTACCAGGGTTAAGGAGGCTGACACTGTGCTTGCCCTTATTGCAGCACGGCAGGAGGGATGGGTACGCGGGCAATTTTTGCCATTCGTTGAGGATCTTGAGGAGAAGGGTTTTTCGGTCGATCCCACATTGATCATTAGAGCCTTTGTGAGCATTTGGAGGCGACGAGCTCGTTTACGTGACATCCCCCGCGATGCCTGGAGGCCGTCGCCAGAGTTTGACAGAGGGTGGCGTGAGACCAAAACGTCGGTGGCGAATGTGGTACAGTTTCTACACGAGCAGGGTGTCTTGTCTTCAGAACTGTTGCCATCGCGGAATGCCCTTATCCCGCTGTTTGCCCTGGACCATGCCTTCTGCGAAGGAGACAACACAAAGCTATCAAGGGCGTTCTATTGGTTCTTGCTCGCCTCACGTGATGGCCGATACAGCGGTTCCTCGGTCACGATACTAGACCAAGACCTTGCTGCTATTAGGGATTCTACGGACTTCAATGCAGCACTTGGTGAACTTTTGGAACGCCTGAGGGTGCAACCCAGGGTTGATGCAGAAGAATTGCTGCTACCCTACAACCGTGAGCGGTTCTTGAGACTTGCCCTGTACCTGACAATCTTTCACCGAGATGCACGGGACTGGATCTACAGCAATCGCATTGGCTATGATCGAAGTAGCAACGAGCTAAATCAGGGTTTCAAGCCTGAATGGCATCACTTTATCCCGCGGGCTCGACTTCGTAAAGTACAGCCTTCGCTGGAAGATGAACGCATCAATTCGTTGGCTAACATTGTTGTTCTAAACGAACGGGCTAATAGGGCCTTCCGCTCGAAACTGCCAGCAGAATACCTGGAAAAGTACGGAGTGCCAGCCCAAAGGCTGAAGGAGCAACTGGTACCAGCAGATTCGAAGCTCTGGACTCTGGACGAATATCAGCGTTTCCTCGACGTACGTGCCAAGAAGCTAGCCCGCGCTATGAACTCTTTTCTGGACAGTTTGGAGAGGGAAAGACACCCTTCCACCTGAAAGTGGATAATACACAACGAATGTTGGGATAAAATCATGAACCTGGCCGTTGACCAACCTATCCTCAATGACCCCTTTGAGGAGCCCACCCGCTACTGGATCTACGAGCGGGAGTCGGGCCAGCCGGTGGTGATGGAGGGCCGCCGCCCGGCGGGCTACTACTTCCGCGCCCGCCGCCGCCCCGATGAGCGACAACTGTCTTTCCTGGCCGAAGAGCAGTTCGTGCAGTTGGAACTGGTCAACACCATCCGGCATCGCGTCGGCGAGTGGCGCAAGGCGGGTTACCCTGGGGCCACGCCCATCACGCGGCAACTGCTGGCCTACTGGAGCCGCCCGGAGCGGGAGCGCAAGCTGTTCTTTTGTCAGCGCGAGGCGGCTGAGACCGTCATCTGGCTGACCGAGATTCACGCTGCGCAGCGGCGCGGGCTGCGGGTGCCCAAAGACCAACCCCTCGATGAGGCTAGCCTGGTCAAGGGATATAAGCCGTTGACTCGCTACGGCCTAAAGATGGCAACCGGTAGTGGCAAGACGGTCGTGATGACCATGCTCATCGCCTGGTCGGTGCTGAACAAAGTGCACAATCCACAGGATCGCCGCTTTTCGGACGCCGTCCTGGCAGTCTGCCCCAACCTGACGGTGCGAGAGCGGCTGGGCGGCGTAGTCGCTCAGCCGAGCGAGAATCGCTCCGCATCAGAAGAACCGGAGCGTGCGCTCATCCCCGGCGCCCGTGGGAACTATTACGAGGCGTTCGATCTGATGCCGCGCAGTCTACTTGACACATTAGGACAAGGGCGCATCTATATCACCAACTGGCATGCGCTGGCCCCGGAAGACGACAGCCGCAGGCGCAGTGTGATCCAGCGCGGAGAAGAGAGCGACAAGGCATTTGCCAACCGGGTGTTGCGCGACCTGGGCAGCAAGAAGAACATCCTGGTACTCAACGACGAAGCCCATCACGCCTACCGCCCAGCACCCTACGACATAGATGCAGAAGCAGCGGATTATCTGAGCGCCGCTGAGAAGCGCAAGCTCAAAGAGGAGAAGGAAAAGGCTACGG
>SOHZ01000051.1 GCA_004377365.1 Anaerolineales bacterium | reverse complement strand
CCCCGGCAATCCCCAGGAGCTTTACCTCAAGAGTTTGGAAGCCCTGGGCATCAACCCCCGCCAGCATGACATCCGCTTCGTCGAGGACAACTGGGAGAGCCCAGCCCTGGGAGCCTGGGGCCTGGGCTGGGAGGTCTGGCTGGACGGGCTGGAGATCAGCCAATACACCTATTTCCAGCAGGCTGGCGGTTTCCCTATCGCCCCGGTTTCGGTGGAGCTGACCTATGGCCTGGAGCGCATCGTCATGTTCCTGCAAGGTGTACGCAACGTGTGGGACGTTGACTGGGGTGCGGGGCTTAGCTACGGTGACGTCCTGCTGGCCTCGGAGGTCGAGCATTGTGTCTACGCCTTTGAGCAGGCGGACGTGGAGGCCCTGACCCAGCTCTTCGGCATATATGAGGCCGAGGCCCGCAATGCTCTGGCCCGTGGCCTGGTCATCCCAGCCCACGACTATGTCCTCCGCTGCTCCCATACCTTCAACGTGCTGGACACGCGGGGGGCGATTGGTGTCACCGAGCGGGCTCACTACTTTGTCCGTATGCGCGACCTGTCGCGGGAGGTCGCGCAGGCCTATGTGGCCCAACGGGAAGAGATGGGCTACCCAGGGCTGAAACGGTCGTGGGTAGTGAAAGATGCAGCGAGGCAAGGGGTCAATGGGTCAACAGGTCAACAAAGCATGATCCACCTTATTGGCTCAGAACCCGTTGACTCGTTGCCGCTCTTGCTGGAAATTGGGACTGAGGAATTACCTGCTGGAGATTTGACCTCGGCCATCGAGCAACTCGGAGAGCAAACACCAAAGCTCCTGGCCGAAGCGCGACTGGTGCATGGCCAGGTGCGCGTGACGGGCGCCCCACGGCGGCTGGTCGTCTATGTTGAGAGCTTGGCTCCCAAACAACAGGACCGGGAGGAGCTGGTCAAGGGCCCGCCGGCCAAAGTGGCCTACGATGCCGAGGGCAAACCAACCAAAGCAGCCCTGGGCTTTGCCAGAGGGCAGAGCGTTAGCTTTGACGATCTGGAAGTGCGGGAGATGGACGGCGGGCAGTACGTCGTGGTGACCAAAGTAGAGGAGGGCAGACCCGCACCAGAAGTCCTGGCCGTGCTGCTACCCCAATTGATCTCCGTCTTGCGCTTTAACATGACCATGCGCTGGAATGAGTCGGGGGTGGCTTTCTCTCGCCCCATCCGCTGGCTGGTGGCTCTCCTGGGCGATCAGGTGATTCCCTTCGAGTACGCTGGTGTTCAAAGCGGGTCTACCTCGCGCGGGTTGCGGCCGCTGGGTTCTCCTGAGCTGAACATCCAGAACGCGAGCAACTATTTTGACGCGATGGCTGCCAATTCCATCGTCGTGGATGCCGGCGAACGCCGGGTCAGCATCGAGCAGCAGATCAAGCAACTGGCGGCCGAGGTGGGTGGACGAATCCCTGCTGACCCGGCACTCCTCGAAGAGGTGACCAACCTTGTGGAGCAGCCCACCGCCGTGCGCGGCGCTTTCGAGGAGAGGTATCTGTCCTTGCCCAGGGATGTGCTGATCACGGTGATGAAGAAGCATCAGCGTTATTTTCCGGTGGTCAGTGACTCAGCACCCGTTGACTTGCTGCCTTACTTCATCGCTGTGCGCAACGGAGATGACCAGCACCTGGACATCGTGAGCCAAGGCTACGAAGAGGTGCTTCGCGCTCGCTACGCCGACGCCCATTTCTTCTACAAGGGTGACATTAGCAAGAAACTGGAAGAATTTCTGCCTCGACTGGACACCCTGACTTTCCAGGAGAAGCTGGGTTCGATGCGGGACAAATCGCAGCGACTAGAGCAGTTGGTGCCCTGTCTGGGCCAGATGTTAGGGCTGTCGGAGACACAGATCGCCACGGCGACCCGGGCTGCCCATCTGTGCAAGGCCGACCTGGCCACCCAGATGGTGGTCGAGTTCACCAGTTTGCAGGGCGTGATGGGACAAGAGTACGCCCGTAAGTCGGGAGAGTCCGACGGTGTAGCGCGCGCCATCTTTGAGCATTATCTGCCTCGCTTCGCCGGAGACATTTTACCTGAGACGCGGCCTGGCCTCACGGTCGGATTGGCCAACCGGCTGGACAGTCTGGTGGGCCTCTTCGCCGTAGGCCTGGCTCCCACCGGCTCGGCTGACCCCTACCACCTTCGCCGTGACGCCCTGGGAATAGTCAACAACCTCATAGCCGCCGAACTGTCCTGTGACCTGCGAGAAGGGTTAAAGGCAGCCGCCGAACTGTTGCCGGTGGAGGTGCCTGAGGGCACCTTAGGGCAAGTGTTGGGCTTTATCATCGGCCGGCTGGAGGGCGTGTTGCGGGAGCAGGGCTATCGTTACGACGCAGTGGCCGCCGTCCTGACCGAGCGAGGTCACGACCCTTGCCTGGCTGCTGAAACGGTGAGAGCCTTCGCATCCTGGATCGAGCGCGATGACTGGATGGACATCCTCAACGCCTACGCCCGCTGCGTGCGCATTGTACGTGAGTACGCAGAGATCTTCCCGCTCCACCCCGACAGGTTCGTCGAGCCGGCGACGAGGCGGCTATATGAGGCCTATCAGACTGGACAGGTGCAGATCAGTCAGCAAAGCACCGTTGACAAACTGTTCACTGCCTTCCAGCCCATGATCGAGCCCATCAACACCTTCTTCGACGAAGTACTGGTCATGACTGAGGACAAGGCTCTGCGAGAGAATCGGCTGGCGCTTTTACAGCACATCGCCAGGCTGACCGAAGGAATCGTTGATTTGACGAGAGTAGAGGGCTTCTGATTCTTGCCAAAAACAGGCAATGCCTTTATAATAGATGCCAGGCTGTATCCACAGCCAGCGCACTCATAAACCAATTCTAAGGAGGTTTCTATACCAATGACGAAAAAGTGGGTCTATCTATTCAGTGAAGGCAACAAGGACATGCGCGACCTCCTGGGCGGCAAGGGGGCTGGCCTGGCCGAGATGACCAACGCCGGACTGCCGGTGCCCCCAGGGTTTACCATCACCACCGAGGCCTGCAACGCTTATTTTGATGCGGGCAAGCAGTTCCCTGAAGGGATGTGGGAGCAGGTGCTGGAGGCGATGAAGACGGTGGAGGAGCAGACGGGCAAAAAGTTCGGCGACCCCGCCAATCCGCTGCTGGTCTCCTGTCGTTCGGGAGCGCGGGTTTCCATGCCGGGTATGATGGACACCGTGCTCAACATCGGCCTGAATGCCGAGACGCTCAAGGGCATGGTCGAGTTGACCGGCAACGAGCGCTTCGCCTGGGACGCCTACCGCCGCCTGGTGCAGATGTTCGGCGACATCGTCAAGGAGGTGGACCGTCACAAGTTCGAAGCCATCCTGGACGAGTACAAAGCCAAAACAAAAGGCGGCAAGGACACCGACCTGAGCACCGACATGCTCAAAGACGTAGTCAAAGACTTTAAGGCGCTCTACAAGAAAGAGCTGGGCGAGGACTTTCCCGACGCCCCCTACGAGCAGATGCGCCAGGCCATCGCCGCCGTCTTTGGCTCCTGGTTCGGCGCACCGGCCACGTCTTATCGCAACGCCGAGGGGCTGGCTCACGATTGGGGCACCGGCGTCAACGTGCAGACCGTGGTCTTTGGCAACATGGGCGAGGATAGCGGCTCCGGCGTGGCCTTCACTCGCAACCCGTCCACCGGCGAGAAAAAGCTGTACGGCGAGTACCTGCCCAACGCTCAGGGCGAGGACGTGGTGGCTGGCATCCGCACGCCGCATCCCATCGCCGACATGGAGAAAGAGTGGCTAGAGGTTTATCAGCAGTTCCGGGACATCTCCCAACTCCTGGAAAAGCACTACCGCGACGTGCAGGACGTAGAGTTTACCGTCGAGCGGAACAAGCTGTGGATGCTCCAGACTCGCACTGGCAAGCGCACTGCGGCGTCAGCGGTCAAGGTCGCCGTAGACATGCTCAACGAGGGTCTGATCACCAAGGAAGAAGCCCTGATGCGAGTGACCCCCGAGCAAGTTGACCAGTTTCTGCATCCCCGATTCGACCCGGAAGCGATACAGAGAGCCAAGGAGGCGGGCAAGCTGCTGGCCGTGGGGCTCAACGCCTCGCCCGGGGCGGCCTCAGGCATGGCCATCTTTGACGCCGACACAGCCGAAGAGCGGGGCAAGGCTGGTGAGGCGGTCATCCTGGTCCGTCCGGAGACCAACCCCGACGACGTGCATGGCATGGTCCAGGCCCAGGGCATCCTGACCCAGCACGGGGGGATGACCTCCCATGCGGCAGTGGTGGCCCGGGGCTGGGGCAAGCCCTGCGTGGCTGGCTGTGAGGCTATCAGGATCAACCTGGATGCCCGCAAGTTCAGCGTCAATGGCAAGGAAATCAAAGAGGGAGATTACATCTCCCTCAACGGTGCTACCGGTGAGGTGTTCGAGGGTTCCATCGCCACCATTGAGGCCAGCTTTGAAGAAGAGCACGATCTGGTCACTCTGTTAGAGTGGGCCGACGAAGTCAGGCGGCTGGGAGTGTGGACCAACGCCGATAACCCTCAGGACGCCGCCCGCGCGCGCGCCCTCGGGGCTGAGGGCATCGGGCTGTGCCGCACCGAGCACATGTTCTTCGAGGAGGAACGGCGGCCTATCGTCGTCAAGTTCATCATGTCCGAGGACGAGGACGAGGGCCAGAAGCTGCTGGATCAACTGCTCCCCTTCCAGCGCGAGGACTTTGAGGGCATCTTCCGGGCCATGGACGGTTGTCCGGTCATCGTCCGGCTGATTGACCCGCCCATGCACGAGTTTTTGCCCCCGCGTGAGGAGTTGATTGAGGAAGTCACCCGCCTGCGCTGCACTGGCGAAAACCCAGAGGAGTTGGCTGAAAAGGAGAAAATGCTCCAGGTGGTCAACGCCATGTGGGAGGTCAACCCGATGCTGGGGTTGCGTGGCTGCCGCGCCGGGCTGATGTACCCGGGCCTGACCGAGATGCAGACGCGGGCCATCTTGGAGGCGGCCTGCAACGTGGCCCAAGAAGGCGTGGACGTGCACCCGGAGATCATGATCCCCCTGACGGCCGACGTGAACGAGCTGCGCATCGAACGGGATAAACTGGAGAAAGTGGCCAAAGATGTGATGGCCGAGAAGGGCATCGAGGTGGACCACAAGATCGGTACCATGATCGAGATCCCAAGGGCAGCCATCACTGCCGACGAGGTCGCCAGATATGCTGACTTTTTCTCGTTTGGCACGAACGACCTGACCCAGATGACGTATGGAATTTCGAGAGACGACGCTGAAGGCAAGTTCCTGCTGGACTATGTGGAGCGCAAGATCTTGCCCCACAATCCCTTCGAAATACTGGACCGGGACGGTGTGGGCGTGCTGATGAAGATGTGTGTGGAGAAAGGCCGCACTACCAAGCCGGAGTTGGAAGTCGGCATCTGCGGAGAACACGGGGGCGAGCCCAGCAGCGTCGAGTTTTGCCATATCATCGGGCTCAACTATGTCTCCTGCTCGCCGTTCCGCGTGCCCATCGCCCGGCTGGCGGCGGCCCAGGCGGCGCTGCAGCACGAGTACGGGCGCAAGCAGTAGTTTTCCCGGCCATGCCGGTGAGCCGGGCAACCTGTGACGGCTGCTCGTCTGAAAAAAAACAGACAGGTGGCAGTCCCCCGTGGACGCAGGGGCTGCCACCTGTCTGTTTTAAACTTGCATACGACAGGTTGCTACTTTTGTTCCTCCTTTCTTCTTTGTCTTAAACTCTCAAGGTCTTGCTGTAACTTCTGAATGGCCTCTTTCTCATATTCAAGGCCGTTGATTACGTGTAACCGCACGTCAAAGCCATACTGGGCTTTGATTTTTTCATAATGGTGCAGGTTATCTCTATGAATTTCCAGCAACTCTTCAAGCTGCTTTTCCTGCTCATCAACAGAATGAAGCTCGATGACTACAGGATCAGAGATAGGGGCGGGCATTTCTCCAGAGTCTTTTAGCGAGGCAAGCCACCTGCCCAGCACCTGGCTACTGATGGCATAGCCGGTTGAGGTTCGATAGAGGAAACCCAGATCCACCAAATCTTGCAAGGATTTAGAAAGATGATAGCTTTTGTCCCTGAGGGTGGTTTCTATTTCAGCAAAGGTGGATTCTTTTTGTTGGCACAGACCCAGCAAAACTTGTTGTTCCACACCGGACAACAGTTCAAAGTCGGCAGGGAAGACATTCTCTGCATCAGCGCTGATTCGATACAGAATGGTTTCGTCTGGCGGTTGCAGCATGCCCTCTTGCCAGAGAGAGTTGCACAATCTTTGCAGCAAGAAAGGATGGCCGTCAGCCTCAATCAAAATCCTGTTGACGACAGCTTCCTCAACCTGGACGCCGGGCGGCATCTTCTCCTGGCAGATCAGAGCAGTGGTTTCCGCTGCTGACAGAGGCGGCAGGACAAAAGAGATAAAACCGCCAAGCAATGGTGAAAGATAATGAGGCGGTATGGCCTGACGCAATTCCAACAAAGAGCGATAGCCAGCCAGCGTCAGGCGCAAAGCGGGTAGCATCTCTGTGGCACCCCGCAATCTGGCCAGAAAACCGGGATGAGCTTCCTCCATGCCCATTAAATCTTCTGCCTCATCGAGAAGCAACCAAGCTTTTTGTTGGTTCTCCTCGGCGGCATGAGCAACCTGCTCCAACAGATCAAAGAAATCTGAGGCAGCGGGCGTCGTTGTGTCGGGCAGCCAGACGTAAGTGGGCTGCTTTCTGCCGATGCTACGTTGCAAGTGCTTGGCCCACCGAGGCAGGTCGTGCCCCATATAACTGACATCCACGTAAAAGGCCGGCAGCCGGCGCTCCATTTCACGCAGCAGAGAGGTTTTACCCATTTGCCGCGTGCCGATGATGTAAGCGCCGCGATAATCGTCGTGCTCCAGTGTGTGAAGGATGTCCTGCCGACCGTAAAATTGCGGACCGGCCACATATCGGCCGGGTCTATAAGGGTTTTTAAGGGTCATCCGGCGTTTCCTTTGGTTGGGCGTTGTACAGGGCTGTTTCTTCGGCAATCTGTTCGGCAGGCGCAGTGATTGGATAGGTCAGAGAAGGGGATGTGCTCTCTTCACTGGGGGCCTCTGCCTGCTCGTCACTTTCCAGGCTACGCTGAACCAGGGGCCAGACGGCATCCACATCCGCCCAGGTGATGGTCGCCCCTGACTGTTCTTGCCAGAGCCGCTTGACGCACTCGTGACAGATAATTTGGATGATAAAAGGTTTTCGTTGGCTCAACGTGAGGATGCGTTCGATGGCTTTTTCCTCATATTCGTAAGAACCTTCGACAGGGCGGGTGATCAGCGTCCTGGCCTCTTGGGCTGAAAGGGGAAGGAGCTCAATGGCACTCCTGAATTGATTATACCAGGGGCTGGTCCTTTGATGCCAGGCCCTATCGAATGAAACGCCACACCAGACCAGGATCAGTACATCTTTTTGGATGTCTGCGCCCATCCAGCCCCGCAAATGGCTGTGCGTCTCTTCTGTAAAGTCACGCAGCCTGTCTCCCTCGTCCAGCAAAATCACCACGCGAAGGGACAAGTCGGTGATTTCTTTAAGGGCTTCGATGATGGTAAGCAGGTCATCTTCGGCCTCAAAGGTGTCATAATCGTCGTAAGGAGCTTCGCACCGGAGAGAAGGCAACTGCTCACAGCGGCGGCGGCTCTCCCTGGCGATTTCCCGCATGATGGCGTAGAATAGCTTCTCTTCGGTCACCCGTTGCAATTGAACGTAGGCCGGGATGAAGCAGTAATCCCCATCTTGACGCAGCGCTTCGGCCAATTCGTAGAGAAGTGAGGTCTTGCCAATGCGCCGCTCCCCCTCGATGATCAGGTGGTTGTCTCCCTTCAGGGCCGTGAAAAGATCGGCGAAAATGTCCGCGCGGCCCACGAAATTGCGCCCGGTGACGGGCTTGCCGACAACATAAGGGTTAAAGTACTCTTTGGGGAGAGGACGTGGACGCCTCTTTGCCTGCTGCCTGCGCCACGAAGCTATCGCAAAGCCACCCATGGCTAGCAAGACGGCCAGCCCCATTCCACCGCTGAGCAATTGGGGTAAAGTAAACGTTCCCAGGCCAGGGATGGTGTAGCGTAGTTCAAGCAGACCAGCCACCGTGATGTTTTCCACTGTAATATCTAGCATAGCTGGCTCAGATTCGTTGCCGTCTTCGTCAATGGCTTTGATCAGGAAGGTGTATTGACCAGGGTTAAGTTCATTGAGCACGACAGGTCGGTTGTAAATGGCCTTCTGCCAATCAGCATAGATAGGTGGATTTTCTAGCTTGTAGAGATATTGCAGATCTTTGGGGTGGGTTGTCAGATCGCCCCCCTTGAAATCAACAAGAATGCGGATACGGTCATCATAAGCTAGGGTATGGGCGGTGGTAGTGAGTGGAATATTGTTGATAGTGATAACTTTGACCCATGGGGGACGAGGGTTGGGAAGAGAGCGAACAAGGCCATCATTAGTAGCTGTCCAGGTGAAGCCGTAACGGTCGGTTAGTTGGCGTTGTAAAGCACCGTCTGAACTACGGCGTCGAACATCGAGCGCTCTATATTCTTTGTCAGTGAATGTTTGCCATTGGCCGTCTTGGTAGCGGCTCACCCCACCATCTGTCCTGGCCCAAATGGCCTCATCGCTGGTCTCAAACAAATCATACGCATAATCGCCGCCCAAGTCGCCGCTCTCCTCGCTGAAGGTTTGCCATTCGCCGTCCCGGTAGCGGCTCACTCCACCATACGTCCCGGCCCATATTGCCCCGTCGCTGGCCTCAAACAAAACTTGCACAGAATTGCTGCCCAGGTCGCCGCTTTCCACACTGAAGGTTTGCCATTGGCCGTCCTGGTAGCGGCTCACTCCACCATACGTCCCGGCCCAAATGGCCCCATCACTGGCTTCAAACAGAGACAACACATCGTTGCTGCTCATGATGTGCAGCCAGGGTGGCAGTTGCTTGCTTGAATCACTGGCTTCAAACAGAGACAACACATCGTTGCTGCCCAAATCGCCGCTTTCCACGTTGAAGGTTTGCCATTGGCCGTCCTGGTAGCGGCTCACGCCAGCCTCCGTCCCGGCCCAAATGGCCCCATCACTGGCCTGAAATAAATCGCTCACATTATTGCTGCCCAGATCGCCGCTTTCCACGCTGAGGGTTTGCCATTGGCCGTCCTGGTAACGGCTCACCCCGCCACCCCACGTCCCGGCCCAAATGACCCCATCGCTG
>SOHZ01000584.1 GCA_004377365.1 Anaerolineales bacterium | reverse complement strand
TTACGTTCAAAAGCTGTCCCGCCTGGTCAGGGAGGACGAAAGAAAGCTTCAGGCCAGGCTGAAAGGCAAAGGTAAAAGGCTGGCAGAGATAGCGTCTCAGAAAAAAGGAGGTCCTCTTTCGAGTCTGCCTGGACTTCCTGATGCCGAGAAGTATTGTCTTTTGCTATTCCTGAGGGAACCCAACCTGATTCTTGAGGCAGAGACCTTGCTGCAAGAGCTAGACCTTGGGAGCCTGATTCCTGGCGATTTCGACCAGGTTGAAAACAGAGAAATCTTTGCTGCCTGGCGCAAATATCTCAAAAGCCGAGAAAACGGTTTTGATTTGGAAGAGTTTCAATCGGCGCTTGATACACCTTTGCAAACCTATCTTTCAAAACTGCTGGCCGCGTACATTCCATCCGAGGATGAAGCCGCAAAAGACATAGGCCGAAGTGTTTTGAGGCTTCGAGAGCGCAAACTGAAAGCACAGAATGAGATGCTGCCTTTCCTTCAATCAGAGGCTGAAGAACAGGGCGATTGGGAAGCCCTCAAACGGTATCGCCAAATGGTGACTGACAACACCAGCCAGTTGGGTAGAATACAACAGGCTCTCAATGCCTGGACACTCTTCGGCCGAAGGGAAACTGCTCGTGATATCTTGCTGTGAAACCCTCATCGTTGTGGGAGTGGGTTGTACACCTCAGAGGCTGACAAACAATGGCCAAGCGATCTAAGAAGTCAGATGGGGAAGAATTGCTTGCCAAAGGCGGGAAGCAAAAACACCTCACTCACGAGGATGTTCCGGAAGCCCTTCCTGAAATAGAGTCGGGAACCGAGCAGATGGATCCTCCCCATGACCTCCTCGTCAGAGAGAGGGTTGATACGATGGATGCTGACGGCTCGCCTGATGAGGATAAACCGACCAATGTAGAAGGAGCCCTTGAGTTGAGAGGAAAGCCAGGGGAGAGTGAAGCCCAAAAAGAAGACATTGATCTCTCTGCCGAGTCCCTCCTTGATTTGGGCAGTCCCGAGCTGACCAATGATCCTGTCAGGATGTACCTGCGGGAAATCGGCCGTGTGGCCCTCTTGACTGCTGAGGAGGAGGTGAGCCTGGCCAAAGCAATTCATCGGGGTGATAGTGCCCGTCACCGCTTGGAATTGAGAAGAGGTGATCTTGCTCCCAAGGACAGGGCCAAACTTCGAGCGGAAGTACGCGAGGGAGAGTTGGCACGACGGCGTCTGGCAGAGGCCAACTTGCGCCTGGTAGTGAGCGTGGCCAAGCGCTACATCGGTCGCGGTATGTCTTTCCTGGACTTGATTCAAGAGGGAAACATCGGCTTGCTCAGAGCTGTGGAGAAATTCGATCACCGGAAGGGTTACAAATTCTCAACTTATGCCACCTGGTGGATCCGTCAGGCTATCAGCCGGGCCATCGCCGACCAGGCTCGCACCATCCGCATCCCCGTGCACATGGTAGAGACCATCAATAGGCTGGTACGCACCCAACGGAGTCTCTTGCAAGAGCTGGGGCGAGAGCCTTCCCCCGAGGAAATCGCTCTGGACATGAACCTGCTTTCCAGAGAGGACAAGCTTGCTTATGAGGAGGCCATCGCCATGGGCGAGGCTGTGGACCCGGCCCTGGAGAGGAAGATCAGACGGGGAGCATCCAAAGTGAGGCGAATTATGCGAGTGGCCCAGGAACCCATGTCTCTGGAGATGCCTATCGGCAGTGAGGAAAACAGCTACCTGGGTGATTTCATTGAAGACGAATCCCTGCCCGGCCCTGTAGATGCTGCTTCGCGTCAGTTGCTGAAGGAACAGATGTCCGATATCCTCAGGTCTTTGAGCGAGCGGGAGCGTAAGGTCCTGGAGATGCGCTTCGGCTTGAAGGATGGACGGGGACGCACTTTGGAAGAGGTCGGTCAGGAATTCGGTGTGACACGGGAGCGTATCCGCCAAATCGAGGCCAAAGCCCTCAGAAAGCTTCGTCATCCTATCCGCAGTAAAAAACTGAAGGACTATTTGGGATGAGCTTGACTAATTAGCTCGTGGGGTGTATAATACACTCAATGTTCCTCGGTAGCTCAATTGGTAGAGCGGCCGGCTGTTAACCGGTTGGTTGTAGGTTCGAGTCCTGCCCGGGGAGCCAGGTGCCAACGGAGGGGCAAAGACCGCCAGCGCGCGTGCGCGCTGGCGGTCTCGCTTTTTCTTACACACTGGCCTCCCGTTGGGCAAAGGTCTCCGACCGAGCCCTCACCCGGGGCGGTCAGGAAATCCCCGTTGGGCGAAGGTCTCGGACTGAGTCCCTACTCGGCGGCGGTCAGAAGACCTTGCCGAACACTGAGCGTATCCGCTTATCCGCTCTCCGTTCGCTGCCTCTCCCCCAACTGCTCTAGCAGCGCCCCGGCTTCGTCGTAGGCCACTTTGTAGGTATAGTCTGGCGGGCCGTCGCAGGTGGCCAAGCAGCGCGCCCAGGGCGGTCAGTAACTGGGTCCAGGCGATGTCGAGAGGTCGGCCCGGGAAAAGTCCACCCAGGTCAGCATGGAGATGAACGGAGGAAGGTCGCAAGGCTCCAGGTGCAGCGGTACCGTGCGTCGTTGCAGCCCGGCGGGGTCAGCGGTGCGGGTCAGCAGGCTTTCATAGAGCGTCCACTGGCTGTCCACCCAGGCGGGCGTTAAAACCAGCACGGTGTGGCGACTGTCCAGGGCGGCGTCCTGCATGTTCAATAGGGCTGGTTTGCCAGGGGTAAAATCTCGAAAGTCAATTCTAATGAGGTGTCTGTCATTCTGAGCCGGAGCGCAGCGGAGGC
>SOHZ01000197.1 GCA_004377365.1 Anaerolineales bacterium | reverse complement strand
TGGCCGGGAGCTATTTCGTCGAGTACCTGACGGACGAAATCGAAAAGCGGGCCCAGGAGTACATCGATAGGATTGACACCATGGGCGGGGCCCTGGCTGCCATAGAAGGCGGTTACATCCAAAGAGAGATCCAGGAGAGCGCCTATCGCTACCAGCGAGCCATGGACCAGAAAGAGCAGATCGTGGTGGGGGTCAACGAGTTCACCGTCTCGGAGACCACCTCCCTGCGGCTTCTGAAAGTTGACCCGGCCGTGTGGGAGCAGCAGATGGCCCGGCTGGCTGCCCTCAGGCAGCAGCGCGACAATGGGAGGGTGAAGAACCTTCTCGGAAAACTGGAGCAGACAGCCCTTCGACAGGTAAATCCTGAGCCAAGCCGAAGGGCTCAGGACACCGCCGCCGGTGCTTGCCCTGAGCCAGGTCGAAGGGATGCAAACCTGTTGCCCGTTATTTTAGAATGTGTGGAATCTTATGCTACTCTGGGAGAGATCTGTGGAGCGCTGCGCCGTGTCTTCGGCGAATACAAACCCACCGTGGACCTTTGAGTATCATACTGTACCGCAGTCACCACTGCTGCGGTGCAGGAGTGGTGCAAGCCCATATCAAGGAGATAGGTGTGATCAAAAAAATTGACCACGTCGGCATCGTCGTCAACGACATCGAGGAAGCATTGAAAGTCTATCAGCAAACTCTGGGGCTCAGCCTGGCTAAAATCCAGGAGAGGCCCGACCAGGAAGTGACCATCGCCTTTCTACCCACCGGGGAGAGCGAGATCGAATTGGTACAGCCTGTCACCAGTGATAGCGGCGTGGCCAAGTTCTTGCAGAAGCGGGGAGAGGGTATCCACCACATTTGCCTGGAGGTTGACGACATCGAAAAAACGTTGGCCAATCTGCAGGAAAAGGGCTTGCAGTTGATTGACGAGATGCCACGCACAGGTCCCGAAGGGGAGAGGTTCGCCTTCGTTCACCCCAAGAGCGCCCATGGCGTGTTGATAGAGTTGTACGAATATCCTAAATCAGAGACAGCACACGAATAGCCAATAATACCTATTGACGGGGCGCGATTTATATGCTAAACTAGATATAGGCGGGGGTTCCCCGACGTTGGACCTGTACCGCCTGTGCCGCAATAGTGGTGCAACAGTGATGAAAGGAACATAGATGCCTCTAGATAAAGGTTTGATCCAGGTTTACACCGGTCCGGGCAAGGGCAAGACCACGGCTGCCTTGGGTTTAGCCCTGCGAGCGGCTGGGCAAGACATGAAGGTCCATATCATCCAATTCATGAAAGGCTGGCCCCACTACGGCGAACTGACCAGTGTAGAGAAACTGCCCAATATCACTCTGCGCCAGTTTGGGCGCCCGGATTTCGTCAACAAGGATAACCCCGACCCTGAGGACATGGAACAAGCTCATCAGGCCCTGGACTACGCTCGCCAGATTCTGGCCAGCGGCGATGACGACGTGGTTATCCTGGACGAGATAAACGTCGCCTTGGACTACAATCTGATTGGGTTGGACAAAGTCCTGGCTCTCATAGAGAGCAAGCCAGAGAAAGTTGAGTTGGTTCTCACCGGCCGCGGCGCCCATCCTGAAATCGTCAAGAGAGCAGACCTGGTGACTGAGATGCTGGACATCAAGCATCCCTTTGACGAGGGTGTCGGGGGGCGGCGAGGGATTGAGTATTGATGGCATGATCCAGAGAGTGCCTATAGGAGCAGGTGAGAACACCCGTCTGCGATTTCCTGTACCGCAACAGTGGGGGGTGAAGACAGATGGTCGTAGATGTTAGCCCGCAATTGATGTTATTGGTGTTGGTTGTCCTCGTGATATGTGTTTTCTTGATCTTGGCCGGGATAGTCAGTTATGTCAGTGGCCCCGGCCAGGGGATAAAGTCCGGGGCCAAGCGACCAGGTGTTGAGTTCGACATGGAAACGAGGGCAGCAGAGTCCCTGGAAAGAGGGGAGGGGGAGGGGCCGGCCATACCACCTGGTGGATTCCTCGTTGAGCTACAGGAAGAGACGGGGGTACCGAGAGAAAGGATTGAGCCTATGAAACTGAAAGAGATCATGCGCGTCTTGCGCGACGAGGATACAGGAGCCATCGTGGTCGAGGTCGAGGGTCGCCGATACAGACAGTTGGTAGAGATACGGGACGGGAGGATAGGCAACCAGCTTCTGGAAGCCATAGCCGACCTGATCAAGTTTACAGGGGGCATCGTCAGGGGGCAATGGGCTGCTGCATCTATTACCCCTGGGGTTCCCAGCAGGGAAATGCCCCCCCGGTCACAGGTTGTAGAGCCTGCAAGCCCTCCCCGTGCTGTGGACGTGGAACCCCCTGGCAGCGATGAAGAGGAAGCATTTCTACGCCGTTTGAGAGAAGGAGGCCTTCAGGTCGGCAAAACCCCGCCAAAGGAAGCGCGGCCCAGCATAATGGGTTATTTCACTCGACGAAGGAAACCACAGGCGGCTGCCGAGGGGACAGGAGCCGGGGGCACTTTTATTGACGAAATTGAGGAGATATTGCAACGGATGATCAGCACCGCTCCGATACCTCCAAGCAAGGAGGTGCATGTCAGAACCGGTCCTGACGGGGGCTTGCAGATCGAAGTTGGTGGACAGTACTTTTCCAGCGCAGACGAGGTGGCCAACCCCGCCATACGCGATCTCATCAAGGCTGCGGTCAAGGAGTGGGAGAGAAGCTAGAGCAAATTGCAGCCCAAAATGACGAAACCCGCCCGATTCCATAATTAAGGCAGGAAATGGGTCGGCTTTTGTATTTGAAGACGATCTCATACTTCGACAACGGGACGCTCCACAGAGATGTATTCTTCCGGTCGGTGGGGAGCTTCTAATGCAGCCAGTAGTTCGGGATTAAGGTTGCTCTCGGCCGTGGCTTGCCAGTCTTGTAGCAAATAGGCGAACCCTTGCCAGTTCCCGGTTTGGACCATGTCAGAGAAGCAATGCAGGAGCTCGGCCATGAACTCCTCTTGCTCGTCAGTTTTGAGGTGTTTGTACCAAGGCAATACTTGCAATTCCGCCCCTTGGCGTTGTTCTAGTAGGAACCGGGCGACCAGTCGGGCATACTCCAGTATTTTGGCATGGATGGCTTCATCAGCGCGGCGCATGATGATCAGATCGGCCTTTCCCCCTTGGGCGATGGTCACCGGCGCAGTCTGACGCACCACATCGAGCCAGTACTTCATCCGTTTCTTGAGGTCGCTAACCTGAACGATCTGATCCTCGAAAACGCTGAGCATGGCTGTGACTCCTCTCCGAGTCCAATTATATACCATTTTTGATACAATTTCAAGTATCGGATTTGAGACACAAAACCGTCGGACCAGGTAACGCCGTCGCTGACAATATATAGTGTCACGTCACCGAGTTGCACTGTGACTCTCCTGGTTGCTATTCGGCTAGGCTCCTTCGATCTCCGGCAATCCCAGTCCCCGCCAGGTCTTTTCCGTGAGTCGCTCGGCGGCCGCCTGACCCAGCGTCCGGCTGTAGAAGGCAGCGTGGAGTCGCTGGCACAGGTCACGCAGGTAGACCTCGTATCTGGCGAGTGTGCCGGAGACGTGGACGAGTTCCTGGGGCATCTGGACGATGAACTGACCAGCCCTCTGGGTGTAAAGGACGAACTTGGCCTGGAACTTGTTGCCCTCGTAGATTACCTCACCGGCCTTCGTTCTCAGAACGACCTTGCCGAAGGTGGGCGGGCTCATCTGGAGGGGTTCCTGGGGGATGGCAAAGGTAGTGAAGGGACCCTTGCGGATCTTGGGTGTAAAAAAGTCAGTGGGGAAGCGTTTGGGACCCTGGGGCAGGACTTCAGCCAGGACCTGCTGTTCCAGACTGGCCACATCTCGTCTCACCCGTTCCTTCTTGCGCCGGTTGCGCATCCGACCCAGTTCGATGCGTTCCCGCACCAGCGTGGTCAGCCCCTCGTAGATGCGGGGCAGGTACTCGTCGGGGTCGAGGTCCAGCGCTTCCAGCACGGCGCGGTCGAGGGCCTGGCGGTCGGCGCGGGTGACCTCGCTGAAGATGGAGCCGATGGGCCGCTCCAACAACGGCTTGAAGGCAGCCAGGATGCGTTGCTGCTGTTCCTCGCTGAACTGGCGCATATCGGGCGTGAGCAGATAGTCGGCAGCCTCTTGGACAGTTAGCTCGAGCACACCATCACCAAGAGTGACCCGCCCCGTCATTTCGATGAGAAACGCTTCCACGGTTGAGTTCAGGATTGCTGCCATGAGTTCAACGTGGGCCTCGGACTCAGGCATAAGAAAGTACAGCCGCTTATCAGCAAGCAACCGGACGGGACTATAGCGACACAGAAACCGATCATTGAAAGCGGAGAGAATGAACAGGCGAGCCGGCCGCGTTCGGTACTCCGGTACAGCCCACCAGCCAGGCTCGCGATTCTGCATCCATGGGTTCTCTGACCACTTCAGGCCGGCGTGCGAACCAGAGGTGTAACGCTGCTCCGCTCCCCACTCGATGTAGCGCAAGGCTCCCGTTTTGCCGTGTCGTCGCAAGTCTTCCAGAGTCTCCCGACAGATGAAGACTTTGTGTGGCAAGGTGTCCACATTTATCTCGACCCTGCCGCTTTTGCCCATGGACTTCATCAGCGGCTGCAAATACTCTGGCTCGATGTTCCATTGGCGAATCGCTTCGTCGTCCAAGTAGAAGAACTCGTTGAGCAACGTCAGGCAACCACGTGCTGGCTTGGCTAGCTTCCCCAACGGCACCAACCGGTCGCCACAGGCAGCCAGCAGGTCGAAGTAGACGGAAGGAGCACGCAGGTACGGCCCCCACTTCACCGTCTTCCCCGCTGCCTCCACCTCTTCCCGCAGCGCGCCCTGGCACGCGGCCCGCACGCGTACATCCTCATCCTCGTAAACCCGCATCTCCTCACCGTAGAACCATTCGCCGGCCGTCGTCTCACAAATCAGCCCCACCAGGTTTTCCAGGTCCTCCCACCGCTCCCCGGCGCTCAGGTCGGCAGGCGATAGCTCCGCCAACGGGCGCTTGACTTTGACAAAGCGAGCGGGGTTAGCGTCCCGTGCTGCGGCATCACGGCAACGCTCCAGCACGGTCACCATGGTGTTGACCGCCGCCTCCTCGAACCAGGGCTCGCAGCGGCTCTCCAGGATGGCTACAATCTTAAAGTTGTTCAGGAAGAAGCGCTGAAGCTCGTAACCGTAGGCCACGTCCAGCCAGGCATTCGAGGTCACGATGCCCATCCGTCCACCTTTGCGCAGAAAATGGGCGGCGTGGAAGAAGAGGTAAGCGTAGATATCGGCCAGACCGGAGAGGCGTAACTCGGCTTTCTCGTAGAATGGGGCCAGGGCCAGCCCGTTCCGCCGGGCCTGCTTCAGTTCCTTTGCTACCCTTTTCTTGAAATCAAAGGCTCCCTTATACTCGACCAGCCAGTCCGCGGCGATGACCCGCCAGAGTCGTTGCTTGTACCCCTTCACCTGACGCTCGATGCGCTCCTGGCGGATGTAGGGGAGATTGCCCACCACGGCGTCGAAGACAGGCATCGGCTCTTCAACGAACTCACCGAACTCGCCGCCAGCGCGGGGCGGGGGGAAGCGGAAGGTGGCATCCGGGGTGACCTCGAAGAAGTCACAGACGAGGATGCGGGGAAAGTTGTCGGGGTCGCTCAAATCCTGGCGGAAGAGGTTGATGGTGGCCAGTTCGGCCGGGAAGTGGGCAATGTCCACGCCCCACAGTTGGGCCAGCAGCCGGTGGTGCTCACTTTGTCCCAGATGTTTCAACCGGTCGTAGGCTCGCAGGAGGAACGTGCCCGTGCCGCAGGTGGGGTCCAGCACGTTGTCGGCGGGCGTGCGCACGCAGAAGGCCAGGATGAGGTCTACCAGGTCCTCGCGGGTGAAGTACTGCCCCAGGGCGCGGCGCTCTTCTGGCGGGATGAGCCCCTCAAAGACGCGGCCAACGACGTCCTGGGGCATCTCGGCGAAATCGCCCCGCTCCAGGTCGGCCGTCAGGGCCACCAGTTCGTCCAGCGCTGCCTGGGGAAAGGGGATGTGCTCGATGATGGATTCCTCGAAGACGGCCTGGTAGTCAATGCGGCAGGCCTGGGCAAAGAGGTCGCGCAGGCGAGGCATCACCAGGGCAGCGCTGACGTCGGAGAGGTCCAGGGACGGCAGGGACGGGTACTGGCGGCACAGGCTTTGGTAGAAAAGTATCTTGCCCAGCAGCCGCTAGACCACCTGGCGGGCCACGGTCTCGTAGAAGGGATCGTCGCCAAAGTTGGCGATGCCTTGGCGGGTGGCCCAGGCCCGGAGTTGCTTCTTGAATTTGGGGTCACGGCTCATCGTGGTGCGCAGAGAGCGCTCCAGCGAGGGCCAGAGGGTATCCACCGCCTCGGTCAGGCGGCGGACGAAGAAGGTGGCGTCGGGGATCATCACATGAAAGCCTCGATCTCTTGCAGAACTACGAGCAGGTCGGTCAGGGGATCGCCAGTCAAAGGAGATTCGCTCACGGCACACTGGGCGTCGTGAAAATGGTGAGGCTCTGTTGAGACATAGGGATGATGGGGCGCGTTATCCCAGCGCAACAGCGGGCGGTCGGTGAACAACTGGTAAGCATAGTTCTGAAAAGCTGGCTCATAGTGTAGCCAAAGTTGAAAGCGATAGCCCCCAACCAGCCAGCAACGCACCTTGAGCACCAGCTTGCCAAAAGGTGTCTCGTCATGCTCAACAACGCGCAGCGATTGGACCAGAGGATGGGCCTGTAGTAACCGAAGGATGTCAGGAACGAGAGGGGGCACTCTGTAGCTCCCGGTAAGCTCTTTCCCAGTCAGCCAGCAAGCTCAAGGCCGAACGCCAGGCCATCCAATCATCTTCCTCGGCGATGGTCGCCCCATCCTCCAGTCGGGCGCTAAATGTTTGAAAGTCCATTCCGTACTTATGCTCAAAGTGGCGAATTCGACGCTGATAACGAGCGATCTTGCGGGAAACTTCGTCCAGAGCCAGCCCGCGCAACGCTTCGTCAACGTCCCGATACTGGCGAGTGTGCACCAGTGAGCGGGCAATCGTCGTCAAAACATCCACATGAGTTATGGTCATCTCATACCTCTTCGTTTTCGCTTCTCGGGTCAGCCAAAAACTTGACGTAGACCAGGTTGCCCATGCGGTCAATGTTGAAGCGGATGACGTAAGGCAACTCCCGCTGGGTGCGCTTGAGCAACTCCACAGCCTCGGCTATCTCGAAGCGCAGCCTCTCATCCACCAGGGCGCGCACGCCGGCCAACAAGGCCGCCTCTTTGATGGGAGCGTAGCCCAGCGGGCTTTTGAGCTCGTTATAGGCGGCGTAGAGGCGGGCCAACACCTGGGTCTCATCGGCCGGAGCGGCATCAAAGCCGAAGGCGGCATCGGCTGTGTGGAAGAAGTCATTCTCAAGGAAGGCGGCAATGTCCCTGGCCTCGCAGAAACCAGTGAAGAGGGCCCGGCCGGCCGGGGAGAGGGTGTAGCGGTAAGCGGAGGGGTCAGGCTTGTCCAAAAGGCCCATGTCCGCGAAAGGCTCCAGGCGAGGGGTGATATGTTCTTCACGAGCTCCCTTGCCAGTATAAGTCCGCCCCTGCCACCGCTCGATACTGTTGGCTTCGTCCAGTAACCGTTGCAGCCGTTGTAGTTCGTCGCCGCTGCGCGCTCGGCCCCGGTAACGCTTCTCCAGGTCACGGAAGATGGCCGGCAGCAGGTCACCAGCCTCCCGATCGCTGAAAGGGGCATCTCGTTCCAGCAGAGCCCGGTAGAGCGGCTGCAGTACATCCCCATCTCGCTCCAGCAAGCAATATAGAAAAAACAACCGTTGCCTGGTGTCCAGAAGCAGAGGATTGGCTTGGGGGGTGTACTCGCGGAAAGCGGCAACTTCAGTGTCCGGGGTCAGGCGCAAGAGGGTCAGTCCGGCCACCATCAGCGAGTAGGTGCCCGGCCGGATCAGGCCCAGGGCAAGGAGCAAAGGGGGATACTTACGCCAGTCCCCGGCTACCAACTTGCCGGTTTGCGAGGGCAGTTGCGACGAGGCCAGATAGACGTCCTGAATCTCCAGGCGTACCGTGTGGCCAGCGTCGAAGTCAGGGCCCAGCCGATTTAGCTCCTGCTTAAGAGGCGCGTAGGCCCGGTCGGTCAGCCGCCGCCGGGCGTAGGCATAGATCTCAGGCGTCAGCGGCACTGTCAATTTGCGCCGCACGGTCTCCACCAGGCCACGGCCCAGCGTCTCCAGGCTGGAGGTGCTGGTGCTTGCGCAGCGGGAGATCACATATTTGGCAAAGCCCAGCCGTTGCATCGGTCGCCGGGCGCTGTCCAGGGCGTGTAAGAAACTCATGCGGGCGAAAACCCTCCGTGCACGCTGACGCGAGGACGGATGTCCAGAATGAAGGCGCGGTCGGTTTCGGTGTTGGACACCAGAGCTTGTCCCACGTCCAGCGAACGCAACAGTTCACCGAACGAAAGTGTTGCCCCGCCGTATTTCACCTCATCCGGCAGATTGGATTTCAAGTTGCGGCGGATGTAGTCAATGTCTGCTTGCACCGTCAATTTATGGGCGATGATGGTGTCTACCTGGGCCAGGATGCGGGGGTCCACGGCCAGGGGCTGCTGAGTGGTGAACATGAACGACAGGCCGACGTTGCGGCCCTCTCGCACCAGCTTCACCAGCATGGCCGTAGCCGTCGTCCGGCGCTCGGCTGGCAGCACGTTCTGAGCCTCATCAATCACCACCCAGGTGGGGGGCATCGAAGCGGCCACCTGCGCTTGCAGTTCGGCTCGCTCTCGTTCGCTCAGGTCAGGTCGGATGAGCAAATCCTTCTCTCTCTCCGAGGCAGCCACGCGGGCGGCCATCACCTGGCGGATGAGGGCCGACATCACCACGAAGCGCAGGGCGTCGGACATGTGGCTCATCACCAGCACGGCCAATTGGCCCGGACGGAGCAGGTCGCGCAGCGGCGTCCCCTCACCCTGGAAGAGGGGGTTGCGCCGGAAGGTAGCAAGTTGCTGGCGCACGGCGCGGCCGGTTTCGGCCTGGTAGGAGGCAGTCAGTTCCGTGTCCCCCTTGACGCAGGCGATCAGGTCGTCCAGGGTGTATGTTTCTTGCGGTGGATGACGCCGCTGGCTGTCGGCCCAGCCCTCATAGCAGACTTTGGCATAAGCATCGGCCAGGAGTTGGCCCATGCGGTCACGATAGATATCCAGCCCCAGGAGATACCCCCAATCGTCGGCCGTCAGAGCTGA
>SOHZ01000115.1 GCA_004377365.1 Anaerolineales bacterium | reverse complement strand
TCCTAGGGTTCGACAAGGCAGTGTTCCACTCAATCATCTGGAGTGTCAAGCGACAATTAGAAATGGACATCGACGACAATTAGAAGTACCCATGCCGAGAGCTTAGCTCTCAGCACCCTCGGGGGCGTCTGGGACGCCAAAGCGAACGTTATTGCGCCGGGCAGCTTCCTCAGCGCGCACACTATTCATGTCCCGGCCAAACTCGATGATCAAGCTGTGATGAACCACGCGGTCGATGGCGGCCGCGGTAGTCAGGGGATCCTTGAAGATATGATCCCATTCCGAGAAGACAAGATTGGAGGTGATGACGACACTGCGCCGTTCATACCGCTCGGCCAGCAAGGTGAACAGAACCTCCATTTCTTCCCGACTCTGTTGCACGTAGCCCAGATCGTCCAGGATGATGACCTGGAAGCGATCGAGGCGACGCAGCTCTCGCTCCAGCTCATAATCCCGCTTGGCGCGCAGCAGACCTCCGACCAGCTTGAAGGTTGGGATGAAGAGAACGCTGTAGTTGCGCTGAATCCACTCATTGCCCAAGGCAGCGGCGAGATGCGTTTTGCCAGTGCCGGGCAAGCCAAAGATGAGAATGTTCTCGGCGCGGTCGATGAAGTCACCCTGACAAAGCTGGGGGATCTGGCGTCGGATGCGCAGGGGCAGCCGTTTCTGGTCGAATGTGTCCAGCATCTTGTTGACAGGGAAATGGGCGGCCTTGGTCAAGCGAGCGATGCGCCGCTCACGCCGTCCGTCCATCTCTTGTTCCAACAGATGTTCGACAAAGGCCTCCAGAGCCCAGTCCTCCCGCTGAGCCGTCACGAGAGATTGCTCCACCACCTGGGCTACGGTGGGCAAACGCAGGGTCTTGCAGTGAGCACGGATGGTGTCAAGCGCCACGGTACACCTCCGTGAGTAGCCGGTCATATTGCTGGAGTTGGACTTGACCGCAGGTCACCTGGGGGACTGAGATAGGCTCCGGTTGAAGCAACCGCTCTACGTCCGTGTCATCCCATCGCTCGCCGGCGGCCAAGAGTTGTGTCAGTGCTGCGGTGACCTCCGATTCCATCGTGCGAGCGGATAGTTTAAGGACACGCAGATAGATCAGATCTGCTCTGCGGGGCGCATACCATTGATCGAGTCGTTCCCAGGCCTGGCGAAAGACCAGGGAGGGGAAGAGGTCCTCCCGGTAGCGGTAGTCACGAAAGCCGCCAGGTTTGCGCAACAAGCTGTCGATGACGTGCCTGTAGTTGACGTAATGGCGGCTCTTGCCCACCAGACGGGGTAGTCTTGTCACCAAATGGGTCCGATACCATACTTCCAGGTGCCATTCGTGGATGCGCACGGTGACCCGGGAACCGATCAAACTGGTCGGCACAGAGTAGGCGTTCTTCTGCACGCGGATGAGGCTCCCACGGGAAACGCGAACACGGACTTGGCTGTGGGTGGCAAACGGTGTGCCAGTCAGTGGTTTCATCACCGCCAACTCTTCGGCCAACCGTTGCTGACGGGATAGGTTGCGCCGTTCCATAACCGCCTGGACGAAAGCTTCGTAGATTTCCAGGCTCTCAAAGTCGCGGCTGCCGCGCAACAGGAAGTGTTGTTCGAGAGCTCGCTTGAGCCCTCCGTGGCTCGATTCCACATCGCCATTCTCGTGCGGTGATTGGAGATTCGTCGCACGGGGTTCGAGACCGTAGTGAGTCAGCAGCTGCAGGTAATCATCCGTGTATTCTCGTCTCGAACTACCTTTCGCCTGTGCTTTGGCGCCTGGCCAGTAGGTTGCCGCTGAACTGTTGTCTGTCTGGTGGAACCTGGGTACGTGGCCCAACTTGATCAGAGTGCTCTGTAAGCTCAGGCGAAGAGCTGCCAGTGATTCGGACTGGGCGATGCGGCCCCACTCCCAATTGGAGTATGGCAGAACAGAGTGAATGAGAATATGTTTCAGCGGTTGTCCTTGGATCGTCACACTCGATTCGGTGAGCCACGTCCCGTCGGTCTGCAAGACCTCGCCGGGACGATGGATCTGTGCCAATACGGCGTCTCGATCCTGGTGCAGCGCTCGCCACGTCGCCACACGACGCTGGAAGGTGCGCAATTGCCCTTCCTGGTATCGTCCCGGTTGCTGCTCGCACAGCCAGTCGAACAAGGCCTTGCCCTCCAGTGTGGGCGCCAGCTCCAGCATCTCTTCGATCTGTGGCCAGTCTTTGTCGAAGACGTCCGGACGGGTGCGGTATTGTCGTGGCTCCTTCAACTCGCTGGGCAGTTGGCCCAACTGCTCGTACCTGGCCACCGTCTTGCGACTGCGCAGATTCGCGCTAGCCGCAGCTTGCTCTTGGGTGCGTCCTTTCTCTCTTTCTCGCATGATAATCCTCACTTGGACATCGGTCGCAGTCACGGTTCTGGCCTCCTATGGAGACCAGTCTACTATGCCTGCTCCCGTTTTCCGAGTGGGTACTTCTAGTTGTCGTCAATGGGTAATTATAGTTGTCGTTGAACACTCTTGATGACGTCCTGAATCGGCGACAGGTCGCGGGTGATGCGGCGCTGGGAGACACCGAATAGCGCCTGCTCGGCCGCCTCGATCGTCTGCTCGATATCCTCCTCGTCCTGGTAGGCGAGCTTGGCGATGTCGCCAGCAGCGCCTAGGAGCCGGCGCCGGATGGCAGCCTGCTCCACGATGCGTCCGTAGGCCACGACGTGGATAGCGCTGGGTACCGAGTTGATGAGCTGGGTGATGTATGCCGCTGCGCCGACGTCCTTCAGCTGCCCTCGCGCCTCCAGCTCGTCGCAGAGCGT
>SOHZ01000169.1 GCA_004377365.1 Anaerolineales bacterium | reverse complement strand
GAGTTTATCCTGAACGAAGTGAAGGGCTCCGGCTCAGAATGACAAGTTATCATCTTCACCTTGATGAGATAATCGTTGTATTTATATGTCGTATACGGAGTGCCTTTACCCATAAGCCCTACAGCGAGGAGGGAAGCGATGAAAGTAGGAGTCAACGGGCGCAACGATTTCTGGGGGAGAGCGTTCACCGAGTATGATTACCAGGCCATCCGGGCGGCCAAAATCGAATTGGTGAAGACGTTCAGTTTCACCGACCCGGCTGTGTACCGCCGGCTGCGCGATGAGAACCCGGCCATGGATTTCATCGTGCGCCTGTATGACGCGGGGGGACATGGAACTCCCGAAGAGTTCGTCAACCGGCACGCCCCGCGTATCGCTGAACTGCGCCCTTTCACCAATAAGTTTGAGATCCTCAACGAACCGAATTACCCTGGTTGGGGCTGGGGGCCGACTTTGGAAGATGCCAGGGTTTTCAACGACTGGTACATCGCGGTCGTAGATCGGCTGTATGCGCGTTTCCCCTGGATCGAGCCGGGCTTTCCCGGCTTGTCGCCCACAATGCTGCCCGATGACCCGCACGATGACCTGGCATGGATTCAGGAATGTCGCCAGGCGGTGGAGAAGTCGGACTGGCTCGGCTGTCACTGCTACTGGTTTGACGAGCATGGCATCCTACATCCCGCCTTTGGTCTGCGCTTCACCCAATATCACTCCTTGTTCCCCGACAAGCCGATTCACATCACCGAGTTTAACAACGCGCCAGAAACCCCGGCCTGGCAGAGGGCCGAGCATTACAGACGATATTACACCAAAGTAGCCGAATATCCCTACGTAGAGTCGGCCAGCGCCTTTATCCTCTCTTCGCCCGATCCGGGGTTTCACCCCCTGGCCTGGTGGGAGCCGGACAGCGATCAAATGCGGCCTGTCGTCTGGTCCGTCGGTGCCATCCCTCGACCGCTCGGAGCCCCGTCCGACCGTCCGGTCTACGCCCTGGAGTACATCAGCCACAACACCCCCACCACCATGGTCGCCGGGCAGGTCAACGCCGTCCGCATTCTGGTCCGCAACCTGGGTTCAAAGACCTGGCCGGCGAATGGCTACAACCAGGTGCGACTCGGCTACCACTGGTACTACGCCGAGGGGGGGCTGGTCCCTTCCGCGCTCTGGGCCGACCTGCGTACCACGCTGCCCCATGACCTACGCCCCGACGAGACGGTAGAACTCGTGGCCGAAGTGGCCGCGCCGCGAACCGCGGGCGACTACGTATTGAAATGGGATATGGTCGAGGAGATGATCACCTGGTTCGCCTGGCAGGGCGTCCCGACCCTCGACGCCGCTGTAAAAGTCAACCCAGGAGCGCCGCCACCGCCCTCCCCTAAGATAACGGTGACGGCCAGCCACAACAATTCCCTCCACGGGCCGGACAACCTCCAGTTGGCACTGGACGACAATCCCTACACGCGCTGGAGCACGCGTCAGCCCCAGTGTCCCGGTATATGGTTCCAGAT
The DNA here is from genome assembly GCA_004377365.1 of Anaerolineales bacterium. Classification (GTDB taxonomy): domain Bacteria; phylum Chloroflexota; class Anaerolineae; order E26-bin7; family E26-bin7; genus E26-bin7. Next base: position 27,653 of record SOHZ01000169.1, on the reverse strand, counting down.
TGACCTGGGAGAAGCAGAGACGGTGGCCCACGTGCGGCTGGATAACGAGGCTTCGCCCCGCGATTACCCCAGGGGCTACGTCCTCAAGCTGTCCACTGACGGCCACTCCTGGGAGGCGGTGGCCACGCGCCCGGACAACGACGAGGAGTTGAACGTCTCTTTCTCGCCCCGTCCAGCCCGTTACATCCGCATTGAACAGACCGGTTCGGACTTGATCTACTGGTGGTCTATCCACCAAATCACCATCTCGGACGAGACGACGAAAAGCGCAGAGGCCAGCCACAACAACCGGCGGTTTGGGCCGGATAATTTGCTCCAGGCCTTCGACGGCCACCCCGAAACTCGTTGGAGCACCAGGGCCGTGCAGTCACCGGGCATGTGGTTCGAGCTGGACCTGGGCCACTTGCAGACGATTCGTGGCTTCCGGTTCGACAACACCCCATCGCCCCACGACTACCCCAGAGGATACCGGGTCAAAGTCTCGACCGACAGGACCCACTGGGCAGAGATAGCGGCTAACCCCAACAACAACACTCCGCTCGACGTCACTTTCCCGCTGCGAGAAGTGCGCTACATCCGCGTAGAGCAGACCGGCCGATCCGACCGCTGGTGGTGGTCAATCCACGAGATTGAGATAAAGACATAAACTACAAAGCGGACGAATAGCCCCGACTATCGCCCGCTCACATTTTGCTTTCAGAAACAAGACAAGAGGAAGGAGGCTGTAAGTTGAAAATCTTTGTTCCCGGACGTATGTGTCTGTTTGGCGAACATTCCGACTGGGCCGGAGGATACCGGCGCATCAATGCGGAAATTGAGAAGGGTTATACGCTGCTCACAGGAACCGATCAGGGCATCTATGCCGAGGTCGAGCCGCATCCCACCGCACTGGTGTTGACCTCGACCACACCCGATGGCGAGAAACACGGCCCCTATGAGATCCCAATGGAGCCCAAGGCGCTGTTAGAGGAGGCCCAACAGGGGGACTTCTGGAGTTACATCGCAGGGGTCGCCTATCAAATCTTGACCCACTACCACGTGCGTGGCCTGGTGATTGATAACTACAAGACCGACTTACCGATCAAGAAGGGGCTCTCGTCGAGCGCGGCGATCTGCGTCTTGACGGCACGCGCGTTCAACCGCATCTACGATCTAAAGATGACCATCCGGGGCGAGATGGAGCTGGCCTACCAGGGTGAGATTACGACGCCCTCACGTTGCGGGCGTATGGATCAGGGCTGCGCTTTTGGCAATCGCCCCATCCTCATGACCTACGACGGCGACCACCTGGACGTGACCGAGTTGCAAGTCCCTGAGGATATGTATCTTGTGATCGTTGACTTGCAGGCTCAGAAGGACACGATGGAGATCCTGGCCCGGCTGAACCGCTGCTACCCCTTCGCCGGGAATGAGATCGAGCAGGGCGTGCAACAACTGCTGGGACCGATCAACAAGCGGATCGTGCATCAAGCCGTGGAGACGCTCCAGGCAGGGGACGCCGTACGGCTGGGCGCACTGATGGTCGAAGCGCAGGAGTTCTTTGATCGCTACGCAACCCCAGCCTGTCCGGAGGAACTGACCGCCCCGGTTCTACACCGCGTCTTGAACTACAAAGCGCTCAAGCCTCACATCCAGGGTGGGAAGGGCGTCGGCTCACAGGGCGATGGCACGGCGCAGTTCATCGCCCGCAGCGAGGCTGATCAGCAGGCAGTGATCGAGATCATTGAGCGTGACCTGGAGATGCCCTGCCTCACACTGACACTGCGCGCCGGCCAGAAGGTGCGCAAGGCCGTTATCCCAGCGGCCGGCTTCGGGGCGCGGCTTTTCCCGGCCACGAAGGCGACCAAGAAGGAGCTGTTCCCCATCATAGATCGCGATGGGATCGCCAAGCCCGCTATTTTGCTGATCATCGAGGAAGCGCTCAAGGCGGGCGTAGACGAGGTGATCATCATCGTGCAAGAACACGACCTGGAAGCCTTTCAGTCATTCTTCAACGTGCAGATTACGATTGAGAACTATAATAAACTACCGCGCCACTTCCAGGAGTACGCACAGCGCATCCTGGAGATAGGGCGGCAGGTGTCTTTCGCGATCCAGGAAGCACAAGAAGGCTTCGGGCACGCCGTCTATTGTGCGCGGGAGGCGGTTGGCAACGAGCCCTTCTTGCTGATGTTGGGCGATCACCTCTACCGTTCTAAAGATGAGAAGTCGTGCGCGCAGCAGTTGATCGAAGCCTACAACAAGCATGGGATCAGCGTACTGGGTCTGCGCCGCACCTCTGAAGATCAGATCGCGAACTTTGGAACGGCGACAGGGGTATGGATCGAAGGTAACCGTCTACTGAACGTTACCGAGTTTGCCGAGAAACCAACGATAGACTACGCTCGTAACAATCTACGCCTGCCTGGCTTGGCGGAGGATGAGTACCTGACCGTCTTTGGGCAGTACATCATCAAACCACAGATATTTGACTACCTGGAAGAGCACATCGCGAACAACGTACGCGAACGGGGCGAGTTTCAGCTCACTTCAGCGCTGGATCGTCTGCGGCAAGAAGATGGTTTCCTGGGGTTCATCATGGACGGGCAGCGCTACGACATTGGCCTGCCGGAGTATTATCTGGCGACGCTGCAGACTTTTCATCAGGAGTGAGCGTTCCCTCCTGAGCGCTTCACTCCCGTTCCACTCGCTCCGACATTTTATGCGGAAAGGAGCAAATCATTTCCTGCCCGCGTCATCTACTTCTCAAAGGAGGGGCAAAATGAAAGTTCGTTGGGGCATCTTGAGCACCGCCAAGATCGGTACCGAACAAGTCATTCCGGCCATGCAGTTGGGCAAGTACTGCGAAATTACCGCAGTTGCTTCGCGTAATCTAGACAAGGCGCAGGCAGCAGCGAAGCAGTTGGGCATACCGAAGGCTTATGGTTCTTACGAGGAACTGCTGGCCGCTCCCGACATTGACGCTATCTACATTCCCTTGCCCAACCACCTACATGTACCCTGGTCAATCAAGGCCCTGAATGCTGGCAAGCACGTCCTGTGTGAAAAGCCAATCGGCTTGACAGCAACCGAGGCCCAGGAACTACTAGACGCTGCCCGACAGCGGCCACAGCTCAAAGTGATGGAAGCATTCATGTATCGCCATCATCCACAATGGCAGCGAGCACGACAGTTGGTTGCTGAAGGAAAGATCGGCCAGTTGCGGACGATTCAGTCCTTCTTCTCTTACTACAATGCCGACCCTGACAATATCCGCAACAAGGCTGAAATCGGCGGAGGCGGACTGATGGACATCGGCTGCTATTGTATTTCGCTTTCGCGGTTCATTTTCGGCGCCGAACCCCAGCGGGTCTGTGGTATCATGGAATACGATCCACAGTTCAAAACCGATCGCCTTACCTCTGGCATACTGGATTTCGGCCGCGGTACTTCGACCTTCACCTGCTCTACCCAGTTAACACCTTATCAGCGGGTGAACATCTTTGGGACCGAGGGTCGGGTTGAAATCGAGATTCCTTTCAACGCCCCTACCGACCGGCCGTGCAAGATGTGGCATCAATATGGAACCGAGATGGATGAAATTGTTCTGGATGTTTGCAACCAGTATACGATCCAGGGCGACCTCTTCTCCCAAGCAGTGCTCAACGATACTGAGGTGCCCACTCCGCTCGAAGACGCTGTGGCCAACATGAAAGCAATCGAGGCACTCATCCACAGTGCCAAAAGCGGAACTTGGGCCTAAGTTCGAAGGCGCAGCCGTTTGAGAAACAGTGAAAAGTGCCGTGGGGCCAAGTTCCGTCGCCTCAAGTCATCAATGCTTCAGAGCCTTGAGAGGGGCCGCCGCACCGAGATTGATTTCATGAACGGCTACGTAGTGAAGCGGGGCCGGGAGAAGGGAGTGCCCACGCCGGTCAATGGTGCGTTGACGACGCTGGTGCGGGAGATCAAGGCGGGCGCACGACCAATAAGCCCTGACAACCTGGAGAGCCTGCTGCAGCGTGAAACGTGAGGTGTGTGCCCTTGCCGATACCGCTCCATCCCAGTAAAGCAAATTCTATGTTTCGAAAGATCTTTGTCGGATACCTTTTCCTGACTCTCGTTGCGATGGGGTGCACGGTTGTCGCCCGTTCCCAGCCCACCCCGACGCCGACCAAAACACTCAGACCGACCTTTACGCCCACCAGTGCGGTTACTCCGGCGTTGGCGGCCATAGCGACGGCGACACCATTGCCGACGGACATACCCGTCCCACCACCGCCAACACCGCTGCCACCGACCGACACACCCATCCCGACCGAGACCCCCACTCCCACCCCCGTCTCCATTCCCACGTCGAGACCGGAGGTAGACTTTAAAATCGTGAAGCAGGAGATGCGGCGCGTACGTCCGGACAGATGCGACGGTCTTCCGGAGATAGAAATGTGGGTGTTGGACAAGAGCGGTGAGCCATTGGCCAACGTTCGTTTGGAGGTCTACTGGGACGGAGGTCATATTTTCTTTGATTCAGGCTGGCTAGGCCCAGGCTATGCCAAGGCCAACCTGACGTCAGGGATCTTTTGGGTCAAGGTGACAGGAGGTGTACCCCCTTATGATAACAATCTATACACCAGTGAGGTATCGCGTCCTCTGAGCACGGACCACCCAACACGAGAGGATTTGGAGAAGGCTGGCTACTGCCAGCCGAATGGGAAGTGTGCGGATTGCATCTTGTATTCCTACGAGGTTGCCTTTCAACGGCAGTGGTGAGAAGGAAACAATCGGCAGCCGTCCTGATTCACAGGGCGGCTTTCTGCTTTTGGCCCACTTCTGGCTCACATCTTGCTCCTAATCTGTCATCGGCTCTCCAGCAGCGGTCTGGCGTAGGCGCGGTTGCGGTGCAGGAACGGCTCCTCAGCGGTCAGCGAGTCGTAGCAGACCTGCGCAGCGGCCTTGCACCCGCCCTGGCAGGTGTCGCGCAACGCGCATGGGTCGCAGAAAGCGGGGATAGCTTCGACGAACGCGGTCATCCGCTCCGGGGCGATCAGGTCAGGGAAGGGCTCCTCTCCTTCTTAAGGACCAACCGGCAAAAAGAGTCTCCTTTCCCCATCCTCTCAGAGATCTCCCATGGGATGCCATGATAGTCTGCACGCCCGCGATCCACTTCCATAGCAATATCGCAGAAGAGGTCTATCTCTTCCTGGCTGCATCCCAGTTCTTTCCATGCCTCCACCAGGGGGCAATAGGTCATTTGCTGCTCGCAGCGATCTTTTTCCTTGACGATGCGTGACTGGAAGACCGCTCCTGACCCTTTGGACACGTGCTTGTCCACCCACTCTTCCGATGTGACCTTGCCTGCATCCTTTTGACCCTTGATTCGGCCATACTCGTAGATCGCCTCTCTGGCGAGTTTTTCCACCTGGTCCGGGGGTAGGGCTTTGGAAAAACTCCTGTAAAGCAGGGCCAGGTAAAGGGCTCGGTCTTTGATTGCGTTTCTCACTTTTTCCACCACTACATCATTATGGCTCATGGCTTGCTCCTTTCATTCATCAAAACCTGTGTACAGCCTCTCTGGCCGCACGAATGTGTTGTAGCGGCGCGTTGATGGGGAGAACACACCCTGGCCCGATCATGTACCGACGACCTCCAGTCTGAGCGACGGCATCCCGAATCTCGGCCTGGATGGCGGCGGGCGGCCCTTTCAGCAGCGTTTGCCACTCGTTGATCCCACCGACCAACAGGCCGGAGAAACGCTCGCGTGCCTCTCTGAGCGAAGGCCAGGTGATCCGGTCGTGCCAGTTGATGGCATCGGCCGGATAATTTGCCACCAGGTCAAACATGATGTCCTGGCCGTGCGCGTGAATCAGGATGATCTGGGCCTCCGGCCGTACGTTGTCGAGAACGATCCGGTCGTATGTCTCACCAAACTCCCGGTATTCGGCCTCGCTGAGCAGGCGGTAGGTGCCACATTGGGTGGCAAAGAATACCCCGTGAGCCCCTGCCCTGACGGATTCGAGCGCGAAACGAGCGATGGTCTCGGCGATGATTTGCAGGCCCTCTTTGAACGTCTCGGCGTGGAGACGCAAGTCGGCAAAGATCCGGTCTCCGGCCAGTTTGCGGGTGGTGGTCAAGGGGCTGAAGACCGTCTGCAGGATCGGGACGCTGTCCTGGAGTTCGTGGGCAACCAGCCGCACCGCAGCGATCTGGTTGCCCAGGTAGCCTCGCCTCACATCCAGTGGCTCCAGGTCAGGCCACTGATCTACAGAGGTCACACCGTACCGAACGATCGTGCGCACTCCGTGATCATTGGGGACGTAGGTGGTTTGCGCTCCCCAGTCCTCGATGCCGTAGGTGCCTGTCGGGGCCAACTTGACCAGGTCAAAGTCATAGTCCCGCTGCCAGCGTAGGGTGGCAGCAGCCAGGCCCTGCGAGGTCTCATCTTCCACCGGCCAATGCCGCCACAGGCTGATGGGCACCCGGTCGGTCTCTTGCCCTTTCAGGGCAGCCCGAACCCGCTCCCAGTGGCTCATTTCCGAGGCCATCATGACATATTCTCCTGGTGCTGCACAGACGCTGTGTATTATAGTACAAAAGCTGATTGTTGCCAAGCCTTTCCTCTCCCTTCTCAGAGGGTACCCCGGCTTGACAAAAACCGAAAACGGATGTATACTAAGGTATGCCTAAAGAAATAGATATGGCATACCTTTTTACTTGAGGGGGAGCCGATGACCACCGACAGCATGGAAGAGTATCTCGAAACCATCTGCAAGCTCAGCGGTGAGCAAAGCCCTGTGGCCTTGTCGGCCCTGGCTGACCAGTTGGAAATCTCATCGGTCTCGGCTAATGAGATGATTAAGAAGCTTGTGGCGCGGGGGTTGGCCACCTACGAGCCCTACAAGGGCGTGACGTTGACGGCCGAGGGCCAGACTCAGGCCCTGCGCGTGATCCGTCGCCATCGCCTGTGGGAACGGTTTCTGGCCGACGTGTTGGGTCTGCCCTGGGATCGAGTCCACGAGGAGGCCTGCCAATTGGAGCACGCCACCTCACCTCTAGTTGAGGAAAAGCTGGCCCAGTTCCTCGACGAGCCGGAGACCTGCCCCCACGGGTACCCGGTGGCAGGCACCGACGGCGGCTGTGAAGAGGAGATCCCCATGTCGGAGATGGAGCCCGGCCAGCGCGCGGTGGTGCTGCGCGTCGCCGAGCACAATGCCGATTTGCTGCGCTACCTGGCTGAGCTGGAGTTGAGACCCCAGGCTGTGATTGAGATTGAAGAGGTCGCTCCTTTCGACGGGCCACTGACCGTGAGAATTGGCGAGAGCCGCCGGGTGATCGGACGACAGGTGGCTTCTCAGATCACTGTCCGAAGGGCCTGAAACACAAAGGTCACGAAGGGACGAATGTCTCGAATTTTGTTCGAAAGGATGGCCTCATTCGTGAAATTCGCCCATTCGTGCCATTCGTGATTCGAAACCCTCGTTTGACACAAAAAATGTCCGGTAGCGAGTGCAAAAGTAATAAATGAATTTAAGGGACAAACATGGACAACAACGCAACTACATTGAGCGATCTGGCTCCTGGTGAGGTGGGAGTGGTACGCGAGTTGGCCGGAGGGCGGGGGTTTATGAGCCGTCTGGCCACGCTGGGTTTCACGCCCGGAGCCAAGCTCACCATGGTGCAGAACTTTGGCCGCGGCCCGCTAATTGTGAACATCCGTGACACGCGCATTGCTCTGGGGCGGGGTGAGGCAGCCAAAGTGTACGTCACCAAGGAATGAGGAGATATTGTCAAATGGATAGAGAAGCACCGCTGACCGCTGTCAGCCAATGTCAGACGGCGGAGACAGAAGAGGGAGCCGCTCCGCCGTTCAAGATCCTGGCCGGGCAAACGACGATTACCGTGGCCCTGGCCGGACAGCCCAACGTGGGCAAGTCCACGGTGTTCAACCTGTTGACCGGGCTGAACCAGCACGTGGGCAACTGGCCAGGCAAAACCATTGAGCAAAAGGTGGGCACTTACCGCCAAAACGGGCTGACCATCCACATCGTGGACCTGCCCGGCACCTACAGTATGACGGCTAATTCGCTAGAGGAGGTCATCGCCCGCGACTACATCATTAAAAAGCGGCCCGACGTGGTAGTGGCCGTGGTGGATGCGGCCATATTGGAGCGCAGCCTTTATCTGGTGGCCGAACTGTTACCCTTGCCCGCGCCGGTCATCGTGGGCCTGAACATGATAGACGTGGCCGACCGGGAAGGGAGACACGTGGAGCCGGAGGTGTTGCAGGCCGCCCTGGGCGTGCCGGTGGTGCCCATGGTGGCCACCAAGACCCAGGGCGTGCGCGAACTGGCCGAGACCATTGACAAGCTGGTGCGTGGCGACATCTCTTACCAGCCCCGTTGCCCGCAGATCCAAGACGACCACCAGGCTGTGTTGGACGAGATTCTGGCTCTGGTGGAGCCTCACGTGCCCGCTCCCTACCCGGCCGACTGGGTGGCCCTCAAGCTGCTGGAGGGCGATGGAGAAATTACAGCCATGATGCGTAACGCGTTGTCCGAAGCGGTCTGGGAGCAGGTTCACGATATCCTGATGGCCCACGACGACGCACTGGTGGCGGTGGCCAGCGGTCGCTACGACTGGATCGGCCGCATGATCCGCGCCGCAGTGGTGCGCCCGCAGGTGGGACAGATCAGCCTCACCGAACGGTTGGACCGCTGGGCGACGCACCCGGTGTGGGGAATGGGACTACTGGCTGGCATCCTGGCCATGGTCTTTTGGCTGACGTACGCCATCGGTACGCCGTTGCAGGACGCGCTGGACACTTACGTGGTGGGTACTCTGGCCGACTGGGCGGGAACCTTGCTGGCCAACGGACCGGAGTGGGCCAGCAGATTGGTGGTGGAGGGCGTCATCGGCGGCGTGGGCACGGTGATCACTTTTCTGCCCATCCTGGTCATCTTTTTTGCCGCCCTGGGGCTTTTGGAAGACATGGGCTACATGGCCCGGGCGGCCTACGTCATGGACCGCTTTATGCACCTGATGGGCCTGCACGGCAAGAGCTTCCTGCCTTTGTTCCTGGGCTTTGGTTGTAACGTGCCCTCGATTGTCGGGTCGCGGGTGATCGAATCGCGGCGGGCGCGATTGCTGACCATCATGCTCGCTCCGTTGATGCCCTGCACGGCGCGCATGGCGGTGCTCGCTTTCCTGACACCCGTCTTTTTCGGGCGGGCGGCGACACTGGTCGCGTGGGGCTTGATCGCGCTGAACCTGGTGGTGCTGGCTCTATCGGGCATCGTCATCAACAGGATTGCTTTCCGGGGTGAGCGAGCGGCTTTCATCATGGAACTGCCCTTATACCACATTCCTAACTGGCGCACCATCGGCCTCTTGGTCTGGCAGCGCACGAAAGCCTTCTTTGTCAGAGCTGGCACCATCATCTTGACCGTTTCGGTGATCGTCTGGGTCCTTTCGGTGCTGCCGACCGGTGACATGGAGACCAGCTACCTGGCCCAATTTGGCCGGCTGCTGGTTCCTCTGGGGTCGCTGATGGGCATGAGTTGGCGGACGATGGTCGCCCTGCTGACCAGCTTTGTTGCCAAGGAGAACTCGATTGCCACGTTGGGCATATTGTATGGAGCCGGTGAAGGAGGAACCACACTGGCGACCATCCTGGGCACTGCCCTGACACCCATTGCTGGGCTGGCCTTTCTGATCGTGCAGATGCTGTTCATCCCTTGCGTGTCCACCGTGGCTGCCATCTGGCAGGAGAGCCGTTCGGCCCGCTGGACGCTGTTCAACCTGGCCTTCTTGTTGGTGGTGTCCTTTGGGACAAGCATCGTGGTCTATCAGGGAGCCAAATTGCTGGGATGGGGGGTATAGGATGCTGGAACATTTGTTGAGTCTGGTGGGCCAGGGGGGCGTGCACAGTTACGCCGACCTGGCCCGCCAACTGGACGTGAGTGAAGCACTGTTGGAGCAGATGTTGCAAGATTTGGCGCGGATGGGATACCTGCAGCCGGTAGCCGACGGGTGTGAGACCCATTGTGCTGACTGTCCCATGACCGGGGCCTGTGCCATCGGTGGCCCCACGCGGGTGTGGACGCTTACTTACCGTAAACCCACTCCTCAAACAGAGGGGTCAGTTCACACTGGCAGTGGCCTTCAGCCAATTCCTTGAACGCATCGCTCGTGCCAATCCCCCATTTGTGAGATTCGTAGTAATCGCGCAGAAATTCGTCAAACTTTTCCTGCCCCATTTCCTTTGCCAGAGCCACAACGAAAAGCGGCCCGCGGCCATAGACGATGGCGCCATATTCTTTGTCCACGTAGGCTCCCGCGGGCATACCGATGGGGACCTCGGCCCGATTAACGCGCTCCCAGCGACTGTTCCACGATGAGCGGTAACTCCGGGCTGCGCTTTCGCCATGCGTATCTAGGTAATAGAGCCCGGTTAGATATTGAGCCATGGCCTCATCAAGCCAGGGTTCGTCTATCTGATCGTTACCGACGGCATTATAGAACCACTGATGAGCTACCTCGTGAGCCACAGTGCCTTCCATCATGACTCGGGACGGTAATCCTGCAACTGTTTCATTGGGGTCATAGAGATTAAGGGCTATCCCCATTATACCAGGATACTCAATGCCGAGTGCTTGCATCGGCGTGCTGACGACGTCAAGTTCTGTGTACGGATAGACGCCAAACCGCGCGTTGAAACTTTCAAGCGCGTCCACCACATACTGCAAGGCCAGCTTCGCCCCATCCGTCCGCTCCTCAAAGGCGTAGCTATTGACCTCCGTCTCCCCCACTTTTTTGCTGACGACATTGTAGCGATCACTGGCAGCGAGATAGAAATCGCGTGCCGGGCCAGCCGCAAAGGTCAGCACCTGGTTACCACCCTCGCTCTCGCGACCCACCTCGACCCCCGAAGCAACGACCGTCAGCTTGGCGGGGGCGGTCACGCGCACCACATAAAAGCTGGCGTCGAAATAGGAGGTGTCCGCGTTTGGAGGTGGAACTTCCACGTTCCACCCTTCATCGTTGTACACCGGAATGACTGGGTAAAACTCGTCTAACACCAGCACATTATCAAAGTAGCCGAATAAACCGTAGTTGCCACCCATCTCCAGGGGCACTTTGACCGAGAAATCCATCTGGATGACCACTTGTTGGCCGGGCGGCAAAGCCGTCGGCAGCGGTACACGAAGGGCACTATCCTCGAAGTCGTAGATCGGTTCTATGTCCTGCTCGTCTACCTTGACCGCAGACACGGTAGCCTCACCACCGGCCGCATTAGGGAACAGGCGGAAATAGATCTCGTTGAGTGGCTCGTTCTCCTGATTGGTATAGCGAACTTGCTCGCGACCCTGTAGAAGAAGGAAATCATCAGGAATTTGCACGTCCATGTGATACACGGTCACGCCTGGCAAGCCATCAAGCGCCGCTCGCTCTGCGTCAATCAGCCCCTCGCGGAAGATGGCGCGGTCATCCCAAGCCATGTCGAAGGGGTGTGTGGGCGCTGCCTTTTTACCGCACGCTGTCAGTCCCAGGAGCGTAGTTAGCAAAGCTAACAAGGCAAAGACCTTGAATTTCATAGTTTTTTCCTCCTTAATTTTCGCCGATGACGATCGGCTTGTTCTTGAAAAATCAAAGCAAGAGCATTCAAGTGGAAATTCAAAAACTACTTTGTCCTCACAAGACGAAACCCGTTATCGCCGACATAAGACGCGTAGTCGATGCTGCGACAAGCTGTACGAATCCTGTCCGAACTCTCGCGCCAACTGCCGCTACGTCGCACCCGGTTGAGCTCCCAGGGAAGTGTTGTACTTGGTGGGGGAGGCCCCGTAGGATCGCTGGCTGGTGATGAGGCATAGTAATCCTCGCCGTACCAGTCCCAGCACCATTCAAACAGATTACCACTCATGTCATACAGTCCCAGTTCATTTGGCTGCTTCTGCCCCACAGGATGGATCTGGCCACCTGAATTGTCGGCATACCACGCCACACCGTCCGGGTTGTCACTGCCAGCGTAGATGTACCCCTGGCTTTTTTGTCCACCACGAGCAGCATACTCCCATGCTGCCTCTGTGGGCAGCCGATAGCCGTTGGCTGAGAAGTGGCACTGCGTGAGTCTACCTTTACCGCTATAGCAAGGGGTAAGCCCCTCTTTCTCACTCAGCCAGTTACAGTACGCCAAAGCATCATACCAGGTTACGTTTATAACAGGCAGATTCCCACGCCCCCGGCCGCCATCATCCGGTCTACTTCTACCTATTGTATCATCGCAAAATCGGTCGTACTCCTCAAAGGTCACCGCGTACTTGGCTATGTAGAAGGACCTTGTAATCCTGACCGTGTGCACAGGTTGTTCATCCGAATCACCATTGGTGGAACCCATCTGGAAACTGCCTGCCTCAACCAAAACCATCTTGGGCACGATGGGTTCGACCTCCTTCGGGGTCGGCACTGGCGTTGCCGTAGGTGCTAACTCGGTGGGAGTTTGGGGCGTGCAAGCCCCCAGAGCTGTGGCAGAAGCAGTTGCCCCCACCATCTTTAGAAACTCGCGCCGTGACAATTTGCGACGTTTGGACATTTCACCCCTCCCTTTAAGGCTGCCTGATTAGGAACGTGGATGCCACACGACACTACATCGAATTGAGAAAGGAACGAATTTTTCTCCCCAATTCGCTTTTTCCAAATCTGCTGTAGTATCCCGGCAAATGTAACATCGTCTTAGTACTACAACGAGACTTTGAAATGAGACATTGATACGGTATCATTCTGCCTGTCGTGAGCCAATAATAGCAGGAGGGCAGAATGACAGAAACAATCGAAACGGCTCCTGAGATGAATCTGGAGCCCCAGGACATTGACAATTTGGTGGATGAACTGCGCGAGTATCACGCGATCTACAGTTCGTTATTTTGTCGCCGCGAGCAGCGGGAACGGGCCGGGGGGTACTTGAATGGCCTGCTGTTGGGTATTCCCAACAAGTCGATTGAACCAATGATACTGGCCCAGAAAGGCGCAGACCCAAATGCGGTACGTTCGATGCAGCACTTCATCAGCGAAGGTGTGTGGGGTGACAAAGAAATCCTGAAACGCCACTGGCAAGAGGTGGACAAGTATTTGGGAGATGAGGATGGAGTGCACATCTTGGACGGTAGTGACTTTCCGAAACAAGGGGATGAGTCGGCTGGTGTGAAACGCCAACATTGTGGTCAATTGGGCAAGATAGCGAACTGCCAAGCGGGAGTGTTCCTGGGTTATGCCAGCCAGAAAGGGTACACCTTGCTGCACCGCCAGTTGTATCTGCCGGAAGAATGGGTTAAAGATGATACCTACGCAGAGCGGTGTCAGAAATGTGGGGTTCCCAAGGAGACCGAGTTCAAGACCAAGCCAGAGTTGGGTTGGAAGATGATCAAAGAGGTCTATGAAGACGGAACATTGCGCGGCCGTTGGCTGACCTGTGACGAAGCCTTTGGGCGCGACACCGACTTTCTGGACAAAGTAGATGGAATTGGGTTGTGGTACTACGCCGAAGTGCCCCACGATACCCGGGTTTGGTTGGAGCGCCCGGCCACACAGGTACCTGAATGGTCGGGCAAGGGGCGGAACCCGACGCGGGAGCGGTTGGTAGAGGGGGAACCCACCGCGCAAGAGGTGGCAGCGATAGCCCTATCGTTGTCCGCTGACAAATGGTCGCGCCATACGATCAAAGAGGGAAGCAAAGGGCCCATTGTAGCCGACTTTGCTGCCTTGCGGGTGGTCGCAGTCCGCGATAAACTGCCGGGACCGGAGGTTTGGCTGGTCTTGCGGCGGGATGTTGTGAGCGGCGAACTGAAGACCTACCTGAGCAACGCTCCAGCGGATACACCGCTGGAGACATTGGTATGTCTGAGTGGGATGCGTTGGCCCATTGAAACTTGCTTTGAGGAAGGCAAACAACATCTCGGTATGGGTGACTACCAAGTGCGCAGTTGGCGCGGATGGCATCATCATATGACCCTGTGTATTCTGGATCATTTCTTCCTCGTCCGGCTCCGACTTCGGTTGCAAGAGCAGGCCCCGGCGTTAACGCTGCCGCAGGTGCGGTTATTGTTGAGCTGCATCCTGCCCAAACGCGAGTTCGATACGCAGTGGGTGCTTGAAGTCCTCAGATATCGCCAGCGGCGCAACCACGCTGCCTACCTCTCCCATCGCAAGCGCCGACTCGCCATGCTCAATCAGGTGGTAACCTGAAATCTCGTTGTAGTGGTAGGTACACAATTTGATCTCTAAACTCGCCTGGCAAGCTGGCCCCCCAGATCAGCAACAAATCATCCAGGATCGCACCGATGTTCATTCGCCGGGGAAGTTGTACGATGCCGGGAACATGCTGGCCTCGACCCAGATGTGCGCGGAGATGTACAGCCATTGTGGAACGATTGTTGGTGACCAACATACAATTGTGCGCTGTGATCCAGGAAAGGATGTCTGGATCAGGTGTGCCTTTCGGGGGCGCAATGCCATCACCGATGGCATACACGCGCACTCTGGGTTCCATCTGCTTCAGGCGCTCTTGGATGACAATAGGGATATGCTCATCCAGTAGAAAACCCAGCGCGTTCATGTGCTCGATGTCTGCTCTCTCTGTAGGGCGATTTCACGCAGGCGCTGGACAGCCGGCGATGGGTGCAGGTCTTGCTCGCGCCGCTGGCGTGCCATTTCCTCATCTACCGCGCGGAGATAGGCGTCCAACTGAGCACGATTGTGCCAGTAGTAAGTTATGGTGGCATACACCTGCTCGAGAGTGAGCGTCCGGTAGCGGGTTACAATCTGCTCGGGAAACAAACCCAGGTCCAGATAATCAGACAGGATAGTCTCAATGCCTACCCGCGTACCCTTTACCCGGATGTCGTTGGGAGCCAGGAAATCGAAGTAGTCTTCTAATTGCATAGGTCACCTCCTATGACTAACTGCAGCGAGTCGTTTCTCCGACCAGTATAGCCTATCTTTCTGGAAATGGCAAGAGTGACTCTATTCCACCAAGTGCACTTTGAGCATGTTGGTGCGGCCTGGCCCGCCCAGGGGCACCCCAGCCGTGATGACCGCGATGTCCCCCTTCTCAATCAGGCCTTCGTCCAGTGCCGCCTGCACCGCAGTCTCGATCATCTGGTCGGTATGAGCGAATTCAGACACCAGAAGGGGATACACCCCCCAGACCAGGGCCAGGCGGCGCTGAGTTTCCAGGCTGGGTGTGACGGCCACAATGGGAGTGGCTGGGCGGTGTTTGGCCACCATGCGCGCCGTATAGCCCGACATGGTCGAGGAGATGATGGCTTTGGCCGATAGCTCCAGGGCGATCTCGCAGGTGGCCTGGCTGATGGCGTCGGTAGGGGTGAAGGAAGGCTCTAAGACGGCCTCGTGCACCCACTCCTGATAGGGCAGCGTCCTGAGCCCTTCGACTTTGCTCAGGATAAACCTGTCGAAGGGCAGGTTTCGCTCTGTGGTCAGGGCGATCTTGGTCATCATGCGCACCGCCTCGACGGGGTACTTTCCCACCGCCGTCTCGCCGGAGAGCATGATGGCATCGGTGCCATCGAGGATGGCGTTGGCCACGTCGCTGGCCTCCGCCCGGGTGGGACGGGGGTTGTCCATCATGGAGCTCAGCATCTGAGTGGCGGTGATGACCGGTTTGCCCACTTCATTGGCCAGACGGATGATCCGCTTCTGGTAGATGGGCACCTCCTCGGCTGGAGCTTCCACCCCCAGGTCGCCCCGCGCCACCATCGCCCCATCGCTGATCTCCATGATCTCCTCAAAAGCCTCCACAGCTTCCCGCTTCTCGATCTTGGCGATGATGGGAATGGATGTTTGATTCTGTTCCAACAAGTCCCTGAGCTGGGAGACGTCCTCGGCCCGGCGCACAAAGGAGAGGGCCAGATAGTCCACTTTCTGCTGGATGGCGAAAGCTGCGTCTTCCCGGTCCTTCTCTGTCAGCGAGGGCAGGTTGAGGCTCACCCCCAGCAGGCTGACGCCCTTGTGAGATTTCAGTGGCCCGCCGGTGACCACCCGACAGTGGATATCGGTTGGGGTCGTCTCCAGCACTTCCAACTCCAGCAGCCCGTCGTCCAAAAGGATGCGGTCACCCGGCCGCACGTCCCCGATCACCTCTGGATGGGGAAAGTTTACTTCCCGGTCGTCGCCTGGCACCGGCCGGGTAGTCAGGTTGAAATCCTCATCCTCCCGCAGGGTGACCTGGGCGGCGATCTCCCCCACCCGCAGCTTGGGGCCCTGGAGGTCGCCCATGACGGCCAGCACCTGCCCCTCTTCCTGGGCCAAGCGGCGCACCAGGGCGATGTTGCGGGCGTGGGTCTCGTGGTCGCCGTGGGAGAAATTGATGCGAGCCACGTCCATTCCAGCGCGGACCATCTCCCGCAGGGTCTCCTCCGACTGGGAAGCCGGACCCAGGGTGCAGACGATTTTGGTACGGCGCATCCGATTCCTCATTAGGGGTGTCTGTCATTGCGAGCAAAGCGAAGCAATCTCCAAGGTGCAATTGCCGTCAACGGTGGAGATTGCTTCGTCACTTTGTTCCTCGCAATGACACCCCCTGAACGCTTACGACAAGTTACCAACTTGTCCTACATTGGCGATGAACTCGCCCACGATCTCTGCCACCTCCCGTTCCCGCCCCCAAAAGAAGTGGTCGGTGCCTGGCAAGATGCACAGTGCCTTGGGCTCTGGCAGAGGGGCCACAAAGGCCCGCAGCCATTCAATTGGGCAGACGGTATCGCCCTCGCCCGCCAGAAAAAGCTTGGGTTTGCTGTAGCTTCTCAACAGGCTCTCGCTCGGATTCTCCACATACGGGGCGACGGCGGCTACGGCAGCGATGCGCGGCTCGTTCTCGGCGTGACGTAGGCCAACCCCGGCTCCAAAAGAGTAGCCAACCAGGTAGAGTCTCTCCCTGTCCACTCTCCCCTGACCTTCCAGAAAGTCTAGCGCGCCAGCCACGTCAGTCATTTCCCCTTCGCCGTCGGCGTAGGTTCCCTGGCTGCGGCCTACACCCCGAAAGTTGAAGCGCAAGGCGACGACGCCCTGCTGCGCCAGTTCCTGGGCGATGGCGACCACTAAGGGCACCTCCATGCTGCCACCGTAGAGCGAATGGGGATGGCAGATGACGACGCCCGGTCCCTTCCCTTCTTTGCTTGCAGGCAAATGCAGGCTACCTTCCAGTTGGACAGGATTCGCTTCGCGGCTATTGAAAGTGACGTGGTGTTCGGAGACCATGTTACCTCGCCAAAAGTTTCACCGTGTTTATAGGGCAAGATGCGCCACTGTTGCGGCACAGGCGCCACTATTGCACCACTGTTACGGTGCGGGCGGCACAGGCCCTCTTGCCCTGCAATCCGTTCGCAATAAGCATTGTACCACACCAGGTCACAGGCGTCAACTGTTTGACAATGAGTGCCAGTCATGATACAATACATTTTACCTGATACGATTCAGACTTGTGTTTTCCGGGAAGTTGATCTTTCCCAACAGGTTCCAACTTTGAAGAAGTAGTGCATCGAGAACCAGGGAGAGGGAGCGACAGCCTGTGGCGCAACAGTGCCGCTTGTTGTGCTGCCGGCTATCGTCTACATAATCATCCTCATTGTTGAGTGAACTATGGACGATGTCGTCTACCAGTGCGATGGCCTGACTGAAGGGGACATCGCATTTTTGCAAAAGGTGGAGCATGACCTGGGTATCCTGGCCGATATCAGCCGCTCCGATGTGCTGATGTACACTCAACTCTCAGGCGTCTATGCGACAGTGATCGCCCAGGCCAGGCCCCATTCTATTGCACCCGTTCACGCTGGGTCACTATTGGGGCATATGGTGACCTCTGCTGAGCAGCCTCTTGTCTGGAGGACGTTGGGGCGCGGGCGTTTCTCTCAGGGGAATCTGACACTGATTTCCAATGAATCGCCCATCGTGCAGAAAGTTTATCCCATTCGCAATGCCGGGGAAAAGGTCATCGGAGCTTTGAGCATCGAAACCAATCTCCTTGAGCATGAAAGGCATCGCCGTCGCAGCAGGGTGTTTCAACAAGCCCTCAGACTGTTGCAGCAGATGGTTCTGCGCGGCCAACTGGAGGGAGCGCAGAATCTCTCCCCATTTGGGGAACACGACGGCGTAATAGTCATAGATGAACAGAAACGCATTCAGTATATGAGTGGCATCGCCACTAATCTCTACCGCAAGATAGGTTATGTAGAGAGTCTGGCAGGCAAGCGTGTCTCTAGTTTGAAAACAGCCGATGACAACCTGGCTTCGATTGCGGTGGAGAAAGGACGTTGCATCGAACAGGAGGTTCAAGAGGGAAACCTCATCTGGATCAAAAAAGCTATTCCCCTGGCGACCTGGGAAAACCAGCCTGCCAACTGGCAGAGATTCCTGTCGTGGCCTACGCGGAACTCGCATCCACCGTATCAGGTCATGCTGACGATCCATGACGAGACGCAAGCTCGGTACAGACAGCGGGAGCTTGAGGTCAAGTCAGCTATGATTCAAGAAGTTCACCACCGGGTAAAGAACAATCTCCAGACTATCGTCGCTTTACTGCGCATGAGCGCACGCCGCGCCAGTTCGGAAGAAACCCGCCAGGCCTTGCAGGAAGGCATAAATCGCATCATGAGCGTGGCCGTGATTCACGAGTTCTTGTCGTACCAGGAATCACAGGTTATCAACATTCGGGAGGTCAGCCAGCGCATCATCAATCAGATGCGGCAGGGGGTGCTGGATCCAGAAAAGCATATCCGCCTGGATTTGCATGGTCCTAACGTCTATCTGCCCGCTCGACAGGCTACCGCCTGTGCTATGGTCATTAACGAGCTTTTGCAGAATGCGGTAGAACACGGGTACGAGCGAAGGTCCGGTGGCACTGTATCGGTTCAGTTTGCTGACGAAGGTGATGGAGTGACCATCACCATTCAGGATGACGGAGTTGGATTGCCGGCCGATTTCGACCGCGAACAGGCTGAGAGTCTAGGCTTGCAAATTGTGCAAACCCTGGTCGAGCATGATCTCAGAGGGGAGTTTAAGTTAAGGGGAAACGGCGGTGTGCAGGCCGTCGTGAGTTTCCCCAAGCTGATAGGAGGTGAGGTGCTTTGGAACGAACCAGAGTGATGATCGCTGATGATGAGTCCATTATTCGGATGGACCTCCGGGAGATGCTGACAAATCTGGGTTATCTGGTCGTGGGGGAAGCGGGTGATGGCCGTAGCGCCGTAAACCTGGCCCGGGAGCTAAAGCCTGATGTCGCGATCCTGGACATCAAGATGCCAGGTATGGATGGCATTGAGGCATCCAGGATCCTCACAGAGGAGAAAATCGCTCCCGTCGTCTTGCTTACGGCCTATAGCCAGCGTGATCTGGTGGAGCGGGCCAAGGAAGCAGGCGTGGTGGGCTACATCACCAAGCCTATGCGAGAGTCTGACTTGACGCCGGCGATCGAGGTGGCCATGGCTCGTTTCTCCGAATTCCGGGCTCTGGAAAAAGAGGTAGGTGATCTGAAACAGGCTCTGGAGACGAGGAAGCTCGTTGACCGCGCCAAAGGCATCTTGATGGACGCCCAAGGGCTGAGCGAGGCCGAAGCCTTCCGCAAGATCCAGAAGATGAGCATGAATAAACGCAAGCCGATGAAAGACGTGGCTGAAGCCATCATCCTGGCCCATCAGACCCGGGAGCAGTAGAATACCAGTAAGCACCGAACCAGCGGGCAGTGACCGCTTCACAACGTTACTGATTTTGACATTCTCCTTGCTTTGTGTTACAATTTTCACAGTTCCTAAACAACAAGGTTCGCAGCATCTCCGAGCCTCACTGCCTAAGGGCCTGTCCTGAGCAAAGCCTGTCCTGAGCCCCGTCGAAGGGTCGAAGGGCCAGAACAGGTCTATGGAGTGAGGCCGGTAGGGTATAGCCGGAAACGGTTATGCCTCCCGTGTTTGGAAAGGGGATGCGCTGGCAAGTACTATGGGTGTGCGGCGTCTCTCTCTGGGACGCCGTTTTTTGTGGCAGACTCAGCCTCTAGCGGCATCTCTTTTCCGAGACGCCGTTCTTTTTTGCTACATGGTCACTTTTCCGGGCGAGGGGAGATAGACCCCCAAAAGTGCCACTAAGAGGGGAGGATGAGATGCACAACTAACGCAGCACAGAGCGAGCGCAAACACTGTTCAATATTATCTCAATGAAGAGGACTTGATGAAAAAACGAATATTCTGGATACCTGCAGTCCTAATAGTGATGCTGGCGCTATTACTGGCGGCCTGTGGGCCTGCCGCAATTCCAATGTCTGGAGAGATGCCGACGACTGCCCCTGAGCAGCCTGGATTGAAGGGCACACTGATCGCCTTCCACGCTGGCAGCTTGACTGTGCCGATGGATGCTCTAACTCGGGCTTTTCAGACCAAGTACCCTGACGTGACTTTTGAGACCGAGGCCGCGGGCAGCCGGACGACCGCCCGCAAGGTCAGTGAGTTGGGCCGCGAGGCGGACCTCGTAATGTCAGCCGACTACACGGTCATTGACAATCTACTGATTCCCGACTTTGCCGACTGGAACATCCGATTCGCCCGCAACTCGATGGTCATTGCCTACACCGAGCGGTCGCAGTACGCTGGCGAGATCAACGGGGACAATTGGCACGAGATCATCACTCGCGAGGGGGTGGTCTACGGTCACTCCGACCCCAACGCTGACCCCTGCGGCTATCGCACGCTGCTGGTCTGGCAACTGGCCGAGAAGCACTACGGCGTGCCTGGGCTTGACGCTGCGCTGGAAGAACATTGTCCGCCGGAAAACGTGCGTTCCAAAGAGACGGATTTGATCGCGCTCCTGGAGTCTGGCGACATGGACTATGCCTTCGAGTATCGTTCGATAGCCGTGCAGCACGGCCTAAAGTTCATCGAACTACCAGATGAAATCAACCTGAGCATGGTCGAGCACGCCGATTTTTACAGCCAGGCGACGGTGGAGGTCAGCGGCAAGGAGCCGGGGACCACGATCACCCAGGTGGGCAAGCCGATCGTCTACGGCGTGACCATCCCCAAGAACGCACCCAGCCCCGACCTGGCACTTGAGTTTGTAAAGTTCCTCACCGACCCGGAGGGACAGGCGATCATGGAGGAGCAAGGCCAGCCGCCCATCGTGCCGCCCGTCACTGGCGACAGGGATGCTCTTCCTGCCACACTGCGGTCGTTGGTCGAGTGAACGATGTAAATGTGACCCTCCCGCAGGTTACCCAAACCTGCGCGAGGGTTGGGAAAGCAAAGATATGAGAGCCTTGTTTACTGATAAAATGCGAACGTCCTTCGTCGTTCTTGGATCGCTCTTGATCCTGTTCATCGCCTGGCCGCTGCTGCGGACGGTCACGGCTTCCAGCCCCGCCGTCCTCTGGCAGACGCTCCTGGACGAGGAGGTGCGCGCTTCGATACTCTTGACCTTTTACGCTTCCTTCATCGCCACCGGCATGGCCTTCATCTGTGGTGTGCCCCTGGCTTATCTGCTGGCCCGCGTGGATTTCCCCGGCAAGTGGCTGATCGAGGGCATCGTTGACGTGCCTATCGTCGTCCCCCACTCGGCGGCGGGCATCGCGCTGCTGATGGTCTTCGGAAGGCGCACGTTGCTGGGCCAGGCGTTCGGCCTCTTTGGCATCAAGTTCGTCTCCGCTGCACCGGGCATCGTCATCGCCATGCTATTCGTCAGTCTCTCGTTCCTGGTCAACGCAGCGCAAGAGGGGTTCGAGGCGGTTGACCCCCGCCTGGAGCGGGTCGCCCGCACGCTGGGAGCGTCACCCTGGCGGACTTTCTGGCGCGTCTCCTTTCCGCTGGCCTGGCGCAGTATCCTTTCTGGGATGATTCTGATGTGGGCGCGGGGGCTGAGCGAGTTCGGAGCCGTCGTCATCATGGCCTACCACCCAATGGTTGCCCCGGTTCTCCTTTATGAGCGCTTCGAGTCCTTCGGGCTGCGCTATTCCCGACCCGTGGCAACGCTGATGATCCTGATCTGCCTGTTCACATTCGTGGTGTTGCGCGTGACCGCTGGGCGAGAGAGGGGAGAGAAGGTATGAAGGACCGTAGCAGTGTGCAAGTGAAAGACTTGTGGGTTGATCTGAAAGAGTTTCACCTGCGCCAGATCAACCTCGACATCTTAGATGGTGAGTACTTTGTCGTCCTCGGCCCGACGGGCGCGGGCAAGACGGTGCTGCTGGAGACCATTGCTGGGCTGTATCAACCCCGCAGAGGGCACATCTTGCTAGATGGGAAGGACGTCACCAGCATGCCACCGGAACGACGCGGCATCGGTTTTGTCTATCAGGACTATGTGTTGTTCCCTCATCTGAATGTAAGGGGGAACATTGCTTTCGGCCTCAAGTTGAGAGGGCTGGATCGCGGAACGATCGAAGAACGCCTGACCGCCATCAGTCAACTGCTGGGCATTGACCACCTGCTCCATCGTAAACCAGACACATTGAGCGGGGGTGAGCAGCAGCGAGTGGCCTTGGCCCGCGCACTGGTCGTCAATCCCCGACTCTTGCTCCTGGACGAGCCCCTGAGCGCGCTTGATCAGGAGACACGGGAGGTGTTGCAGCGTGAGTTGGTGCGCCTGCATCGAGAACTGGGTACCACCAAGATCCACGTCACGCACGATTTTGAAGAGGCCGTGACCCTCGGAGACCGCATCGCTGTTATGAACAAAGGGCGGATTGTACAGATGGGCTCGCCGGAGAAGATCTTTAGAAAGCCGGACTCTGAATTCGTGGCCCGTTTCGTAGGGGTGAGAAACTTCTTTCGGGGAGAGATCCGTCCTGGGGAGGATGGCTACAAGGTGTTACGCCTCAACGAGATAGAAATCGCTGTGGTGACCGATCTCGCGGGGCAGGTGCACGGCTCGATCAGGCCAGAAGACATCATACTCTCCAAAGAGCGGCTACGCTCTAGCGCGCGGAACTCTTTTTGTGGTCGTGTCGTGGACATCGTGGATAGGGGAGCGGTTGTCTACGTCACCGTGCGCGTCCCTCCAGATTTCATCTGCGCAATCACCAGGGCATCCCTGGAGGAGATGGAACTGAGGGAAGGGGTGGAAGTCTATATCGCTCTCAAGGCTTCGGCAGTGCACGTCTTTTGATGACCAAACTGACTCCGGTGCCTTTCTCACTGCCGAGGTGGTGGGCGCCATCCTGGGCATAGACGCGCTGCGGCGGGCCGGTTTTTTCGACTACCTGGCTGAGAAAAGATGACTGAGGGAATTGACGGTACATTTTGTGAAGGATGGAATGAATGAGCGTTGAAGCCAACCTGTTGGGCATCGCTCAGGATGGGGGTGTGCCCCATGCAGGGTGTGATTGTGCCAATTGTAGCCGGGCGCGGGTAGACCCGGCCTTTCGCCAATTCGTGGCCTGTTTGGGGCTGGTGGATCGCGCCAACCGCCAAAGCTGGCTGATTGATGCTACGCCCGATTTCCGGGAGCAGTTGCACGCCTTGCATAATCTAGCTCCAGATTGCCCGCTGGCTGGAATTGTGTTGACCCACGCTCATATGGGACATTATACAGGGCTGATCCACCTGGGGCGTGAAGCGATGTGCACGCGAGATTTACCGGTGTATGCCACGCTGCGCCTGGCCAGCTTTTTGCACGACAGTGCACCCTGGTCGCAACTGGTCGCCCTGGGCAATATCGAGCTCCGCTTGCTCACGCCCGGGACCGACACCCAGCTCAGCCCCGATCTGCATCTGACCCCCGTTCTGGTTCCTCATCGCGATGAGTTGAGCGACACGCTGGCCTTGGTCGTGCACGGTCCCGCTCGACGGCTGTTCTACTGCCCAGACATTGATGCATGGGACAAGTGGGAACACAATCTGCGAGACTTTGTGGCAGGGATGGACGTAGCCTTGCTGGATGCGACCTTTTTCAGCCACGACGAACTTCCGGGCCGTGACCTGAGCGAGATCCCACACCCCTCAGCCATCGATACTGCCGAGCGACTGGCCAAGGTGGACTGTGACGTGCGGCTGATTCACCTCAACCATACCAACCCACTACTTGCGCCTGGGCCGGAGCGGGATTGGCTAGCAGCGCAGGAGATCAGCGTGGGGGCCTTTGGCGCGCGATGGGTGCTGGGGTGAGGGCGATCCACTGCGTTATTGACCTTTCTGAGATTCTATGATAACATATAGCCGGAAAAAGAGAAGATACGAAGCAGTACCTGGATTTACGGGCTGACAAGCCCTTGGACGGGAATCCTAATTGGATTTCGGTCTGAGGGCTTCTCTTCTTTTCATTAACGAAAGTCTGAAACCAAGTTCGAGGAGGGCAAAATGACACTTTCGGAACAGATAAGCGGCTGGATCGCTGAGCGGGTGCGAGAGGCCAAAGCCGAGGGCGTCGTGCTCGGTCTCAGCGGCGGGGTGGATTCCTCGTTGACGGCCGCCCTGGCCAAGAAAGCCCTGGGGGACAAGGTGCTGGGGCTGCTCATGCCCTGCCACAGCGACCCCACCGACCTGGAGCACGCCAGATTGGTGGCGGCCAGGTTCGACATCGAGACGGAATACGTGGATTTGGGTCCCGTGTTCGATAGTCTGATGGCCGCTCTACCCAGGGGAAGCGACATAGCCGTGGCCAACCTGAAACCCCGGCTGCGCATGGCTACCCTGTACTATTTCGCCAACAGCCGCAATTACCTGGTGGCGGGCACGGGCAACAAGAGTGAACTCACAGTGGGCTATTTCACCAAATACGGCGACGGCGGGGCCGACCTCTTGCCCCTGGGCGATCTCTTGAAGTCCCAGGTGCGAGAGCTGACTCGCGAACTCGGCGTCCCCGAGGAGATCATCGCCAAGCCCCCCAGCGCCGGCCTGTGGGCCGGGCAGACAGACGAGGGGGAGATGGGCATCACCTACGATGAGTTGGATAGGACCATCGCGGCTATTGAAAAGGGTGACACAAGGGACTGTGATGAGGCAACCGTTGAGCGGGTAAAAGCCATGCGGGGCGCTTCTGAGCACAAGCGGTTGCCCATCCCAATATGCGAAATCGCTTAAGCGAGGCATAACTCTTCGCTCGGCCTGGATTTGCAATCCAGGCCATACCCGCTGGATTGCAAATCCAGCGGGAGCAGTTGAGCAGTTGGGTTAAGCAAGGTATAGCTCGTGGCGGAGGACACTCCGCCACGTTGACGGGGACTGTCGTCCCCTCTGAGCATAAAAACATAGGAGAATAACATGAGTTCTAGCGAAACGACAAAAGCACTCTTGGAGAAGGTAGCGGCTGATGGTGTCAAGTTCATCAGCCTGCAATTCACGGACATCGTGGGCACCATCAAGAGCGTTACCATCACCCCCGGTCGGCTGGAGGAAGCCGTGGAGAAAGGGGTCTGGTTCGATGGTTCTTCTATCGAAGGTTTTGCCCGCATCTACGAGAGTGACATGGTGCTTCACCCCGACGTGAACACCTATAGCCTCCTCCCCTGGGAGCCAGAAGAGAGGCGCAGAGCGCGCATCATCTGCGACGTGTATTCGCCCGACGGCCAGCCCTTCGAAGGCGACCCGCGTTATATCCTCGAGCGAGCTATTGCTGTTGCAGCGGAGATGGGCTACACTTACAACGTAGGCCCCGAGCTAGAGTTCTTCCTGTTCAAGATGGATGGCAAGCCCTTGATGAGCCCCGTCCCTCACGATGTGGGCGGCTACTTTGATTTCTCGCCCCGGGATCTGGCTTCCGCAGTGCGGGGAGACATCGTCACAGCTTTGCAGAGCATGGGCATGGAAGTGGAGACGAGTCATCACGAGGTGGCCACCGGGCAGCACGAGATTGACATCCACTACGCCGATGCCCTGACCAGCGCCGACAATGCCATGACCATGCGTTACACGGTCAAGGCTGTCGCTGCAACTCACGGTCTCTACGCCACCTTTATGCCCAAGCCCATTTTTGGGATTCCTGGCTCAGGGATGCATACTCACCAGAGCCTCGTCACCACGGCTGGTGAGAACGCTTTCTACGATCCCAACGACAAATACAGGCTCTCAAAAGCGGCCTACAGCTTTATCGCCGGGCAGATGGAGCACGCCCGGGCTCTATCGGCTGTGGTAGCGCCCACGGTGAATTCTTACAAGCGCCTGACACCAGGTTACGAGGCTCCGGTCTACATCTGTTGGGGCCAAGTCAACCGCTCGGCCTTGATCCGCATCCCGCGCTACTTGCCAGGCCGGGAGGATTCCACCCGGGCCGAGTTGCGCTGCCCGGACCCCAGTTGCAACCCTTACCTGGCTTTCGCTGTCATGCTCCAGGCTGGTTTGGATGGCATCAGGCGAGGGCTGACCCCACCGCCGCCGGTGGAGGAGGACGTCTATGACTTTGATGACTCCCGACTGAAGGAACTGGACATCGCCACGCTGCCCGGTACTTTGGAGGAGGCGATCAACGCAATAGAGAGAGACGAGGTGTTGCAAGAAGCACTAGGAGAGCACGCTTACAAGGCTTTCATCCGGGCGAAAAGAGTGGAGTGGGAAGATTACCGTATCCAGGTAACCGATTGGGAGTTGAAAAGGTATCTGCAGATACTCTAGGTGGGGAAAAAAGAACGCGGAAGCGCGGAGGGTTGGAAAGCGCGGAAAGGGTCTCCGCGTGTTCCACAACTCTGTGCCTCCACGTTCTACGCAACCAACTCTGGCCTGACCACCCACTTGACGGCCCAGTCGTCGCCCGCGCCCTCCAGGCAGGCGATGCCGCCCATGCGAAACTGCACCACCGAACGACCCGGGTCGCCCGTGACCAGCAGTCCCGCCAAGCGGTCCATGAAAGGCAGATGGCCGACCAGCATCAGCGGGGCGGTTTCTTCTTGCAGGGCCTGGGCGATAGGACGGACGTCATCCATAGGGGCCAGCCCTGGGACGGCCAGCACCCCCTCGGCTGGTGACAGATGTTCCGCCAGGATGGACGCCGTCTCCTCGGCGCGGCGCTTGCCGCTGTGGCGGACCTGGCTGACCTTCAGGCCAGCTTTGGCGGCGAAAGCCGCCATCCGCTGGACCTCCTCTCTCCCCCTTTTGGTAAGCGGTCGCTTCGGGTCCTCAGCTTTGCTCTTGGCCTCGCCGTGTTGAACCAGATAGAGTTCCATCAGTCAGTTCCTTCCTTTTCCAGTGCTCTCAACTGTTCCTCAATGCGGTGGATTTCCATCTCTTCGGCTTCAATCCAGATTTCGAATCACGAATAGCACGAATGGGCGAACTTCACGAACGTTATCCCGTCGTTTCCAGCCAAATTCGTGTCATTCGTCCCTTTGTAACATTCGTGTTTCAAAACCGTCTGGTAGAGAAAGCGCCGAGCGCATCTCCTCGCTCTCCCATGAGCCGATGCCCGAGGAGCCCAGGAAGACAGCGACAGTCGGACAGGCGTCCAGCGCCTCCTCGATAGCCTCTTGCCACGGCTCGCCGGGGACCAGGTTCCAGGTGTCCAGCCAGAGGGTGAGGCCAGCTTCAACCAGGCGGCGGGCGAGGATTTCCACTACAGGTTTATCGGCGCTGTTGTAACTCAGAAAGACGTCGTACTGAGTTTCTTCGGTCATGCTCAGCCCTCCTTCGGGCAAACGGGAATCATCCATAAATACAACCAAAAATAACAAGCCTTTAAAATGCATTTTACACCCAACGTCCATC
>SOHZ01000279.1 GCA_004377365.1 Anaerolineales bacterium | reverse complement strand
TGGTAGGATCCTCTCCCAGGAAAGTGCCCAGGGATATAATGTTCCCTCCCATATCGGCTATGACACGGGTGATCTCAGCTAGGATGCCCGGTTGTTCTGCGACAAGCATGCTCAGGCGCACCCCCATCTCCCGAGCTCCCAACACCTCCAGGAAGATTTTGAACAGATCGCTCTCCGTGATAATGCCCACCAGCTTCCCATCGCGCATCACCGGCAGGCCACCGATCTTGTTGTCGGCCATGATGCGGGCCGCTTTTTCCAGAGGGGTGTACTCAGACACGTTGATGACATCCCTGGTCATGATCTCCCCCACCGCTATTTTGGAGACAAGATAGTGAAGTTCGCAGATGCTCAGAGAAGTGGCTGGCGAGGGAGAAGCATACAACAGGTCCTTCTCAGAGACGATGCCCACCAGTTCGCCCTTTTTGCTGAGAACAGGTAGGCGGCGCACTTTCTCGTCTCGCGCCTATCACAACTCGGGGAACCATCTCCAAAAAGAGGAACTCGACACCTTTGTCGAGTTCCTCCGC
Organism: Anaerolineales bacterium; assembly: GCA_004377365.1. Classification (GTDB taxonomy): domain Bacteria; phylum Chloroflexota; class Anaerolineae; order E26-bin7; family E26-bin7; genus E26-bin7. The sequence continues at coordinate 8,762 of SOHZ01000279.1, read as the reverse complement.
CGTAGAGATTTCCTAAAACCCTTTTGTCAAGGGTAGTAGGTCAAAATTGGATTGCGCAGCTTTTCACCGCCATCTTCCGAGCGACTGTCTCAGGCTTTCCTGGATCTTGTCCTGTATGGTTTGATACAGACCGGTACGGTTCCACTGCTGGATGATCGCTATGATCCCGATCACCACAAGCCAGAAAACAATCCCAGGGGTAAGCATTATCATCGTGGCCACCACAACCCGGAGAAAATCCCCGGCCCACTGAAGGACTTCTCCCATATTGGCGGTCACCGTGGCCCAGACCAGACCGGGCACAAAGAACACGACGACGGTCCCGATCACCAAAGCAATGATCGCTTGCGCTTCCATGAGTTTGCTCCTTTATTTGGAGCCTATCGGCTGTTGCGCTTCCTGAGCCAGCGCGGTTTGGGCGGGGTGGGTCTCCCGTACCTTGTCTCGTACAATCCGGATCAGCCCGGCAATCACCGTAGCCCAGACCAGAGCGGGCACGAAAAGTGCAACCGCGATACCAATAACCAACGCCACAATCCTTTCAATGCCTCCCATAGTTGCACCTTCTTTCTGATGATTCATCGCCCGTCCGAACCAGAGCGCGAGTGCTCTCCTGTGGCGCAACAGTACCACTTTTTCTCCACTTATAGTCTATCATATTTTGTAAAAAATGTCATCGGGCGTGGTACCTATTTTCATCTGAGGTAAACACGTAGGAGGCTGTTCTTAGAATTCAGCATTTCGGTCTATGTATGACGTGCATAATAGGTATTTTTATCTAGGACAGATACCCCGAAACTAGGTGTTTTGCTCATTCTGGGAATACGTCTGTTAGCTGTTGAAATACCATCAACATTAGTGTATAATGTATATGAGGTGGTTCTGCCTCATCACAACTGTATGATCAGCCTGGGAAGCGGATGATTCTGCTCTCGAGTTTTACTTGATCAATGTCCGCCTGGCTGTATCGTCGCCGCCAGTTGCGCCTTTAGCCACAATATCCACTCGAGTTCCCAAGTTGCTCGAAGGGGGCGCCCATTTAGCTTAGCGTTCGACGGATGGTTCGACGGTCTCACTTTTAGCTCACGAATGTCTCATGGCCAAAGCCTTCGATCTGCTGCAAGCCCACCAGAGGTATATGGCATTAGTCTGGGGTCAAGGATAGAATATCATGGAGAAGATCACACTTTTGTTGGCTGATGACCACGTGTTGGTACGGGAGGGCACCTGTAAGCTGCTGGAGCGTGAAGAGGATTTGCACGTGGTTGGGGAGGCCGGTGATGGAGAGGAGGCCGTCAGGTTGGCAACCGAGTTGCGGCCTGACGTAGCCATCATAGACATCGCCATGCCCAAGCTGAACGGCATTGAGGCCACCCAACAGATCAAGACTCTCTGCCCGGCCACCGCTGTGCTCATTCTCACTGCTTACGACGATGACCCGTACGTCTTCGCTCTTTTAGAAGCAGGGGCAGCAGGCTACCTCCTGAAGAACGTGCGTGGCCGTGACTTGATTGAGGCCATACGAGCAGTGCACGCTGGCGAATCAGTGCTTCACCCAGCCATCGCTCGTAAGGTGGTAGATCGCTTTACGCGTCCCCCAAGCAAGCCTCCTGAGGAACGCGTACTGGATCAACTCACCGAGCGCGAACTGGAAGTTCTAAAGTTGGCAGCCCAAGGGATGAGCAATAAGGACATCGCTCGTCACCTCAACCTCAGCGTACGCACCATTCAGGCCCACCTGAGTACCGTCTTCAGCAAGATGCAAGTCGGTTCGCGCACCGAGGCCGTGGTGCAGGCCCTGCAAAAGGGTTGGCTCACGCTCGAAGATACGCTTTAGCAGATAGCAGACGTTCGTGAGCCTCAGTCGAACGATGGTAAATGGCAGATGGCACATAGTGCTATCTGCCGTCAGCTACCAGGGAAGTGATATGGCTTCAACAGCTTCGTCGTCAAAGAATCGTTTGAAAAGAGCTATAACCAACCGTTATTTCTGGATTGTGGTGGTCATGTTGGCCGCTAGTACATTTCTCCACTATTCTACACCGCAGATGCGTCTCCTACCTTTGGCGTCGTTCCCTCTAATCCGGCACGCTGTAGAGCGTATCATCTTTATATTGCCCGTAGCCGGAGCGGCTTTCGCCTTCGGGCAAGTCGGGGGGCTGGTCACTTTGGCTCTTGCTGTCCTCATTATGCTGCCACGCGTCTTCCTGCTTTCCCCCCATCCGGCAGACGCCCTTTTGGAGACGGTTGCTGTCGCCGGTGTCGGCTATCTTGTGATCTGGATGATTGAGACTCAGGAGAAGGAGAAGATTCTGCGCCAAGAGGCCGTTTCACAGCTCCAAACGATCAATGCTGTCACCGCTATCGTGACCGGATCCCTGGAACTGGAACAGATCTTGAATAGCGCTCTGGATAAGGTTTTGGAGGTAACGAAGGTAAAGGCGGGTTTCATATACCTGTTGGACAGAGCAACTCAGGAGATGACTTTGGCCGTCTATCGGGGAGTGTCTCTTGAGTTTGCCCGCGAGGCAGCCAGGTTTAAGCTAGGCGAAAGCCTCACCGGTTGGGTCGGGCGATCAGGGGAGCCGATCGTGGTGGGCGACCTCTTGCAGGAGCCCCGGCTGACTACAAGCCTGACCAGCAAGGCGGGCATGAGGTCTTTTATAACAGTGCCCTTGAAATCCAGGGACAAGGTGTTGGGGGTCATGAACCTCGCTGATTCTCAGCATCACCTGTTTACGTCCCGAGACGTGCAATTGCTCACCGCCATCGGCAACCAAGTCGGCGTGGCCATCGAGAACGCCTGGCTACACCAGGACGTCGCGCGGCAACTACGGATCGAACAACGGTTGAATGAAGTAGCAGAGAAACTCAGCTCGGAGTTGGAGTTAGATAAGATCCTGCCCAAGGTGCTTCAAATCGCCGAAGAGTTGACAGGCACTGACGGAGGGGTTATTGCGTTGCTTGACCGAGAGAGCAATCTCATCCATTACCCGTACCTTCACAACCTGTCCCCGGAATTGGCAGATGTCACTGTACCCAAGGGAGAGGGGCTGGCTGGTGAGGTGATGACCACCGGCCGCCCCGTGGTTATCGGAGACTACCCAACCTACACTGGTGCCTTGCCTGACTTTGTCAAGGCTGGCGTCACCAGCATTGTGGCAGTACCTATCGTGAGCGGCGACCAGTCGTTTGGTGCGCTAGGTCTTGTCAGTCTCGATAAGGCGAAGAGTTTTTCTGACAGAGATGTAGCTATCCTCGCTGGCATAGGGCATCAAGCCGGCATTGCGATCGAGAACGCGCGCCTTTATGAAAATATGCGCTTCTATGTCAGACAGATTACCAAGGCTCAGGAGGACGAGCGCAAGCGCATCGCCCGAGAGCTTCACGACGACACAGCCCAGGCCCTGATAGACCTTTCACGTCGCCTCGACAACCTGGCTGCTTCCCGTGAACAGTTGTCTGAAACTGTGATAGGGCGATTGGAAGAGTTCCAGGAACTGATTGATAGCATCTTACGAGGCGTGCGCCGCTTCAGTCGGGACCTGCGGCCGTCTGTGCTGGATGATTTGGGCCTACTGCCCGCGCTGGAATGGCTGACGGCCAACCTGATGGAAGAGGACGGGATAGAGACAGAGTTGGAAGTATATGGTGACAGGCGACGCCTGCCACCCGAAGCAGAACTGGCGCTGTTCCGCATCGTTCAGGAAGCGCTTAACAACGTCAGGAGACATTCCCATGCCTCGCGGGTTGTGACTGTGGTAGAGTTTGGCCAGGGCAAGGCTGGTCCTGAGCTTGTCCTGAGTAAAGCCGAAGGGCAGAGTCGAAGGGTCAGGATAACCGTGGACGACAATGGCCAGGGATTCGAGGTGCCAGGCAGGACGGGCGACCTAGCTACTGCGGGCAAGTTAGGCCTCATCGGCATGCACGAGCGAGCCCGCCTATTGGACGGCACTTTGACCGTGCGCTCCGAATCAGGCAAGGGAACGACAGTGACGGTGGACGTGCCCGGGTAGGCAAGGCCCGAAAGTCAAGTCTGCGAGATGAACATTTCTTGAGGAAGGGAGAGAGCAAAATGCTAGCTAGTTCTTGTCTGGAAACTCTGTAGCGCTGTAGGCAGGTATGGAAACCTGCCCTACTTTCCAGATAGAAACTAGCTAGTAGGTGAAAGGATGACCAGAGACCCTATCGTTGTTCGTGATGACACTTCTATTGACAAGGCCTTGAAGATCATGCGAGACAACAGGGTCCATCGCCTACCTGTCCTCAACGATAAAGGCGCGCTGGTGGGCATCGTTTCAGAGAGGGACCTGTCTCTCTTGGGAACATAAACCAAAACGTTCGATTTGTCGAAGGGTATCAATATAGTCTCGTGAGCAGGAAGTGGTAGCGCCGGTCGAGTAGGTTCGGAACCCTTCGACAGGCTCAGGATAAACTCCGTGGAGAACCGTATCGAGACCAAGCGGTTGTATGCTGCGGCCGCTCCGGGCATTTGATTTCGATACACTTCGTTACTCAATCGGCGTGTCCTCCGCTCTCTCTCACAGAACTAAAGTGTTACGTCGAAGGAAAAGCGGGAATTTCCACCGCGAGATGAGAGGATCTAGGGACCTACATTTGACTGCCCTGCCTATTTGCTGTATAATAATATGTGAAAAATGTCACATAGGCTCGGGGCATGGGCTATATAAGGAGCAAAGATGCTCACAAACTCAATGAGGAGGTAATTGAAATGGCTAACGAGATTCAGATTGATGCTTTTCCACCGGCAAAGATGGCCAGCCGGATGGAGGGAGTGGGTGTCAAAAAGGCCGGGCTCAACATATGGACCATGTTCGCCCTGGCCATGCTGGCGGGGGCCTTTATCGGCACCGGCGCAATTCTTTGCACCGTCGTAACGACTGGCCTGGGAGCCGCTGGCGTGGGTTATGGGGTCATCAAGCTATTAGGAGGCCTGGCCTTCTGCCTCGGCCTCATCGCCGTCGTTGTGGCCGGCGCGGAACTGTTCACCGGCAACAACCTGATTATCATGGCCTTTGCCAGCGGCAAGGTGAACCTCAGCGGCTTGCTGCGCAACTGGGTGACCGTCTACGTGGGTAATTTTGTAGGCTCGATCCTGACCGCTTTTGTCATGCTCCTGACCAAGCAGTACATGTCCTCAGGGGGAGCTCTCGGTGCCAACGCCCTGAAGATTGCCAATGCCAAGTGTAGTCTGGGTTTCATTCAGGCGATCGCTCTAGGCATCATGTGTAACGCGTTGGTATGTCTAGCCGTATGGCTCTGCTTCTCGGCGCGGTCCACGACCGACAAGATCATGGCGATCATCTTCCCCATCACCGCCTTTGTGGCCGCCGGGTTCGAGCACAGTGTTGCCAACATGTACTTTATCCCCATGGGCCTGTTCGTCAAGGGCTTTGCGGTACCTAGCTTCTGGGAAGCCATTGGCAAGACTGCTGCCGATTACGGCAATCTGACGTGGGGCGCCTTCTTCCTAGCGAACTTGCTGCCGGTGACGATTGGCAACATCATCGGTGGGGCCGGATTCGTGGGGCTGGCTTACTGGTTCATTTATCTGAGACCGCAAAAGGTCGTGGCGGTGAAACCAGGTGTTGAGCTCAAGCTGCTGGTCGTAGACGATGATCCCGATTTTGTTGACCTCACCAGCGTGATTCTCACCAAAGAGGGCTACAAAGTCTCCTCTGCAGCCAACGGGCACGAGGCTCTTCAAGCCATGAGGGCCGAACGGCCTGACCTGGTTTTGCTTGACGTGATGATGACTACCCCTCTGGAGGGCGTCAGTGTGGCCCGCAAGATGGTAGGAGACCCCGACCTCAAGTCTGTCCCAATTATCATGATTTCCAGCATTGATAGCAGCCAGCACGCGGATCTGCTTCCAGATGATTTACACATACCGACTGATGCCTGGATCAGCAAACCGCTGGATCCTGATGATCTCTTGAGAACGATCCGACGTTTCCTGGTCTGACTCTCCTCCTGGAGAGTAGGGCGAGGCATCCGAGGGAGTGCTTCGGTGACGGTTAGAAGGCTCTCAATGGCGAGCGCTGTCTCATACCGGAAAGCTGACCAAAGATGCCTCGCCCCCTTTCATTATGAGCAGGTGAGATGATGGACACATCCGTGCGTATCCTGGTTGTGGACGACGAACTGGGCATCCGTGAAGGCTGTAAGCGGGCGCTGACGCCTCATGGCTTCGAGGTGGACGTGGCCGAGAACGGCCCTACGGGGCTGCGCAAGCTGCGCGAGGGACAGTTCGACGTGCTGCTCTTGGACGCCATGATGCCTGGCATGAGCGGCTTGGAGATGTGGCAGCAAGCTAAGCAACTGGCCCCCAACCTCATCTGTATTATCATCACCGGTTATGCCACGGTGGAACTGGCGGTGCAGGCCACCCGTGAGGGCGCTCACGATTTCATCGCCAAACCCTTCACCTCGGAACTGCTGCTGCAGGTGATCAACCGGCAACTGGAGCGGCGCCAATTGAGACGCGAGGCTGAGCGGGTCCAGGCGTTGCAAGAAGAGGCCCGCGAACTGGCCCGGGCCAAGGCTGAAGTGGAGAAACTGGAGACTATCGAAGGACGCTTCATGCTGAACATGGTTCACATCCTGCGGGCACCGGTGGCCGTCTTGCAGAATTCCATCCAACTCATTCGCAAAGGCTACGTGCCGCCGAAAGAGCAGCCGGCCATGCTGGAGCGGGCCGAACAGCGGGCCGGCGAATTGCTGACCACCCTGGATGACCTGCTGATCCTGGCCTATTTGAAGGAAGGCGTGGGCCTGACCAAAGCCGAAACGGTGTCTGTGGCCGACGTACTGGAGGAGGTGCTGACCACGCTGAAGGGCCAGGCTGACCAGCAAGGCGTCACAGTGACGGCAGAGGCAGCCAATTGGCCTCACGTCACGGCCAACCCGGATTACATCAAGTCGCTGTGGACACATCTACTCAGCAATGCCATCCGCTACACCCCGGCGGGGGGGAGGGTGACCGTCTCGCTGCAGACGGATCGGGAGCAAGGGCAAGTCATCGGGGCTGTGTCGGATACAGGCATCGGCGTAGCGGCGGAGGACATCCCCCGCATCTTTGAGGATTTCTATCGCACCGAAGAAGCTAAGGCTATGCAGGAAATCGGTACCGGTCTGGGGCTGCCCATTGTCCAGCAGGTGGTAGAAAAATACGGCGGCACCATCGAGGTTGAATCGGTTGTAGGCCAGGGCAGTACCTTTCGCTTCACTCTGCCCCTGGCCAACCAGGGAGGGCCATGAGTATGCAACGTTTCATTTCCACACTGTTAGGGGGGCGGTTACGGGTCGTACTGATTGCCTCCTTTGCGTTGGTGGCCGCATTGACAGTGGGCTTGAATACCATCGTTGTTTCGCGGGTGCTCGAGGACTATTTGGCCGGCGCTATGGACGAGCGGGTGGCCCGCGACATGGACCTGGCCGAGGCCTTCTACCAACTCAAGCTGGACGAGGTTGCAGCCGTCGGCCACCGGATGGTACAGGACCCCCGAGTGATCCAAAACCTGCAAGCCGCCTTTCAGGGCCAGGCCGAGGCCATCCAGATCATTGACCAGGAGATCAGCCGCAAGATCACCGTGCCGACCCTGGGTGGCACCCACCTCATCGTCGTGCTCAACACCGAGGGCAACATTTCGGTAGGGCAGGTCCTCTCATCGGAGGGGCAACTATCACCGCTCATTACGCAGGGCAACTGGAGGCAGTTGCCCATCGTCGCAGAGGTGTTGTCAACTGGAAAGGAACAGGCGGCCACCGAGATCATCCCGGCCGAATTCCTGGCCCAAGTGGGGCTGGACAGGCAGGCCTACATCTCATTGATAGAAACCCCCAAGGCCGCCCCAGAGCCCTTCGATCCACGCGAGGGAACGGCTGGCCTTGCGATTACAGGCGTCTACCCCTTGCAGGACGAGGATGGCCAGGTGATCGGGGTGGTGCTGGCAGCGTATCTGTTCAACAACGACTTTACTCTGGTGGATCGCATCAAAGAGGTGGCCGGGGTTGACACCGTGACCGTTTTCTTTGGCGACCTGCGGGTCTCGACCAACGTGATGACCAAAGAGGGCAAGCGAGCTGTCGGCACTCGGGTCTCACAGGAGGTGTATGATGTTGTACTGAAGCAGGGCCGCGATTACGTGGGCCGGGCCTTTGTGGTCAAGGAGTGGTTCATCACCCGCTACGTGCCATTGCGGGACCACCAGGGTCAGGTAGTGGGTAGCCTGTACGTGGGAGCTCGCGTGTCGGCCTTCGAGAGACTGGTCCATACCTTCAACAACCGGGTGGCCCTCATTGCCCTGATTTGCATCGTGTTGGCCGGGGTCATCGCTGTGCCCATCGCGCGCTTTATCACCCGGCCCATCGCCGAACTGGTGGAGGCCAACCGCCGTCTAGCCCAGGGCGACATGACAGTCCGCGTGCAGGCCTACGGCAACGGCGAACTGGCTGTCCTGGGACGATCCTTCAACAGCATGGTCGAGACCCTACACCAGACGCAACAGGAGCTGTTGCACAAAGAGAAACTGGCCTCGATGGGGCAACTGGCGGCCGGCGTGGCCCACGAGATCAACAACCCCTTGGGCACCATCCTCCTTTTCTCCGACGTGATGTACAAAGAGGCACCTGAGGATGACCCCCGGCGCGATGACCTGAAGATGATCATCAACGAGGCCACCCGCTGCAAGAACATCGTGGCTGACCTTTTGAACTTTGCCCGGCAGCAAGAGGTGCTG